>NZ_JAFCMC010000050.1:0-51299 GCF_018130085.1 Bradyrhizobium sp. AUGA SZCCT0169 | reverse complement strand
GCTCGATAGAGGCCAGCGCATGCTTGAGCTTTGGAACAACTGGTACGACACCCTGGCCTCGGTGGAGGCGCTTGCCAGCGTCATCGTCATTGTCCTGGTGGCTGCTGGCGCTATTACGCTGGCGGAAAGTCGGCGGCGATAAACGCGTCCGACAAAAGATTGAGTTGGGGGCGCGTCGGCAAACCGGTCATTTAGACCAGCCTAGGAAGAAGTTTGCTCAGCAAATCAACGCGCGCCACTTCCGCTCAGGGGTCATTCGCGTCAGTTTGACCGGACCACGGCGACTTCCGGTCTACCCCGGTGAACGGACATTCTCAGGATAGGCGGGCATGTCTCAAAGGTGCCAACAACAGACATGTACTAAGCGCTCGCAGCAAATAAATCCCATCGACCCGGCAGGCCCTTGAGTTCACGCGTCCCGCGCTCGGAGAATTTCAGACCCGCTCCGGCCACCAGGTCAGTGACAACTCTCGAAACGAGAACTTCGTTGGACTGACACTGCGCCATGACGCGAGCTGCAGCGTGAACGGCTATTCCTCCGATATCCCGACCTCTGATTTCAATTTCGCCGGTATGGAGACCCGCACGTAGCGGCAAGCCCATCTGCTTTGAGGCCGCCCCGAGCGACAAAGCGCAGCGGACCGCGCGGCCCGGTCCATCAAACGTTGCCAAAATTCCATCGCCTGTCGTCTTGACCAAAGTCCCGCGATACTTTTCGACCGTTTGAATGGCTAACTGATCGTGACTGTCCAGCAATCTCCGCCATGCCTGATCGCCTATCGCGGCAGCGCTGCACGTCGAATCGACAATATCGGTGAACAAGACAGTGGCCAGAACGCGGTCAAGATCAGCCGATAAACTCTGGCGATGTCCAGTGACGAACTCCTCGATGTCCCCAAGCAACGCCTCCACGTCGCCAAAAAAGTAAAGATGATCTTGACCAGAGTATTCGATGAATTTGGCATTCGGGATTTGCGCCGCTAGGTTGCGACCAAGCTCGATGGGAACCTGAGCATCCCCTCCGCGATGAAGCACAAGTGTCGGAACTTGTACGTTCGGAAGTATTGCTCTGACATCAATTTGGGCGTTCAATAACGAGATTGCCTTGATCGCTCCGGGGCTGGCTGACAATCGCTGGAACTTGGCAAACTGATTTATGGCGTTCTGATTCGTTGCTTGGCTCGGTGAGAGTGTTTTGATGATATCGCCAGTGCCCCAAAGCTTCACGCGCTGCGCAATTCGTTCCTCTATATCAATCGGCAACATTGCAGACACCGCGAAACCCCCAAAGAGGATCAGGTGGGATACGCGTTCTGGATAGGTTGCAGCGAATAACGCGCCCATCGGGCAACCTTCGGAATGTCCAAAGAGTGTTGCTCGTTTAGAACCGATGGTATCCATGATCGCGCGAACGTCATCCATCCGCTGCTCAAGCGAAGGCGCGTCGGATATTCGATCCGATAGTCCTTGGCCTCTTTTGTCGAAAGTGACGACGCGGGCGAATGTCGAAAGGTGACGGTGAAATGCAGTATAACCGGGTATCTCGTGCATGAATTCAACATGCGAAACGAGACCGGGAACGATGATGATATCGACAGGTCCCGCACCCATCGTCTGATAAGCGATATTGACGTCGCCGCTGAGAGCATAGCGCGTCTCAGGTAAAGCAAGGTCATTCATGTTGGCCTCCCCCGAACCACCGGGCGGGTCGCAAAGATTGCCAGGAGCGTCAAGCGCACTGGATGCAGAGCATATCAGCCTGCAAGCATCCCGCTATAGCGAATGTCCGCTCCGGGTCAATCGCTTCGGTTGACGGTCGGCCAGCCACTTCCGGTCTACCCCCGCCAACGGACATCGCCAGATCGGCCGGGCTCTTCCGCTTCGTGCCAGTAACAGACAATCGGCTATGCGCTAGCCCGCTCTTGAACAGACTCAACGACGCGCGCGCTTTCGCAACGAGTCCACGATTTCCACCGAGGCCGCCTGAAGATCCTGCAAATACAGCGCCGCAAATGCTTCTACGCTAAAGGCGGGGCGCAGCCACAGCATATTGATGGCGCCAATAACTCTGCCGCTATCTTGCAGCGGCACCGCGATCGCCAGCAGACCATCCGCATGGGGTGGCTCGCCATAATGTCCTCCGACATGGATTGCATCGCGCGTTCCGTATCCGCGTGCCCGTGTCTCCGCCAGAATCGCGTTCAACCGTTCGGGTTCGCGCGCCAGACGGTCCTCGGGCCTGGAAGATGAACGCAGCAAATTGATCACGCGCTGTCGTTCCTTGGCGGGACAAAAAGCAAGATAAGCCCTGCCGACGCCACTAAGTAGCCAGTTCACCCGCCATCCGATGCGTTCCTGCTGCAACAGAAAAGGACTCCGGGTTCGGGTGGTTTCCCGTATTTCCATGTGATCTCCCGAGGGCACCATCAAATCGGACGGCCACGAGGCGCGCTGACAAAGTCGTTCCAGCACCGGCGCAGCGGCTTCCGCGATGCGGTCGCGATGCTCGCGGCGCGATGGCGTGTGGGAAAGGTTCGATCCGATACGATAGCGTCCGTCAGCGACGCGCCTTGTAACCACCGCCGATCGCGCCAGCGTATGTAGAATCCGTAACAAGCTCGGCTTGGAGATGCGGGTGAGGGTGTGCAGTTCGTGCAGCGACGAGTCCGGCTGCATTTGCAACGCCTGAAGCACGCGCAGGCCACGCTCCAGACTTTTGATGATAGGACCATCGACCATCGTATTGCCCAGCTTTTACGTTCCTCATTGCGGAACGTAGCATTCCACAGCGCGGAATGCACGTCGATTTCGATAGCCCGCCCGCACCAAATGGGCCGACAGTGGCGATGTCGCGAACCGCGATCCCCAGCGCAGGAGTTCGATCCATGATCCAGCTATCGATCCGCCCGTTGCTCGCCTTTGTTACAGCACTCGTTTGGGCCGCCAGTGGGATTGCGGCTGGGGCACAACAGCAATCCTTTCCTTCCGGGACAATCCGTTTCGTAGCCCCGAACTCTGCGAGCACGCCCCCCCCGACATCATAAGCCGCATCGTCGCCAAGGAGTTATCAGAAGCCGAAGGTTGGCGTGTGATTGTGGAGAACCGACCGGGTGGCGTGACTACGATTGCAGCCAATGATGTTATGACCCAGCCGGCGGATGGGCGCTCTCTTTTTGCCATGTCAGTGCCGTCAGCCGCTGCGCCATCACTGGTTCCAAATATCCCATATCATTTCGACACTGATTTCGAGCCGGTGATTAAAGCTTCGGTGTCCTACAACGTGCTGGTAGTAAATCCGTCAGTGCCGGCGAACACCGTCGCAGAACTTGTCGCACTTCTAAAAAGCCAGCCTGACAAACTAACGTTTTCCTCCGGGGGATTCGGGACACCCGCGCATCTCATCGGTGAACAATTCAAACTGCAGACCGGCGTGCGGGCGCAGCACGTGCCTTATCAGCAATTTCCTCAGGCCATTGGTGATCTGCTCAACGGCACCAACGCATTCATGTTTATGACCATGCTGCCGGTCATCAATCTGATCAAGACCGGCAAGCTGCGTGCGCTGGCCGTTACAGGACCGAAACGCGTGCCGGCGCTCAGTGAAGTCCCCACTATCGTCGAGGCAGGATTTCCTTCGCTCGTCGTGGAGGATTGGACCGGCTTTGCGGTGAAGCGCGGGACGCCCAAGGAAGTCGTCGCGCAACTCAACGTCGCCATCAACAAGGCGCTCGCCAAGCCCTCCGTTCGTGATGCCTTTGCAAAGCTGGGCGCGGAAGCCGCCGGTGGAACCCCCGATGGGCTTCACGACATCGGCACTGGCGATCTTGATGAATGCCGAAAGCCTAGCACTTCGCGTTCGGGTAGCGAATGATAATGGCCTCCGGTTCGGCCTCGATAGCTGATCAGGGCGACATCCGGGTCAATCGCGTCGGGTTTACGATGTCCGAGCCATTTCCGCTGTACCTCCGATAGCGGCGGTGTAGATCGCGGGACTTGCATTTGTACCAACAACAGAAGACCATCTGCTTCGGAGGCTGCCTCAATCCACGCACCCGCGCGGAGGCGCGAATCTATCGGCGCAACGTTTGCAATGCCTTTCGTGCGGCAACGAGGTCGACGATTGGGTGTTTGGTGTCGAATGCGTCGATGATGGCACGCAGGCGCCTCTCACCCTCCTGAACATCACCTTGGTCGGCGAGAACTGATGCTAGTTGTGCTGTAGCGCGGAGCTCGAATAGTCGCGCTTCCTGCCGCTTGGAAATAGCAATCGCTTTTTCGAAGAGGCGCACCGCGCCGGTCAGATCATCTCCGCAAGTGGCGATTTGGCCACGAATGCGGATGCATTCAGCCAAGACGCATGCTTCGTCGGTATCGATAACGAGGGCGTCGACCCCATCCAGCAGTTGCGATGCCTCGTCGAGGCGACCCGCCCGCACCAGAAGGTCACACAGCCAGCATGTTCGCTCTGGGGTATGAAATACGACGCCCTGGCCGCGCCAAATCATCATACCCTCGCGGGCATCGTCGATACCGGCATCCAGTTTGCCCAATCGCGAGCGCGCATGGCCGCGCCATATAAGGGCATTGCCTCGCCGGGCTATGTAACCATGCCGTTCGCTGATCTCGATAGCCTTCGTAGCGTTCTCCAGTAGCGCCTCGTTGTGCCCGAGTAGCGCACATAATTCGCACTTAACCAGGAGTGCCCAGGTGATGTCGAAGGGCTTCTCAATCCAGTCGATAGTTTGAACAAACTGCTCTGTCGTTTCGACGGCCTCATCAATGAGACCCATCGCAACCAGCGATCGGAAAAGGTAGGCCTGGATCGCGATGAGTTGATCCGCGCCGCCGCCCATTGATATACGACGGCTGGCGTCAGTCCGATCAATCAGATCTCCGGCCTTACGCAGGGCTTCGATCGCGAAGCGCCATTCTCCCCGATTGAAATGAGCAATCCCCTTTGTCGACCAAAGACCGCTCACATACGCCGGAGGTAGCAGATCGGCGCTATTTTCCAGCCGTTCATCGGCGAGCGTCAGAACGTCGCGATTGCGCCCCGTGGCATAAAAAGACGGACTGAGCGAAAGCACGACTTCACACTGCAATTCGACCGATGTCGTTTTCGCAGCGGCACGACGTGCATCTTCAAGCTCCTGGCCAAGGCGGTTGGAACGATATCCTTCGGCCTGCATCAAGGCAGTGGCCATCGCCAGATGGAGACGTGTTATCCGCTCGGCGCCGCCGGACACATCGCCAAGTCTCTCGCTGCAATTGATCGCATTGGCAAAGTGCGAGACCGCCTCCCGGCTGGCAGCCCTGGCCATGGCGGCCAGTCCCGCCTTTTGCCAGTATTCGAGCGCGCCACCCCAATCGCCGGCTTCCTGAAGATGGTGGGCCACGAGCTCCGGGTTTCGCTCGACCGCATCGGCGCGAAGCTCGACCAGGGCAACCGCGATCTGGCGGTGCCATTGGGCCCGTTGGTTACGAAGAAGGGTCTCGATGGCCGCGTCCTGGATTAGTGCGTGCTTGAACTGATAGGTTTCGCACTGGGGATTTCTTCGCGGATAGATAAGCTCAGCCTCGATCAGGTCGTGCAATGCCCGTTTGACCGTAGCAGCGTCTCGCTGGCTCACCGCTGTTAGAAGATCGGCATCGAACACGCGGCCCAAAAGCGCCGCCACCTGAATGATTTGCCGGATCGGCGCCAGACGATCCAAACGGGTGTGAAGCGCGGCCTGCAAAGTCGCAGGGATCTCGATGGCCGCGCCTAAGCCGAAATTACTCCTACTCTCGGCGACCGATTTGGTGAGCTCTTCGATGAATAGCGGCACACCGTCGGTCTTGGCGACCAATTGCGCCACCATGGCTGCCGGCAGATCATCGGGCGCGACGCCACGAATCATCGTTTCGGTCTCACGGCGGCTGAGCCTGGCGAGCGGCAAGGTCACCATCTGCGACGAGTTCGACCACGGCGCCCGAAACTCCGGTCGGGCGGTCAGCAGAACGAAAAGCCGTTGGGACGACATGTCAGTGAGCATCTGACCGACAAGTTCTGCTGTCGAGGGATCAATCCAATGGGCATCCTCGACAACCACAAGCACCGGGCTGCGCCGCTGCATCGCGGAGCTAATCCGCGACAGGGCAGCGAAGACAGCTCGGCGAACTCGTTCAGGATCCGCTGGGCTCGCATCCCATCCCTGGTCCGCAGAAAGACCCAGCAGCATGGCGAGCGGTTCGACCACATCGGCATTGTCCAAATCGAGATCGCCAAGAAAGTGTCGGAGGCGCTCGCGCCGAGCGACGACGTCATCCTCTTCGCCGGCAAACCCCAGCGCCCGATGCAACTGTTGGATCACCGGCCAAAGCGCGCTGGTCTGATGTTGCGGAGAACAATAAATGACAATCTCGGCGTGCGGCGTTTCGCGAAGCTGCATGCGCAGCGTTTGAAGTAAGCGGGATTTGCCGATGCCGGCTTCTCCCTGCAGCAGCACGGCCTGGCCCTCGCCCTCCATCGCGTTCACCCACCGCTTGGTGAGAAAGCCGAGTTCGGTCTCGCGGCCGACGAGTGGGGTCAGAAATTGTCCACCTCTCGCCTCAAAGCGATTGGGCGCGGCGCTGGGGCGCAGCACCCGATAGATCGCAATCGGTGCGCTGACGCCCTTGAGCATTTGCGGGCCAAGCGGCTCAACCTCGAAGAAGCCGTCCACGAGGCGCCGCGTCGCCTCGCTCATGACCAGGCTACCCGGCGGTGCCAAGCCTTGCAGTCGTGCGGCAATGTTTGGCGCTTCGCCAACGAGGCCATCACAAAGGCGCTTCTTACCAACGCCCATTTCGCCGACCACAACCGGGCCAGTGTGGACACCGCAGCGGGCTTCGAGACCTTCTGTCCCAAGCTCCGTCAATCCAGCCATGATGTCGAGGCCCGCCTGGACTGCACGCTGAGCGGAATCCTCGTGGGCCCTCGGATAACCGAAATAGGCGGTCACGCCATCGCCGATGAAAAGGCCGATTTGCCCTTCGTGGCGCTGAACCACCTCTGCGCATATCTTCTGAAATGACAGCAGCAGATTTCGCAGATCTTCCGCATCTAACATCTCAGCGAGGTGGGTCGAGCCGACGACGTCGCAAAAAAGCACGGTCAGCTGCCGTCGTTCCGCTTCAGTTGCCGGCTCCGTTGTCGGAACGATCGGCGGCGAAACCATTGACGCTGCGTCGGAGAGGTCGCGCAGTCCCTCAATCGCCTGGAGCAGGCGCTTGCGCGCACCCACAGGCAGACCGGCCGCCGTCAGGTCTGACTCAGTCAGTTGGGGCAGGATGTCGAGTTCGATGTCCTGAGCCAGTAGCGCGTCCGCGTAGCGCTCCAGTCCTCGCACCTCAAGCCACTCGCGAAGTTCTGCCATATTATTGGCCCTCGCAGAGTTTCGACGTACGTCTTGGCTATGTATTAGCTTCAGGATACCCCCAAGCACTGCTTCCGTCAGCAATTATTAGCCCATTCTGTCTCCAAGGCATGCGTGCTGAACCTCAACGCGATGTTGGTTATGGGTCAGCTGCGTTGACCAGCATTGATCGCTGTAGCCGCTCGCCCCCTCGGAGGAAACTGCTCATCCAGAGCCTCTATTCGTCTGGCGCCCTTAAGGAGAATGACCGCTCAGGGTCAATCGCGTCATTCTGACCGCCGGCCGCACCTCCGGTCCTTCCCGATAAGCAGACATTCTTCGGGGCCGACGGCATGACTCAAACGTGCCAGGACGTTCCTTCTCGCTCTGCGCGTCATACCGATCTGACATAATTTACTTTGCGCGATGCTAACGAGCGCGCGCTGAATCACTGATAAATCCGATGGATCGAGATCAGCGGCGGCAACAACGGAGCCTGCACCTCCGTTAGTTAGCCCAGCCGTTCTGCTAAACCTCCACGCGTTCATAATTCGTGAATTGAATTTGTCGCCTACCGGATCATGCTTTGCTCTTCGATCCGGTCGCGTGTGACCGAATTTGACATCCATTGATGGATGCCGGGTCACGCCTCTCGGCGCTACGCTGCCCGCCGCGACGCAACGACACGCAACGATTCGAGCCGAGCTGATACGGTTCCAAAGGTAATTAGTCAGCCCCACCTTCACCTTTTTGCGACACGTTAGTGCCTGCCTGAATCCCGTTGCCGCTGGCGACACCCTCGATGAGCCACTCATCGAAGTTTCGAGCCCAGCACGCCACGGATTGCAGCTGGCGGCGTTGTTCGCGAAGTACTTTGATTCCTCAGGTTTCTGCGGCCTCGCGACTGCGATCGCCGCCAATGTCTCGATTTCCGGGAGGGAGAGAAATGCTGAAGCGGTCACTCATTTTTTTCTTAGCGGCTGCCGCGAGCTTCGTCGTCACATGGCCGGTTGTTTGGTTTGTTCTGGATGCTGATCTGCAATTGAAAAAGGCGAATGCCGCTACATCAACCGTGCTATCCAAGGCCGTAGCACCCGAGCCTTTCAAAACGGCCCATGCCGCTAACCAAACGACGACGAGGCTACTTGCACTGGATCAGGCGCAGCATCTCGCTTTCTGGACCGTCGTTCTGAAAAATAAAAGGCAGGCTTGTGATGTTGTTGTTCGGACCAGGTATCAAGGCGGCACTGAATCCGGGGTCGATAACTGGAGCATTGGCTGTCAGGACGGTAACAAATATTCGATAAGGATTAACCAGGACGCGGAGGAGTCAGTCTGCACTCGAAACGCTTTCGCCCGAAGTGCTGAATAGCCTGGTCAATGAGGAGCGTTTCAGCGCGCGGCGACGTCGACTCTGCATGCCAGCGGCTTTCCGCTGCGGCAGCGCCTCGGTGCCAACGTGTGCGAAATCTTCGGAGCGGGAACAGGTCAAATGCTCGCGGTTGAGCTCAGGCGCATCCAATGCAAACTCAGGATGGGCTGGGGGCGATGCTCAGCGCCTAACGCCGTGCCAAAAGCGAAGATACTCTTGCTTTTAGGCGAGGTTTTGGCTTCGGTTGGAGGATCAACCATGGCGAACGTCATTGAAATCGCAAAAGCCGCAATTACCGCATACAACGAGAAGGACTGGAACAAGACGAGAGACTTGTTGGCTGCCGACGCCGTGTATGACGAAAAGGCAACGAACCGTCGCTTGGAGGGCTCCGGTCAGATCATCGAGGCCTTCCAGGGCTGGGCCGCCGCCTTCCCCGACTCCAAGGCCACATTCATACGGGAGTTTGTCAGCGACGATACCGCCGTCTTAGAACTCGTATGGAAGGGCGTTCACACCGGGCCGCTGCAGACGCCGACCGGTGCCATTCCGGCATCGAATAAGCCGATCGAAGTGCCAGCTTGCGAAGTCTTCCGGGTCGAAGGTGAAAAGATTAAGAGCTCGTCGCACTATTTCGATATGCTCACACTGTTGAAACAGATCGGCGCGATGGAAGGTGCAGCGCCTGCAAAGAGCGCAGCATAGGTTGAAATATACCGATCAGAAGATAGGCAGAAGCCCGCCGGTTCATCCCGGCGGGCAGCCGCAGCGCTTATGCCGTCGGCAGGCGCGCATCGAAATCAAACCGACGTCTGCGTGTGCGGCCTCCCGTGCGGCTCCGCAGGGACTTCGCACGCCAGCAGTTTTGGGAGGCCGCAATGAAAGTTCCACGCCGTCAATTCCTGCATCTGGCAGCGGCCGCTGCCACGCTTCCGGCATTATCCCGGTTCGCTAGCGCGCAGAGCTACCCGACGCGACCGGTGCACCTGCTCGAAGGCTTTGGCGCCGGCGGAGCACCTGACATCGTCGCGCGATTAATCGGTCAATCGCTGTCGGAGCGACTTGGACAGTCATTTGTTGTCGAGAACCGCAGCGGCGCTAGCGGCAGCATCGCAGCTGAGGCGGTCGTGCGGGCATCCCCGGACGGCTACACGCTGCTGTTGGCTACCGCAGCAAATGCGATAAATGCGACCATGCTCAAGCTTAACTTCGACCTCATCCGCGATATCGCGCCGATCGCAGGTATCGTTCGTGTGCCGTTGGTCATGGAGGTCCACCCATCGGTTCCCGCCAAAACGGTCGCGGAGTTCATCGCCTACGCGAAGGCTAATCCCGGCAAGGTCAATATAGCGTCATCCGGGATCGGATCTCTGCCGCACGTGGCCGGCGAAATGTTCAAAACGATGGCCGGCGTCGATCTCTTTCACGTGCCTTATCGGGGCTCGCAGGTATTTCCTGCCCTTCTCACCGGCGAAGCGCAGCTCTATTTTGGCCCGCTACTCTCATCGATCGAATATGTCAGGGCCGGCAATTTCCGCGCCCTGGCGGTAACGACGGTGGCACGCTCGCCAATATTGCCGGACGTTCCAGCTCTGGGCGAAACCTTGCCGGGTTACGAGGCAAGTGCATGGTTCGGTATTGGCGGTCCAAAGCGCACGCCGGAAGAAGTCATCGAAAAGCTGAACAAGGAGGTCAACGTCAGCATCGCCCATCCGAAACTCCAAACGCGGCTTGCCAATCTGGGCGGCACGATTCTTGGCGGGTCGCCCGCCGACTTCGCCAAACTGATCTCCGACGAGGTCAAGAAGTGGAGCAGGGTGATTTTGGCGGGCAATATGAAACGGGAATGAGCAGCAGCGGGCCGCCGCACTGCGGGATTTAGGCCGGCCTATGTCCGCTTCGAGTCATTCGCGTCGTTCTGACTATCTGACGGAGGCTTCCGGTCCACCCCGATTAGCGGACGTTCTCAGCGTCGGTCGGCACGTCTCAAAGGTGCCCAAGAGCGGAAGTCGATCAGCGTGTGCCCGGCATGTCACCTCCTAACGTTTGATTTGGTCCTCCCAGTCCTCCCACAGCACTGGGACTATACCGCTGAGGCCAATGATCTGCGGCTGGGCTGCTGCGTAAGGGCTCCTGACCAAAAAAAGCCCGCGCTTCGAGGAGGGCCCAGCTCCTGCAAAAGCAAACAAGGCATTGTGAATTCTATTCGCCCAGCTTTGTTGTAGCTTCCTGAAACTCCCTTGAATAAAGCAATAGTCAAAAAGAAGGGTGGGCCCGCGAGGCAGACATTCAAACAGACCTTACGGTGCAGTCTGCAGTTTCTCAGCGAGGTCAGTTTGCTTGAGATCATGCAGGGATCTCTGGGAAACAGGTTCTCGCTCACGACACCAGCAGCTTATGAAGAGCGAGGGACATCATGATCAAATTGAAGATCAATGGTCAGGAACAGAACTGGGACGGCGACCCGGATCTTCCATTACTCTGGTTTCTCCGCGATGAAGCCGGCTTGACGGGCACGAAATACGGCTGCGGCCAGGCTCTGTGCGGCTCATGCACTGTTATCGTCGACAAGCAGGCCGTTCGCGCCTGCATCACCTCGGTTTCTGACGTGGCCGGCCGGGAGGTTACGACCATCGAGGGCCTTCATCCGACTGGCGATCACGCGGTCCAGAAAGCCTGGCGTCAGCTTAATGTCCCGCAATGCGGCTTTTGCCAGACCGGCCAAATCATGCAGGCCGCAGCACTCCTCATCGAAAATCCAAGACCGAACCACGATCAGATACGCGAAGCGCTGGCGGGCAATATCTGCCGTTGCGGCTGCTATCAACGCATCGAAAACGCAGTCCATCTCGCTTCGACGGGGGTGTGATCATGAACATCATCACAAATCCCAAAAAGCTCCGTGGCTTTGAGCGATACATCAAGGTCGACAACGTTTCACGCCGTAGCGTCCTCAAAGGCCTCGGGCTAGCCGGCGGCTTCGTGCTCGCCGCACCCGTGATGTCACGCCCCGGCTTTGCCGCGTATCAGACCGGCGCGGACAAGATGCCGCACGGTACCGTGGTGAACCCGCGCGTGTTCGTCTCGATCGCACCGGACGGCATTGTCACAATCGTCGCACACCGCGCCGAGATGGGAACCGGCGTCCGCACCAGCCTGCCGATGATCGTTGCCGAAGAGATGGAAGCCGACTGGTCGCGCGTTCGCATCCAGCAGGCGCTTGGCGACGAGGTCAAATTCGGCAACCAGGATACCGACGGATCGCGGAGCACGCGGCACTACCTGATGCCGATGCGCCAGATCGGCGCCTCGGCCCGCACGATGCTCGAAGCCGCCGCGGCAAAACGCTGGGGCGTGCCGGCCACCGAAGTGAAGGCGGTCAATCACGAGGTCGTCCACAGCGCGAGCGGACGCCGCATTGGCTTTGGCGACCTGGCGGCCGATGCCGCCAAGGAGTCGGTGCCGAGTGTCGAAGGCCTGAGGCTGAAAGATCCGAAGGATTTCCGCTATCTGGGCAAGGGCCAGATCAGCATGGTCGATCTCCGCGACATCACGGTGGGCACCGCGCGTTACGGCGGCGACGTTCGCCTGCCCGGCATGAAATACGCCGTCATTGCCCGCCCGCCAGTGACCGGTGGCAAGGTCGTGTCGTTTGACGGGGCCGAGGCGATGAAGGTTTCCGGCGTCGAGAAAGTCATGGAAGTTAAGGGCTGGCCGTGGCCTTCAAAATTCCAGCCGCTCGGCGGGGTCGCGGTGATCGCGCGCAATACCGGCGCGGCGATCAAGGGCCGCGACGCCTTGAAGATCGTCTGGGACGACGGCGCCAACGGAAAATACGACTCGGTCACCTATCGGACCCAACTCGAGGAAGCCGCACGGAAGCCCGGCTTGTTGGTACGCAAGGAGGGTGACGTGGAAGCCGCCTTGAAGGGCGCCGACAAAGTGATCGTGGGTGAGTACTATCTGCCGCATCTCGCCCATGTCGCCATGGAGCCGCCGGTTGCAGTCGCGGACGTCAAGGGCGACAGGGCAGAGATCTGGGGGCCGGTGCAAAGCGCGGGCGGAACGCGCGAGGACGTCGCCAAAACGCTTGGCATTCCCCAGGAGAATGTCACCGTCAACGTCACCCTGCTCGGCGGCGGCTTCGGGCGCAAGTCGAAGTGCGATTTCGCCCTCGAAGCGGCCCTGCTTTCAAAGGAGCTCGGCGCCCCCGTAAAGGTGCAATGGACGCGCGAAGACGATATTCGCAACGGCTTCCTGCACACCGTCTCGGTGGAACGCATCGAGGCCGGCCTCGACAAGAGCGGCAAGGTGACGGCGTGGCGGCATCGCAGCGTCGCGCCGAGCATCGCCTCGACATTTGCCGCCGGTGCGCGGCATCAGGCGCCGTTTGAACTCGGCATGGGGCTGGTCGACATGCCCTTCGAGATCGCCAACGTCCAGTGCGAAAATCCAGAAGCGGCCGCGCATACCCGCATCGGCTGGTTCCGAGCCGTGTCGAATATCCCGCGCGCCTTCGCGGTGCAGTCCATGGTCGCTGAAATCGCCCATGCCACCAACCGCGATCAAAAGGACATGCTGCTGCAACTGATCGGCTCCCCGCGGATCCTCAAACTCGACTCGGTGAAAGACCTCTGGAACTATGGCGAGCCCTATGACAGCTATCCGATCGACACCGCCCGTCTTCGCAAGGTCGTCGAGCTGGTCGCAGACAAGGGCGGCTGGGGGCGGTCCGTCCCCAAGGGACACGGGCTAGGCATTGCCGCGCACCGCAGCTTCGTCAGCTATATCGCGACGATCGTCGAGGTAGCCGTTGACGACAAGGGCAAGCTCACCATCCCCCGAGTCGATACCGCGATCGATTGCGGCACTTTCGTCAATCCGGAGCGCATACAGTCGCAGATCGAGGGTGCCGCGATCATGGGCCTGAGCCTCGCCAAACATGGCGCGGTTACCTTCAAGGATGGCAAGGTGCAACAGGGCAATTTCGACGATTGCCCATTGCTCCGGATCGACGAATCTCCTGCCGTAACGAACGTCTACATCGTGCCTGCCGGCCCCGACACGCCGCCCAGCGGCGTTGGCGAGCCGGGCGTGCCGCCCTTTGCGCCCGCGCTGATCAACGCGATCTTCGCCGCGACCGGCAAGCGCATCCGCGCACTGCCGATCGGCAAGCAATTGGAGGCGTAAGGGGAACGTTAGGCCGCACGGGCCGTTTTCCGTGGCCGAGAGGAGTCAGATCGATGAAACCCAATCCAACGGCGCTCGCGGTGTCGCTACTGTCGAGCGTGCTTCTATTGAATGCACAGGCGGCGACCGCTCAAACGACATCGCCGCCGAGCGCAACGGCAACGCGGCCGGCAACGACACCGCCGGGGCAAACCTCGATGCCAAATGAAAGCCCGCCGGCCACGACAACCCAGACCACCGGCGAAGCCAGTCGCGATCCCGTGGTAAAGAAAATGAACGAGGACGAAAAGCAGAAGGTCGATACCAAGGGCAAATAAGCAAATAAGCCAAATTGAAAGCGGCGGACTTTCGTCCGCCGCTTTTTCTTGCCACTTCGTTGCCGTCTTCGCGCAATTACCTTTGGCTGTTACTTCTTGAGGGCAAATACCCAGACGACGCCGCCTTGCGGGACGTTGTTCTCGATACCGATGTTGTTGGTCGTCAGGGCATCCTGGATGCGCTGGGCGTCTACACCCCACCCAGATTGGATGGCGATATACTGAGTGCCGTCGACTTCGTAGGCCACCGGCATACCCACGATGCCGGAATTGGTCTTCTGCTGCCATAGCAGTTCGCCTGTCTTTGAATGAAAGGCGTGGAACATCCGATCGTTGGTACCTCCGACAAAGACGAGGTCGCCAGCGGTGGCCGTCACCGAACCAAACAGATGCGATCTGGGGAAAATATGCGACCAGACCTTCTTTCCCGTGGCCGGATCCCACGCCTGCAGCTCGCCAAAATGAGTAGCGCCGGCGCGAACCTTCAGACCGATATCTTCGGGCTTGGTCCCGAGCCAAAGCTGACCGGGAACCAACGGTACCTTCTCGCCGGTAAAGCCGCCGCAGAAATTCTCGTTGGCGGGCACATAGACAAAGCGGGTCTTCGGACTATAGGCCGCCGACGGCCAATCCTTGCCGCCCCATAACGACGGACAGAACTCAACCCGCTTGCCAATAACCGGCTTGTGGGCCGGATCGACAATCGGCCTGCCCGTCTCGGGCTCAATGCCCTTCCAGACGTCGGTATAGACATAGGGCCAACCGGCCACATACTTGATGCTGTCCGGCTTGCGCTCGAGTATCCAGAAGATCGCGTTGCGTCCCGGATGGATTAGGCTCTTAAAGATGCGACCATCCCTCTGCAGGTCGACCAGTATTGGCGCCTCCACTTCGTCCCAATCCCAGGAATCGTTCTGATGGTACTGGAAATAGGTTTTGATTTTACCGCTATCGGGGTCGAGTGCTAGCACCGAGGTTGTGTAGAGATTGTCGCCGGGGTGAGTGTCTCCCGGCCAAGGTGCGGCGTTGCCCACGCCCCAGTAGATGGTCCTGGTGTCGGGATCGTAGTTGCCTGTCATCCACGCAGAGCCGCCGCCGGTTTTCCAGTCGTCGCCGCTCCAGGTATCATGGCCGGGCTCACCTGGGCCGGGAATGGTGAAGGTCCGCCACAATTCTTTGCCGTCATTGGCATCATAGGCGACGACGTAGCCCCGTACGCCGAATTCACCGCCGGCGGCACCGACAATAACCTTTCCGTCGACAATCAGCGGCATCAGGGTCAGGTACTGACCCTTTTTGTAGTCCTGGACTTTGGTATCCCAGAGGACTTTGCCCGTTTTGGCATCGAGCGCGACCACATGGTCATCCGTTGTAGCCAGGTACAGCCTGTCTTGCCACAATCCCACCCCGCGGTTGGTCGGGTGCAATTGGAAGAGATCGTCGGGGAGCTGACGTTTGTAACGCCAGTACTCATCGCCGGTCTTTGCGTTGAGGGCGATCACCTGGCCCTGTGGGGTCGCGACGAACATCACGCCATTGTTTACGATCGGCGGAGCCTCGTGACCTTCAAGCACGCCGGTCGAAAAGGTCCACGCCGGTACCAGGTCTTTCACGTTCGAGGTGTTGATCTGATCGAGCGGGCTGTATCCCTGGCCGTCGTAGGTTCGGCGATAGAGCATCCAATTGCCGGGTTCCGGGTTCTTCAGGCGGTCGGCTGTCACTGGGGTGTATTTCTCAATCGGGCCGGCACCGGCAGCGATTGAAAACAGGCACGTGGACGCGACAAAGCTCGACAATAGCCATTGCTTCATGCTCATAGACGCTACCTCCCTGTTTGATTTCTTCCTTTTTTATAGATGTGCGGCATCCGATGCGGGCGGCCGTCACGTTCATCCTCCTTGCTGTACTCCTGCCTTTCCAATGAATGTTCCAGCGACGGTGAGCGAACCGTCGGCCGCCGCCAAGGGAAGTGCCGCAAGGCGCCGCGGCGCCGGTCCGAACACGACTTGCGCGCTTTTCCGGGGGTCGAACTCGGAATTATGACAAACGCATTTAAGGACGTCCTTGTCGCCCTGCGCTGCCTTCCCCCAAGCCGTGATGGGGCACCCGGCGTGGGAACAAATCACCGAATACGCAACGATCCCGTCAGCCGCCCGCGCGCGCGTGTCGTCATCAAGTTCGGCCGGATCAAGCTTTATGACCACCACCTCATTAAGCCGCGAGCCCTTGCGGATCACCGAGGTTTTGGGATCCTTTGGCCAGGCGCGCACGAACGGTCCGCCGGGCTTTAGATCCTGCGGCTTGATCACTTCGCCCGCATTATCCCCTTCGGCGAAGACCAGGACGTCGGCTTTTTGCGGTCGCAGGTCGCTGCCAGGCCGCTCCTCCTCGGCAGCGACCGGTGCTGGCGCAGCCGCGTGCACCGCGGTGGCGAGGGCGGTCAGGATAATGGTGCGCCGCGTCTGATCTGAAGGCGATGACATTTTCGTCTCGCGTTCTGCACTGATGCTTTCGGGCGAACGTAGTGTGTGAAGGTATGTCAAACTGAACTCGGCCAAAAGAGGCAGCGGACAAATTTTGTCACATGCGGCTTTATCTTTTCTCCGAAGGCCACTGGATACTATCTGACGCAATGGCAGCAAATTGCATGCCGCGTTTCAGGCACTGCGCGAGATCGGCAAGCCCTCGCCGCCTGAAAGCTGCAGTCATGGGAGGCACCAAAGACGAGCTGGGACGTTGCCGCCGCAGGTGCAGGACTTTGACGCGCTTCAGCGAGATGTTCACAATTCTCCCAGGAAACCAACTCAATCTCGCGCGTTGTGCGGAGGGGAAAACCATAGGAGGATAGCTCATGCGAACCTCAATTCTCGCCATCACCGTCGCTTTTGGAACCGCCATCGCCGTACCGGCACTGGCTCAGCAGTCGCCGGCGCCTGGCCAGCCGCAGATGCAATCTGACAAACAGCTGCAGGAGGAAGCGGACAAAGGCATCAAGACCCGCGACTCCGGAGAATCCGGATTTGTGGGGCAGCAGGAAAAGCCGGGTGCTTCCGCGCATCCGCCCGGCCAACCCGGCCAGACAACGACGGGTTCGGGCGCTGGTACGAGTGGCAGCCGAGGTTCGGAGACTGGCGCCAGTCCGCGCTAGCTCTGAGTTTCAGCACGCGACGGTACGAACGACGTCCGGCTTCGCCGTTTCCGTTGCAGGTCGAGCGTAGGGAGCCTCGAAGGTTGAACGGCTCGCAATATGGCCGTTGTCCTTCGAGCCAGCTGCTTTGCGGTCTCTCTAGGGAGGACGGGGAGCAACTGTGTTTTTGACGTAGACCTGTGATCGGCTGGCCTCAAGGCTGGCGCTGCGCGCCACCGCCTTCGGCGGCTTGCGGCCTTGACCCCATCCGCTCACCGGTCTGTTGGCTTTGCAGGCGCTCTGCCATAGGTTGAGCGCGGTCGGCTCGTCAGCCTGGCACATGAAGATTCGCATCCCATTTTTGACGTCTCGCGATCATGGTGTTGAGGATGACGATGAGCTTACGCATACAGGCCACGAGCGCGACCTTCGGCTCCTTGCCTTTGGCGATCAGGCGGCGATAGAAGTCTTTCACGGGGTTGTGCTGGGTCGCGGCCCCGAGACAAGCCATGTAGAAGAGATTGCGGACCCTTGCGGCGGCCGCCCTTGATGTGGCGCTCGCCGCACCGGCCGCCGCTATCGTCATCGTAAGGCGCCGCGCCGAGCAAGGCAGGGCAGCCTTGTTGCTGATCTGGCCCAGCTCCGGCATCCTCGCGATGATCAGCGTCCCGCTTCTTAGTTGCATGGCGGCCCGGCGCTCTGGGCGCTCACGACCGGATGTATATTGGGCGCCGCCGTCGCCGGCGTTCTAACAAAGCCTACTGTCTTTTTGTACTTTAGATTTTGACTATGAAGCGAAGTCCGGAGTTCATCTACATAGCATTCGTTCTTCTTGTTGCTATCGCTGCAGGTGTAACAACAAGATTTATGGCATGGTCGTTCGACGCCTTAGGATGCGCTCAACACAGGGCGCCCGGCACTTTTATGGCCTATTGTGGTTCCACGCAGTACGGTGACTACGAGCATGGCGGCTTCTATTTCGGACTTGAGAGCGAAGCCATTGCGAATCTAAAGCGAGCTAAAGTGCTGTTCCTCGGCAGCAGTCTCACCCAAGTTGCCTTTTCAACTGACGAAGTGAATAGCTATTTCCGAGCACGTCATGTCCCCTACTACGTGATGGGGTTTGGATATGACGAGCGATTCGATTTTGCACTCGCGTTGATCGAGAAGTATCAGCTTAAGCCGGACGCTATAGTTATAAACGCAGATCCGTTCTTCCGCGGCAACACAACCCGTTTTGCTGGTGAACTGCTTACCAAGACAACAGATATTCCGACGGCGATAGGGCAAATTCTAGCTTTGACTAACTCGTTGGAGAAGAAGCTCTTCAGCTTGATACGATGGCAGATTTGCCGCTTTCGTTCTTTATGCAACTTGAAGCATCTTGCTATCTATCGAGACAATACCAATGGAGCCTGGATTTGGCGCGACCTGTACACGTCCGATGAGTATGGACATCTCGCGGTCGATCTCGCGCGCCGCCAGGTCGAAGAATTGCCGAAGCCAGAAGACTTAGTTAAAGCTCGCCGATTGATCGAAGTCACACGGGTTCTGCCAGGTTGCGTGATCTTAACCGCTATCCCCAATTCGATTATAGATGCCGAGGCCTTCGTAACCGACTTGGCGAGCGCTCTAGATGCGAAAGTTATGTTGCCCCAAATCGATGACCTGTACACATGGGATCACTCGCACTTTACGTGGTCCAGCGCGCAACGCTGGTCGGCAAGGTTCCTAGGCGAAGCCGAATCGACTCTTCAGCGCTGCACGAAAATCCGCTAGTGATCGTATCTGCTTGCGCGTTGTGACGCCCGCGGGGCGAATTTAGAGCTTGCGCCGGGCGCCGCAGAGGCTTCAGCAGCAGTATGGACGGCTTGAGTTAAATAAATTCCGGAAATCCGAACATTCTGCTTGCCCCGTCGGGCAAATCACTGGTTTATGAAGCGCTGGTCCAGCAGTCGCATACGGAGCCAGCGATGTCCGAGAATCTCGATAGGTCTTCTGAATTAGTCGAAATATCCAAACTAAACGGCAGCTTCAAAAGGAACTACGGGACGTTCATCGGGGCTTATCTGTATTTGCGCTCCCTCAATGCCGCGCGCGGTCGGTCTTTCCTTTGGCCCGGGTTGATTTCAGTGGCTTTTTCCGTTGCGCTGGCCTGGCTGGCGAAGCACGGCCTGGCTTGGTTACACGCCGGATGAGTGTTTTCACTAGCGCATCGAAGGTTTCGAAACTCTCCGGCCCATGACGCAGGCGGGCCCTTTCCGTAAATCTCATCAACGATCCCGTCACGTCCGCGGTTCGAAGTAAAAGATAGTCGAGCACAGCTTCATTGCGCTCTCCCAATCTGACGGCGATGATCCACCCCTCTGGCGTGCCAACTCGGCGCTTGAGAGACCAATGAGGTGAAAATGTTTCCCGCTCTCCCCCACGCCACCGAGCCAAGAAAAAGGACACGCCCTCCTTGTTCGCGAGCAGGCAATTCGGGCCGCCATCGGAAATGAAGCTAACGGATGCCTTTCGGAACGCATCAGCTAGCTGAGCGGCAAGGCCGGCAAATAGGTCCAGCCAACGCTGGCGGGAATCAATGTGGTTGCAGTCGCGCTTGGAAGTATAGCCGATCAGGCCGTAGGCCTCGCGCAGGCTGCCGAAATGATCCATGTAGGTTTTAGCGCAGGGAAGGCCCACGGTTCCGTTGATGATCGCGGGACTAAGCCGCCCTCGTTTCAGCAGCGTTCGACGCAGGCGCGTCAGCATCTCTGGCTCCGAAATGTCAACGCGACGGTCCAAGATTGCGTTCTGCGCCTTGAAGAACATGTCTGGCTAACCGATTGGTTCAAGACAGCCCTCGCTCCTGATCCAAAGGTCGCGCGGGTTGTTTACTTTCTTTTCTCGCAGCTTACACGATTGGCGATTATAGATGAGATTTCCGATGTAGTTTTCGTTCCTAAGAATCCTCCCGATTAGAGCGCGATTCCATGGCACTTTCGAATTAGTGGGTATGGCTTTCAGATTGAGCTCTCGCGCAATTGCCGTTTCGGACTTCAACTCAAGGAACTGTTGGAAAATCCACTTCACCACCGCGACCTCGTCGGCTGTGCCGGGTCTGAGCCTGACATGGTCGGTGATAAGATACTTGCGATCGCCGTCGTTCAGTATCCCCTTTGACTGCAGCTTCTCATCTACCAATTCTCTCGGAGAGCATAGCCGGTCGACCCGCCAGACCTGAACCCCATTCGCACAAACCGGGACGCACCAGCGTGAACTTTTACGGATAGCTCGCGGCTATACTCTGCCGCCATCACCCTCTTAAGGTTCTTGACGATGCTTGAGAGCATGCTGCCATCATTGTCGAACTGCTCGGCGCAGTACGCGACTTTGATGCCCGCTTTCTTGCAGACATACTCGTAGTGAGCGCTCTCATCGACGTCCTGAAATCGTCCCCATCGGCTTACATCGTAGACAAGGATGTGCGCGAAGTCGGCGCGGCCGCTGCTAACATCGTCGAGCAGCTGCTTTAGACCAGGTCTGTTCTTGAGCTGAAGTCCGCTCTCACCTTCGTCGGGATACGTCCGAACAATCGCCAGATTGTGAGCATGCGCGTATGCCCCAATGACAGCCGCCTGATTCTGGATCGAGTATCGCTGCCTGTCGGTCGACATGCGAACGTATTGTGCAGCACGAAGGCCGCTTTGCGACCGTGGCAGTTGGACGTTTCGGACTACAAGGGCATTGGCTGCCATCGTTAGGCTCCCTCTCCGTGTGGAGGCGACGCCGTCGATGGCAGGCAAGATGACGAAATTGCGTTTGTCCGCCCTTACGAAATCCGGGCGATATTGACCGCAATTAGGGTTAGTATTGCCGAATATTGGAGGCACCAGATGTCGGACCCAGGCGGTTGAAATACTCATCACCAATGCGATCCACACGGCTTTCATCAAGTATCCCGAAGGCGACGGCGGTCCGAACCTGGACTATGAATGGATAGCGCCAGACCAAAGCGTCCATATTGCCAAGGCAATCCTTCAGGACCTGGCGGCAAACGGATATCAGGTCGTAAAGAAGGGCAAGGTCTAGCCGTTCGAACCCGGATGCGTTGACTGCGGCAAGCCCCGATTCAACACGGGTGCCCAGCGTGGCGAATTCATAAACCAACAGCGCTGGTCAGCTTTGGTTTACCAGTCCCGTTGAGCTTCACGGCCGAGCCCATGTCATGTTGGCTCGCAGATCGAGGGCAAACTTCGATAGGGAAAGCGTCAGGGTCAGGCCGCTAAACGCGCCTGACCCGCCATTTTTCGGGGAATGCAATGCGAGCGAAGAAGACGCCACCGAAGTCAAAGCGTAACGGGAACAAGTCATTCAAACGTCGGCCCGTGTCTCACCAATGATATTGATGGCCACGCGAAACCTGATCAACATGATCACGGTCGGTGCGACCTCGGGCGCCGTTCTGCTCACCCTCTTGGCGGCCAAGCATTTTTGAGAGGGCGCGGGTTCGCGTATTAGGTGTTACGGAATAAGTCGGCCAGTGGCCGCACTCCGACCCCGCTCGATCACGCATAGCTTACTGTCGGCTCTGCGCCTCGCATTCCATAACCGCTCATTACGCGAATCCGCGTCACTTCTCCGGACCCTCCATATCGTCCTCGGGAAACAGTGGCAGCCCCGCCAGCAATCTTTCACGCATTAGATCCAATTTCCTATTCAGCTCCTCCCCGGCGTCCGAATCCTGTTGATACTTCGCTTCCAAGTCCGCTTGGCGTCCGCGCTCGCTAAGTGGTCCACCCATTTCGAAAATTAGTTTAATCGATCTGAAGTCGCCACTCGCTGCCTTGTTTACAAGTTGTTTCATTACCGCCTCGGACTTTGGAATGGTTCGTCGAGATCCATTTTCGTTGATTGTCACTCGCTCATCTAGAGCTTTCGCAAAGCGGTCGAGCAACGATCGCGTGCCCTTGGGACGCCCCTTCGGGTTTCCAGATTTGCCCTTCGAAAATTGGCTACGCCGAGGTGGGCGGCCGTATCCGATCTCGTAGTCTTTTCCTTCTTTCTTAGTCATGGCGGTCCTTTCAATCCCAAGTCCCTCACGGGATGGCTTATTGAACTAGAGGGTCCTAATGTCGTTAGTTGAATTGGTTAGGTCTTAATCCTCAATCGCCTCGAGCTCCAGTTGTTGAAACGCCTTGTTGTCCAAGACGCGGTGGGCCGACAGTCCAGTCAGATTTTGCCACCGCCGTATTGCAGTATCGACGTAAAGTGGATCGAGTTCGATGCCACGGCAGACACGACCGGTACGCTCCGCTGCTAAGAGGGCAGTCCCGCTCCCGAGGAATGAATCCAGTACGATATCGCCGCGGTTGGAACAGTGGAGGATTGCATCCATCACTAGATGAACTGGCTTGGCAGTTGGATGCAGCGCCAAAAGATCATCGCCTCGGCGCGCTTGGGTGTTGGCGCTATCGTAGTTCCAGACGTTAGAACGGTGCCGGCCATGTTTACCGAGCGCAACATTGTTGACGTGAGGCGCGGTACCAGCCTTGAAAACGAAAATGAATTCGTGCTGTGAGCGGTAAAGCGATCCGAGACCAGCGGTGTTTTTAGCCCAAACGCAAATATTCTTTAGGTCTGAGTAGATTCGTTTTCCGGCTGCAAGTAATTCTGCCGCGCCATACCAACCCATACAAATATAGTGAATGGCGCCGTCCACGCTATGCCGCTCCAGCAGAGTGCACGCACGCTGCAGGAAATCAGTAAATTCCGAGCTGCTGAGTTCACCAGAAGCCTGAGCAAACTCGCGATGCCGAGTTTTACCTTTACCTGAAACAGGTCCATCGATCTTGATGTTGTACGGGGGATCCACGAATATAACATTAGCTCGTTCACCGCGCATAACACGTTCAAACGAAACTTCAGATGTGGCGTCGCCGCAGAAAACCAGATGTTTACCGATGCGCCAGAGGTCCCCAACACGGCAGATGGCGACCCCTGTGGTCGCATCTTGTAGTCCATCCGCCTCGGACATAGCGATTGAATTGAAGTCCTGAATAACCAAGTCGATCTCGGGAAGGCAGAAACCCGTAATTGAAAGATCAAAGTCGAGATCGATATCCTTCAGCGCCAGGAAATTTTCGGCTAACAAGCGCTCATCCCAGTGAGCGTTCAACGCGAGCTTGTTGTCAGCAATGCGCAATGCCTTTAGCTGAGCCGCAGAAAGATGACGAACCTCAATGAGCGGCACCTCAGTCATACCGAGGTACTTCGCTGCGAGAACGCGGCCGTGGCCTGTCACCACATTGCCAGTTGCATCCACAACAATGGGTATGAGAAAGCCAAACTCGCGAATGCTATCTGCAATTTGATTGACCTGTTTTGGCGAATGCTGCCTAGGGTTGTTCTGGTCCAATATGAGTTCGGTCACAGCTCGGTATTGAACTTGAATTTCGATGGGTCGAAGATTGCTCTTAGTGAGCCTTGTATTGCCGGGGGTTTCTGAATTGACGCCCGAGTCCTTCATGACTTGTTCCTTTCGAACACGTTTCTTTATCGACTAAGAAGTCGAAAAAGTACTCAACCGCGCTTAGGCCGTGCAGAGACGACGGCATTGCCGAGGTCCGCCCAACCGCGCACGATGAAGGAAACTGATGAAAACGCCTGTTGCGAGGACTGCGGTGGCCACCAAATAGGCGGCTCCATCTCGCGGAGGACTCACTGAACGCAAAGGACTCCCCTAACATGAGGGAATATCGAATCTTGAAATCTTTGAAAAGGAGATTTGCGCATTTTTCGATTCAATATTTGTTTGGCCCGCTGTTCGCGGACATGTGGATATTAGGCATTAGTTCAAGTTTTCGTGCCGCCTAACGACTCAGATAAGCAACAACATTGCGCAGAATTCGCTGGACTTTGGCTGCCCGTAGAGCGTCACTCGGCAATGAGCTTCCTGCTCCAGGCGCCCAAATCGGAATCGGTTGCAGCGCTCTTCGCTTCCAGCCCGCTATGGCAATTCGCGGGCTTGTGTCAGTGGCAGCACCGTGTGTTGCCGGCTAACATAAGGAAGCGTCAAAATGACTATCAAAAAATCAAAATTAGGATCCCAAAGCATCGCGCGAAAATTTCGTGCGGGCTCGACGTCGCAGCCGATTAAATCGAAGAAGAGTTCATCGAAAGCAACATCAACCAAATCAACTGGTGTCGCATCGAAGCAAGAAGTCGTCCTGGCATTGCTACGGCGGCAAACCGGTGCGACCATTGCAGCGGTTATGAAGGCAACGGATTGGCAGCAGCATTCAGTCCGCGGGTTTTTTGCCGGGGTGATCAAGAAGAAGCTGAAGCTCAACCTCACCTCCGAGAAGATAGACGGCGCGAGGATATATCGGATCATCCGATCGGGTACGTCCTCATGAAATCCAACAATGGTGCAAATGGAGCCGACCCAGCTGTTGAGGCTGAGCTGGGTCGGCTGACGGTGATGCCGATAGTCAACCTGAGAAAACGCTACCGCGAGCTGTTCCGAACTGAACCGCCCAAAGCGTTCGGTCCCGACTTGCTCCGCCGCAGCATTGCTCACACGATTCAGGTGAACACCTACGGCGACCTTCCCCTCCCCACCCGGCGGTTTCTTGCCCACATGGTGAAAACCGCCTCCGCAAGGCCCAATGGTCGGCTGGAGCTACCCCAACGGATCAAGCCGGGGTCAGAACTGGTGAGAACCTGGAACCGCCAGACGTATCGAGTCACCGTGATGGCTGACGGCTTTGTCCATGCCGGTAAGACCTACACCAGCCTTTCCGAAATCGCTTTTGCCATCACCGGCACGAAATGGAACGGCCCGCGCTTCTTCGGGCTCCGCTCAGCGCGACAGGAAACTCCCGATGGCAAATGACGCCAAGGTCCTTCGCTGCGCCATCTACACCCGGAAATCCACCGAACACGGCCTTGAGCAGGAATTCAACTCGCTGGATGCTCAGCGCGAAGCCTGCGAGGCTTACATCAAGAGCCAGGCATTTCAGGGCTGGAAGGCTCTGCCCCAGCAGTACAATGACCCAGCATTCTCTGGGGGCAACCTCGACCGCCCTGCCCTGAAAAGGCTTCTTGCCGATATTGAAGCCGGCAAGGTCGATGTGATCGTGGTCTACAAGATCGACCGCCTCACTCGCTCCCTCGCCGACTTTGCAAAGCTGGTCGATGCCTTTGACGCCAAATCGGTCTCGTTCGTGGCTGTCACCCAGCAGTTCAATACGACCACGTCCATGGGTAGGCTTACATTGAACGTGCTGCTGTCGTTCGCCCAGTTCGAGCGGGAGCTGTCAGCTGAGCGGGTCAGGGACAAGGTGGCTGCCAGCCGGCGCAAGGGGAAATGGACCGGCGGCACGGTGCCGCTGGGATACGCCACTAAAGACAAAAAGCTGGTTATCGACAAATCGGAGGCGGAGACCGTTCGGACGATCTTCAGGCTCTATCTGGAGCTGGGATCGTTCAGCAAGTTGGTAGCCGAACTCGATCGCCGAAAGATTGTCACTAAACGCCGCAGCACTAAGGTCGCGAAATATCAAGGCGGCATACCCTTCACTTATGGCCCACTCGCTTACTTCCTGAAGAACAGAATCTACATTGGAGAAACCCATCACGGGGGAAAGTGGTTCAAAGGAGAGCACGACGCAATTCTGGACCCGCCGACTTTCGAGCGTGTGCAGGAATTGCTGAAATCCAATACCGTGAAACGCAAGGTCAAGTTTTCTGAGAGCGGTGCGCTGCTCCAGAGCAAGCTCTTTGACGATAAAGGTAACCGGATGGGGCCAAGCTTTTCGAGCAAGAACGGTGTCCGCTATCGCTTCTATGTCAGCACCGCGCTACGCGGGCGCAGTCACGCGGCCGGCTCCGTCACACGAATCTCGGCGCCTGAGATCGAGGGCTTGGTCGAGACCGCGCTCGGCGAAAAGCTGCAGCTCGATCAGGTCGAAACTATAACCGTGTCCAGCAATCGGATCCGGTTGGCGCTCAATCCGATGGGTGGAAAACAGCGCTCGATCGATATTCCCTGGACTCCAAAACCGAAGGGTTCAACAGAAGTGAATACTCCGCCGACCATCAAGATTGATGAAAAGCTCATCAAGTCGATCGTCCGGTCCCACGTATGGCTCGCCGAACTTTCCAGCGAACGTCAGCCAACCATCGAAGCGCTCGCTGCAGAAGCCAATCTCCACCCGAAGGTTATCCGCCAAGAACTGAGGCTGGCATTTCTGCCGCCCGACCTGACAAAGGCAGCTTTGGAGGGCGAAGCAACCATCGAGCTGAAGCAGATCCCAAAAACTCTGCCCCTATCCTGGCATGAGCAGCATCGGTCGATCGGCTGAAATTCGGCTATCGAATGTTATGGAACATCCGGGACGCGATTTGACCGACTCCGCCTTGGGCCGAGTAACGGATTTCTACTCCGTGGGTTGCAGGTTCGAATCCTGCTGGGATCGCCAGTAAAAGTCCTTGCGGGACAGGGACTTTTGGCAATTCCGGTTTGTTCTTTGAGCGAAATCCGTGCTGCTACGTGTTGCGAGCCGATACTAGCAAAATCAAGCCCTTACGGATGGCTACCAAGGGTTCCGAGCAGCACGGAAACAGCATGGCATCTTCGTGATTTGTTCTGGGTCCGACGCCGATCCCGATTCGCGTTTTCGATGCCCTCGCCTGTCTAATCCGTATGCGTACTTCAGCGTTCGCGAATACCCTTCAAAAGTGCATAGGAACCCCGGCCGCCGCATTCCGTTTACCCGGCATCACCGGAAGGGAATGCGCCGTGATCGAAATACAGAGGCTCGATTCGTATTCAACCGCAGCACGCATCTGTCTTGGCGTCGCAATCTTCAGCACCGCCCTGCTCGTCACCGTGCTTACGCGCGCCTTTGTGCTGTAATAACCCACCTTCGCACCATCGGCACAGGACGAGCCCCTCGTGGCCTCCACTGCAAAGACAACGATGATGCGATCGCCAAGGCGCATCAAATTGCGCATGCGATGGCTTTTGAAGTCGGCGAAACGCCTCGTTGCCTTGTCGTAGTGGACGACGAAGGAAACGATCTCTGTAAAGTGCCAATCGCCCCAGCGCCCTGAATTGGGTCAATTCAGTCGGCTTATTTGGAATTCCAGCCTGGCATGCATTACCTCGCCTAGCTCGTCTCTGACCCAAATCGTGATCTCCGATACCGTCTGCCCAGTGTGCATCAAATCCCGCCCTAAGTTGCAAAGTGCCAGGCCGGCTTCCACACGAGCGGCATCGAGGTTGGGAAAGCTCTCGCCTTCCTCATCAACAGACCGGGGCGCGCCCCCTATTTGGATGTCAAAAAAATACAGACCCATGCAAGGCAAGACCCCGACCTGGAAATTCGTTCCGAGGCTTGCCTCCCGTTTGGAACGGCGCCCAGCGTCTTGAATTAACCCATGTCGTTTCGCCCCCCTGCGCGCCGTAAAACTTGCGATGGTTGGAAATAGGAACAGGCTTTGGACAGAGGAAGATGATCGCAGGCTGCTTGAATTACGAGACAGCGGGAGATCATATCTTTCGATAGCAGTGGCCATGAGACGCTCGGCCTCCGCGATTAAAGATCGTCTGTGGATTGTCCGGGCCCGGGCGAGATCCGCCCAAAACTCGCTGAAGACCGATGCATAGCAGCTCCAGCTCCGCTTAGCGGATCACCGACAAAAAAATGAGCAACCCGATGCCGCCGAGGCCAATGGCAATGGCGCTGATAAGATGTTTGGGCCGCGGCGTTACTTCGAATTTCATGCGCGCTCTCCAATAAGCGGATGCACAACAACAGGTCGATGAACGCACTTGTTTCGTGACAGAACGATGAAGTTGACGTACACGGCGCGAGGGTTCCAGGTGGCCGAATGTCATCGTAACGAACCTTTTCCAGGTTCCCGCACTTGGGTAGAACGGGCTGGGCAATCAGTGGGGTGCGTAATGACGGGACACACTCGGTTGGCGATAACACCGCGGGACCGCTTTCTTGAGGCGGCGCAAAAGGAGCTTGCGGCTTTCGAGCAACGCGAGCGCGAGTTTTCCAAGAAGGAACGGAAAGAACGGGCTGCTGCGATGCAGATGCCTGTCGAGAACATCAGACTAAGCAGTCAGGCGGGGGCGCCTGTAACAAAACGGTCACGAACCGGAGGTAACAATTGAAGCTCATCCCCCGTGGATGGACATCAAAAGTTAAACTTAAGCCGCCCTTCGAGGCGGCTTTTTCTCTTGGCGAAGCATCGCGCCCGCGCACCCTCGGCGCAAACGGCCCCGGCGCGCGGGGGACGCTATGCTGCACCAAGGCCGCCAACCCAGTGGGGGTTTTCTCCCGGTTGGAGGTTAGGGGCATACCGGGTGCGCAGAATCGATTCCTTCAGCGCCGGTTCGTTCCGGTGATGCCGCCGCGAAGTAGCCGGGCACGCCACTATCTGGGGTAGGTTGAAATAGCGGGGCCCGGCTACTCGGCCGCACGGCGGTTGCGGCACATCATCCAATGTCTGATTTCTAAATTTGTTGTAAAATCATCATCTAAGCAGAATGATTTAATGTTCTATTTGAGGGTGCAACCCAACGAAAAAACCCGCAAACGCCCCAGCGCAATGCGCCGGCTGGCGTCGCCGGGATTGTATTGGCCGGCCAATCTCGCCCGTCCGGTGGCAATCCCGGTGGCAGTTTCGACGCTCTCGCCCATCTAAGTCGCTGGCTAGTTACCGCGACAAATTTCCCAGGAACGATATAGGTCCTGACAGCGTAGGAATCGGGTGGCGTCTATGTACTGTCACCGCGGCTCCAGCTCTTTGCGCCGTCATCTTTGACTCCCAGGGCTGGAGCCCGCCCGTGCGGAGCTGTGTATGCGTCGGTCGCCCTCGATGGTGCCGGAAGCCGGCCAGGATATCTACCTGGTGTTGGACGACTTTGGCGGACGCCTTGGCCGCGCATGGCGCGAGACCGCCGAAGAGGCTACCAACCACGAAACGCTTATCCGCGACCTGATAGACGGTCAGTATCGCTGTCCGGCGCGTATCGTCGCCCTCAATACCGCCGAGGGTTGGTCCCGCGACGTGACCGTGGAGGTCGCCGACGAGCTACGTCGACGCGTTGCCGAGTTCGATGAAGTGCCCGCTTCCGTGCAAGAGTTCTTGCAGACCGAATTCACCCGGCGATGATGCTCTCATTTCGACAATTCCTAGGGAGATAACGTCTCGGTGAACGAAACCGATTGCCCTCCCCCACGCAGTCGTCCGGAAACGAAGCCGGAGGAATCTCATCGCCACTGACAACAGGGGATTTTCGAAATGATTGCTCTCACAATGACCGCCATTTTCGCCGTCTGTGCCGGAACCTTGATCGCGCTGGCATCAAGCGATTTCGGCCCCGAATTAGTCCTCGCCGTTGTCAGCCTCGTATAAGGGTCCGTTTGAACGGGCAAAGAAAAACCCGCGGTAACTGCCCCCGGCGGATTTCCTTACGCAACTCTCGCGGGGGCTTTGAGGGTCTGTTCCGCGGTTGCATTCATGATCCTCGTAGATGGTTAAACAATCGCAAAGCCTGCGGGCGTCAACCGGCTGGCTTGTTGCTATTCGGCCTTGGCCTCGAGATCTTCGCGCAGCACGCGGGCACGTTCTCTGATGGTCGTCACGTTCGCCGCAGTGTGGGTCAGTCGTTTCTGCTCTCTCTCTGATCCCGTTCTGCCTGCAGCCAGAACTCCACGGTGTTCCAGAATTAACCTCTGCGGCGAACATCAAGCTTAACACGCGAGTTTCGTTGCGGCCGATCTGAACAGGGCTAGCGTGGCTGCAAAACGAACAGAGGGCGGACTTCCATGCACGCTTACAGAGCGTACCTGATCAAACCGGACGGCCACGTTACCTTTCGCGTTGACCTCTTGTGCGACAACGACGAGGCCGCGAAAGAGCGCGCCAAGCTGCTTGTTGACAGCCATGCTGTAGAGCTGTGGGACGGCCCGCGGAAGATCGCACAATTCGAACCGCTGCACTAGGTCGCAATGGCGCCCGCCGGCGTTGAACCGGCGGCCCCCTAGCGTTTCCGCTTGGCTGAGCCGCCACCTAAGTTGCCATTCCAATTTTGCCCGAAGCGGACAAACAAACACACGAACAAGATCGCTATAGCGGCCACGACGCTGCCAGCGATCAAAATGGCATTAAGCATTGTTAACGCTCCCGTTTGAGTGCGTTTAGCCCAAGTCTTGGTATACGAAAACTTAAACTAGGGGGCTGGGTTAAAGATGGGTCGTTCCGACAAACGGCCCCAGCACCATTACGCAACGCTGCACCAAGGCCGCCAACCCAGTGGGGGTTTTCTCCCGGTCGGGGGCTGAGGGATCTACCGGGAGCGCAGAGTCGATTCCTGCGGCGCAGGATCGTTCCTAACGCCAAGAAAAAGCCCCGCCTTCACCCGGCGGGGCTAAGTCAAGAGCATCTTGCAGTGGCCCGCGTGAGGGCCGCTGGAAGCTTAAACGCGGGCGCAGGCCTCATGCAATAGACCAGCCTTCGCCCCGATCTCGATCACCATACGATCGATGCCATTAAGCGACATCTCTCTCCTTGATGGCCTGGGTTAGAGCCGGGGCGGAAGTCTTCAGCTTCCCCTCGGCTTGCTTTTTGTGCTAGCGTTAAATCATGGGAAAGTCAATTAGCGCTAGCGCAAAAAAGAAAAGAGGACGACCAGTCACGACGGGCACCGGGACGACCATTGGCGTCCGATGCCAAGATGAAATGCTTGCGGCAGTCGACGAATGGCGCCGCAAACAATCGGATCTGCCCACGAGGGCCACGGCCATCCGCCGCCTTGCGGAGATCGCGCTGAAGCTGAAGAGCCCTAATAACCTGACAATGAAAGACAGCGATGGCAGGATCCTTCTTCCTGCCGGCGGGCTGAAGGCGAAGGGGAAATAATGCCGAAGCCGCCGCTCATTTACACCATTGAGGTGGATGGCAAACCGACGCTAACGTTCGCGGCGGGTCATGCTCGTGAAGCCGCCGAGCTTTGCAAAGAGGCGTGGCTTCGGTCCGACCTTACCGAGCTCACTTCGAACGGCGTTCCCCTCTGTTTGCCCGCTTCAACGCTTACCAGCCGTATTGCTAACGAAGGCGAGGTGGCAACGTATCGGGAAGCCGCCAAAGAAGCGAAAGCGTCCGACGAGATTTTGTTCGCTTATCTCGTTGAACTAGATGGGATGCCAGAGTGAACAGACTGCATCGCTACCAAAAGAAACACTAGGGCTGAAGGCGAAGAAGTGAACCGACTTCGAAAATACATCGAGCTAATGCCGGATGGCCAAGAACTGCGTCTTGCCTACGCCATGTCGGAGACCGCACTTCCAGACGCAAGGCCACGATCGCGCTGGCAGGAAATTACACCCTTCAGCGCAGCCGACGAGGTCATGGCGGAGCCCGGGCTCAAGTCAGTGTTTAAAGCCGCCATTGAGAGAGGTTTTGCGATTGTGCCGAACAGCGGAGCGCAGGCGAAGAAGTGACATCCGACGGACCAGCCGAAGAGCGTGTCATCTACCGCCAAAACTTTCGTGCTGAGCATTTCGATTTTCGAGGCAAGATAATTTTTACGCGGTTTGATGCTTGCGAATTTGTAAATTGCACGCTCCTCATCGACCACGGAACAGAGCAACTGGCGTTTACCGAGTGCATGTTCAAAGACTGCAATATCGATAAACTGGAACCGGACATAAATCGAGGGTTGTTCGTCAGGGATAACATCTTCTATGGCCCGCTTGACGAAAGGCGGGCCGAATTCGAGAGCAGGCTGGCGCAGGCGCTGGCTGCCCAAAAGGCGAAGGGGCCATAAGGCGTGGCCGGATTTGAAACGAAATTACCGGGGTGAATTCATTGGAGACTACCGGATGTCAGCATGGCGGCCTCAGCTCTCCCCAGTGCTGGGGCCGTTTCTTTGGGCACAAGCAAAATTGAGACGGAGCCCGCCCCTAGATGCAAAGGGCGAACTCGGGCCCACTATCTGGCCGGGTTTTCGTATGAGGGCTTGGAATATACTGGCACGGTGCCAATCTCGCGCCCCGCATCGTTAATAATAGCGATGCGGCGCTCAGGATCATCTTCGGGCTTGTCGAGCGAAACGCCTATGGCGAGCACCGTCGCCCGGATGATTGCATCGGTATCGTCGTCGCAAACAAAGCCAGATGCGTCAAAAAGCCGATGGCCGTCCTCAACGTCGAAAAAGTAGCGGGGCATGGCAACCTCCAGATTGCCAAGCTCCTATAGACAGGATTGTTCCGAGATAAGACCGCCTCGGTTGGGTGACTCGCGACGCGCGACCGCTTAATTAAACTGTCATATACGGCTGTTAGCCGTGGGCTGTCGTGGCGCTTTGGAAACTCGTCATGGCGACTTAAGCCCCGCTCGCGGTTCGAGCGGGGTATTTTGTTGGCCGCTTCAGTTGTCGGCCTCTTTCATGTTATTGCCGCTACTTCCTCACGAGCCGCGCGACCCGCCGATGGTCGTGAGACCAAATTTCGATGGTAGGATGGTCTTCACTGCCGGGCTTCCCGCTCAGCCGCTTCCACGTTGGTTGCGGCGAGATCGTAGCGCCCTAGCGCCACCCCGCTAAGGTCGACGGCGTAGGCTATGAACTTGGGCATATGGGAACCGAATTTTTTTCCAAAATCCACTCGCCTCAGTGGGATCGCGGCCTACCTAACCGTCATCATGGTAACGCGTACTCGAAAAGAAGCCACCCGGCGCCCGTCGGGGTTCATAGAATTTTGCCGCCCGACGAAGGCCGACAGGCCGCCGTCCGGGCCCGGCTGGTGCCATGAAATCAAAATGGACGGGATCAGGCTGCAGGTCCGCAGTGGACGGCCTGCGGGTGCGCTGCTTCACGAAGAACGGCCACGATTGGACCGACAGATTTCCCGCCATTGTCGACGCCGCCGGCGGCGTCATCTAATGACCGCGAACCTCACACCAACCCTCCCTTAGGAGCAAGGTCTGCCTTTAATTCCTTCAAGATTGTCGCGCGCATCTCCGGTCCCTTGGCTGCAGTTTCCGTGCCTCCATGCTTTTGGTATGCGGCAAAAACAATATCCGTGCACTCCTCTAGAATCATCCCGTCGATAGTCTTTGTGGCTGCAGGCAGAAGCGAGGCTAATTCCTTGTCAGTCGGGGCATCTGCCTTCTTCAAAAGCATGCAAGCCACGGTCATCGATACATAATATTTGATGATTGATCTAACGCTCTTCAGGTCATCTCGCCCGGAGAGATATTTATCGACCTGTCGATGCAATGTCATGCAGGCGACAAACATATCGCGGCTGTGGTTCTCATCGAAAACTTGTTCGTAGTCGCTTTTTAGAACCCGGCCAGGAGTCGCATAGGCGTTATTCGGTTGCTGCAACAGCAACGCAATGACTGCACGAGCCAGTAGTTGGATACTGATTATCTGGTCCACGGGTTTCTTGAGTTCTCGATACTCACCTTTTCTGCGCTCGTAAAAGAGTCCGTAAAGCCTGAATTTTTCTTCTATGTCAAAATGAATTGGGTCAGTTGCTCTTAACTGGACCTCATTGATGGCCGTTTGAGAGTTTGTTGCGCGAATAATTTTGCTGCGGACCTGCTCATCTGGGGGGACGATTACGCGGACCAGCACATTCCGCGTATCTGTCTTATCCGGATGGGCCTTAAAAAACTCGAAGATTTCATAAGAGGTTTGAAGCCCATTCACCACTTCCGGTTTTTCAATGACGACGGTGTTGCCAACAACAGAACATTTAGTTGCGAGAATGGTCACGCCATTGTTAAGCCACCAAAACTCAGAAGCGGCCGCGGCGGCAAGCGTCTGCCCGATGGCGGTATTGACCACGTTTTTTGCGCCCTGGTAGTCGCGAACATTCGGCTCTAACATACTTCTGCGCATGTCTCCGTTCCGCAGTCCCGGGCGCAGATTCCCATTTTCTGCGCGGTCAGGGCGGGAGAACAGACCCAGACAGAGTGCCATGGTCGGGCGACAGTCGTGATCGAACCAGTCTCCGCCGATAGTCGGAGTTTTTCGGGAAACGGCCGGAGACTTTCCGCTATTTCGCTCCGGAGATTGAGAAACCGGGAGCCTGGAGACTAAGTCGAACGCGCGAAAAGCCCGGATTTCCGGGCCTGTGAGGCGCAGGTTGCAAACTGTCACCGAACGCAGGACTGGCTGGCTGGGGCGGGAGGGATCGAACCTCCGAATGGCGGAATCAAAATCCGCTGCCTTACCGCTTGGCTACGCCCCAACAGGCAGGGAACACGGCAGGAAACCTGCTGCGGACTCCCTCCGGCAACGTGGGTCTATAGGGAGAGGTGAGCCATTTCAACCGGCTAGAGCATGATCCAAAAGGGCATCCCCCGCACGGGATGCCGGGTGGGCACCCGTTTTCCGGAAAGATCACGCTCAAACAAAAGGATAGGCTTCGAATTCGGGCCTAAATCGGCTCCGGAAACACGACCCTTTATAATGGGCCTGACGGTTCGTCTGATGTGGACGCCCCGGGGGCTCGCGATGGCCTCAAACCGCCCGCCTCGCCAGACCGGCCCTCCCGCCTATCGGAGAGTTGAGAGAAGGCCGGTTTCGTGGGAAGACGGCCCCCCGCTTTCCCGACTGAGGCGAGTAACATGACCTACCGCGCGCCGATCAACGACATCCTGCTTGCCCTCAACCATGGCGCCGGCCTCAAGGCCGCCGTAGAGGCCGGCCATTACGGCGACTTCGACGGCGATATTACCGCGGCCGTGCTGGAGGAGGCCGGCAAATTCGCTTCCGACGTGCTGGCGCCGTTGAACACCGTGGGCGACGAACACGGCATCAAGCTCGCCGACAACAAGGTAACCACCGCGCCCGGTTGGCCGGATGCGTACCAGCGCTGGATCGCGGGCGGATGGAACGCGGTATCGGGCCCGGAAGCGTTCGGCGGCCAGGGCCTGCCGCTCGCGATCAACGCCGCCTGCACCGAAATCTGGAGCGCGTCGAACATCGCGTTCGGCCTCTGCCCATTGCTGACACTGTCGGCGATCGAGGCGCTCGACGCCCATGGCAGCGAGGAGCTGAAAAAGATCTACCTGGAAAAACTTGTGTCGGGTGAATGGACCGGCACCATGCAGCTGACCGAACCCCAAGCGGGCTCCGACGTCGGCGCGCTGCGCACCCGCGCCGAGCGCGCCCCGGACGGCAGCTATCGCATCAAGGGCACGAAGATCTTCATCACCTATGGCGACCACGACATGACCGATAACATCGTTCATTTCGTGCTGGCCCGTTTGCCCGATGCGCCCGCGGGCACCAAGGGCATCTCGCTCTTTCTGATTCCAAAATTCCTCGTCAATGCCGACGGCTCGCTCGGCGCGCAGAACGACATCTATCCGAGCGGCGTCGAGCACAAGCTCGGCATGCATGCTTCGCCAACCTGCACCATGACGATGGGCGACAAGGGCGGCGCGATCGGCTATTTGATCGGCGAAGAAAACCGCGGCATGCTCTGCATGTTCACGATGATGAACCAGGCCCGCCTCGGCGTCGGCCTCGAGGGCGTCGGCATCGCCGACCGCACCTATCAGCAGGCGCTGGCCTATGCGCAGGAGCGCCGCCAGGGCCGCGCCATCGACTCCAAGGGCGACGGGATGGACACGATCATCGTGCACCCGGACGTCAAGCGCATGCTGCTGCAGATGCGCAGCATGACGGCGGCCGCCCGCACCATCTGCTACGCCACCGCGGTCGCACTCGATGTCTCCGTGCGCGCCAAGGACGCCAAGGTCCGCAGCGACGCCGCCGCCCGCGGCGCGCTGCTGACGCCGATTGCAAAAGCCTTCTCCACCGATATCGGCAATGAGGTGGCCTATCTCGGCGTGCAGGTTCACGGCGGCATGGGCTTCATCGAGGAGACCGGCGCCGCCCAGCACTATCGCGACGCCCGCATCACCTCGATCTATGAGGGCACCAACGGCATCCAGTCGATCGACCTCGTGACGCGCAAACTCGCGGCCAATGGCGGCGCCTCGGTCTGGGCCCTGATCGACGAGCTCTCCGGCATCGTCAGGCAGGTCGAGCTATCGAACGATCCGGCCTTCGGCACCACGGGGGCAAAATTGCGCGACGCGCTCGGCTCGCTCGAACGCTCCAGCAAATGGTTGCTGGAGAAGGTTGCCTCCGCGCCGAACGACGCGCTCGCGGGGGCGACGCCCTACTTGCGGCTGTTCGGCTCGACGCTCGGCGGCTGCATGCTGGCCGGCGAGGCGCTCGCTGCCAAGAGCAATGGCGAGGCCGGCGATCCGCAGCGCTACGTCACGCTGGCGAGGTTCTTTGCCGAAAACATTTCGGTGCAGGCCACCTCGCTGGAGAAGACCGTCATCGACAGCGCCGACGCCGTCAACGGCGCAGATGCGGTGTTGCTGGCATAGCACATCCCACCACCCAACCAGGCGCATCAGGCGCCGCAAGAGCTACCAACGCAGGAGCCACTGTCCCGATGTTTGATTTCGATCGCGTTATTAATCGCCGCGGCACGCACGCGTCGAAATGGGACATGATGGCCAAGAATTCGGGGATCACGGCAGCGGACGGAATTCCGATGTGGGTCGCCGACATGGATTTTGCGGCGCCTCCCGGCGTCACGGAAGCACTGTCCACACTCGTTGCCCGCGGCGTCCATGGCTATTATGCCGACACCGGCAGCTGGGCGGCAGCGCTCGCCGAATGGATGGCGCGCCGGCATGATCTCGCGATCGACCCGGCCTGGGTCAGCCCGACGCCCGGTGTCGTCTCGGGCCTCGGTCTGATCCTGCAGGCCGTCACCGAGGCGGGCGATGAGGTCGTGGTGTTTCCACCGGCCTATCATGCCTTCCGCAAGATCATTCTCGCCAATGAGCGACGCATCCTCGATGCGCAGCTGGTCCTGCGCCAGGGCCGCTACGAGATGGACCTCGATGCGCTGGGAAAACAACTCACGCCGCGAACCAGGATTGTCTTCTTCTGCAGCCCGCACAATCCGGGCGGCACCGTGTGGTCATCAGAGGAGATCCGCGAGCTCGCGGCCTTCTGTGCCGAACGCAATCTGATTCTGGTTTCCGACGAGATCCATTGCGACCTGCTGCTGGGCGGCGTCAAACACACGCCGACGCTGTCAGCCGCACCCGAGATCGCCGATCGCCTGATCACCTGCCTCGCCGCGACCAAGACCTTCAATTTAGCCGGCGCCCATGTCGGCGCCTGCGTCACGTCGAACCCGGTTTTGAAGGCGCGGATCGACGCGCGGATCGCGGCCAGCGGGCTCGCCTCCTACAACGCCTTCGGCATGATCGCGACCGAGGCGGCCTGGCGAACCGGCGAGGCCTGGCTCGATGCGCTGCTGCCCTATCTTGCCGGCAATCGCGATACGCTCACCGCACGAATAGAAAATGCCGCGCCGGGCGCACGTTCGATGCGGCTCGATGCAACCTATCTCGCCTGGGTCGATTTCTCTGGAACCGGATTGACGGCTGCGGACGTGGCCGCGCGGGTCAAGGACCGGGCACGCATTTTTGCCAGCCCCGGCGAGCAGTTTGGGCCCGGCGGTGAAACCTGGCTGCGCTTCAACTTTGCCACGCCACGTCCGATTCTCAACGAGGCGCTTGATCGGCTGGACGACGCCTTTCGATACCTCAGAGCTTAGGCTGCGGAAGCCGTCCTAACGCAGCGGCATCGGCGGCCGCGGCACCGACACCAACTCCGGATCGCTCAGCGTTTCAGCGGTGGTTGGCGATTGCGCCTCAAGCTGTCGCGGCACGTAAGGTGCCGAAGTCGCTGACAACGGCGCGGCGGCCGCCGACGGCATGGCTTGCTGCCGCACCGGCCGCGGCGGCACGGGAGCCGGCGTCCGCGCTGGCGCTATCGCAGCGACTGGCCGCGGCGGCGGCGCCGGTTTTTTAGCTTGCGCGTTTTGCGCGGCAGATTTCTCCGAAACCATCGCCACGAGCTGCTGCTGGCTGGCCTTGAGCTGCTCGATGCTGGCCTTGAGCTGTTCGATCTCCCGGCTTGCGCTGGCCAGATCGCGCGCCATCGTGTCGAGCGATTGCGACTGATCAGGCGCGGCGGCGGCCGGCGGGGCTGCAGCGGCCGGCGCTGCTGTCGCAGCAACCTCCGCTGCAGCCGGCGCAGCAGCAGCTTGCGCTGCGGCTGGCGCCTGGGGCGCCGGTTGAGCCGGTGAAGTATTCGACGCATCGACATCAGCGGCAGCCAGAACCGGCTGCGCGGTGAGCCCGGTTTTTTCCGGCGCCTGCGACGATTTTTGTGCGAACAGCGGCGTCCATTCCGCGATTATCCGTTGAGCCGCCTCGGCATGGTAATGCCAGGCCATGGCGGCGCCGCCGATACAGCCCGCCAGCAGCAACGCCGTGACGGCACGCATCGCGCGCCTCGCCATCGACGACCTCGGCCGGCGGCGGCTCTTGATCAGCGCATCTTCGACGGCGGCGGCGCGAAACGTGATTTCATCGACGGCGGTTGCGCGAAACGTGGCGTCGACCGGCGGCACTGCTACTCCGGCCGGGAAGACCGGTTCGATGTGAGGCTGCGGACCCGAAGGCGCGCGCACGGCATCCGGCGCCAGGCTGGAAAACTCTTCCTCCGCGGGCGCCGCCTTGACGGGATCGGGTACGACCCTGACGGCATCGGCTGCGACCCTGATGGCATCGGGTGCGACCACAAGGATATCGTGCGGATCGTCGGTTGGCTTCGGTTTCTGCATCGATTGCATCGGCGCTCCGTACTCGATCCAATGTCGCCTGCGCCCCAAGTGCCTGTCTTAAGACTTTGCCTAAGACCCTGCCCAAGATTTCCCCAAGAGCGACCGGCGGATTTGCGTGAGATCGACGACTTCCAGCCCCCAGAATTCCCCACACGTCGTTCCCCTTACCTCATTCCGGTTTGACCAAAGCAAGGCAGCACGGTGGAGAGGTTGCGGCCGCGGGAACTCCACGCGGTTCCACGGACAGGGCGCACGGGTAAAACTCGGTCGGAGCTGCAGATCATCGCGCGTACTGTTCGTCGCTGACCTTTTCCATCCAGTCGACGGTCTTGCCGTCGAGCGCTTCCTGGATAGCCAGATGCGTCATCGCTGTCGTGGGTCCCGCGCCGTGCCAGTGCTTCTCGCCGGGCGGAAACCAGACCACGTCGCCGGGCCGGATCTCCTCGATCCGCCCGCCCCAATGCTGCACCAGGCCAAAACCTGACGTGACGATCAGGGTCTGTCCGAGCGGATGGGTGTGCCACGCGGTGCGCGCGCCGGGCTCGAAGGTGACGCTGGCGCCAACCGCGCGCGCCGGCTCGGTCGCTTTGAACAGCGGATCGACGCGGACGGTACCGGTGAAATAATCTGGAGGTCCCTTGCCGGACGGCTGCGAGCCGCTTCGTTTGATGTCCATGGTTCTGGTCTTTCGTGGTGTGGCTGCCGTCGTTGCGGCGGCAGCACCCGCTGCCAGCACGGCGAGGCCGCCACTGCTGGCTGCAAGCACATGTCTGCGCGTGATCATCGCAGGCTGTGAGCGGGATTGACGCTCATCCCACTTCCGGCAGCCGCGGCAACAGCTTGTCGAGCGTGATCGGATAGTCACGCACCCGCACGCCTGACGCGTTGTAGATCGCGTTGGCGACGGCGGCGGCGACGCCGCAAATGCCGAGTTCGGCGATGCCCTTGGCCTTCATCGGCGACGACATCGGATCGGTCTCGTCGAGGAAAATCACGTCCTGGTGCGGGATGTCGGCATGAACAGGCACTTCATAGCCGGCGAGATCATGATTGACAAAGAAGCCATGGCGCTTGTCGACCACGAGTTCTTCCATCAACGCGGCACCAACTCCCATCGACATCGCGCCGATTACCTGGCTGCGCGCCGTCTTCGGATTGAGGATGCGGCCGGCGGCGCACACCGCCAGCATGCGCCGCACGCGAATCTCGGCAGTCGCTGTATCGACGCCGACCTCGACGAAGTGCGCGCCGAAGGTCGATTGCTGATGCTTCTTGGCGAGCTCGCCATCATATTCGATACCGTCCTCGGCCGCGAGCGCGCCGCCACCGGCGGCCTGCGCCAGCGGCACGCTGCGATTGCCCGATTTGACCTGGCCGTCGGCAAAGTCAGCTTCGGCGGAATTGAAGCCGAGCTTTTGCGCCACGGCCTCGCGCAACTTGATGCACGCCGCATAGACGCCGGCCGTCGAATTGTTGCCGCCCCATTGCCCGCCCGACCCGGCCGACACCGGGAAGCTCGAATCGCCGAGATGCACCGCCACCTTCTCGATCGGAACGCCCATCATCTCGGCGGCGGTCTGCGCGATGATCGTATAGCTGCCGGTGCCGATATCGGTCATGTCGGTCTCGACCGTGACGACGCCGCTGTTGTCGAGCCGGACCCGCGCCGCCGATTTCGTCAGCATGTTGTTGCGGAACGCCGCGGCGACACCGGTGCCAACCAGCCAGCGGCCGTCGCGCACCCTGCCCGGTTGCGCGCTGCGCTTGCTCCAGCCGAAGCGCTCGGCGCCAGTGCGCAGGCACTCGATGAGCCGGCGCTGCGAGAACGGCCGCTCCGGCTTTTCCGGATCAACCTGCGTGTCGTTGAGAATGCGCAGTTCGACCGGATCGAGCCCGAGCTTCTCCGCCAGCTCGTCGATGGCGATCTCCAGCGCCATCATGCCCGTCGCCTCGCCCGGCGCGCGCATCGCATTGCCTTCCGGCAGATCGAGTACCGCCAGCCGCGTCGTGGTCATACGGTCGGCGCCGGCATAGAGCAGCCGCGTCTGGCTCACCGCGCCGTCGGCCTTGCCGCCGGGCAGATCGCCGGACCAGCTCTCGTGGCCGATCGCCGTGATCTTGCCGTCTCTGGTCGCGCCAATTCGGATGCGCTGGATCGTGGCAGGGCGGTGCGTGGTGTTGTTGAACATCAGGGGACGCTGCAGCGCCACCTTGACGGGCCGGCCGGCCGCGCGTGCACCAAGCGCAGCGAGCAGCGCGTCAGCGCGCGGAAACAGCTTGCCGCCGAAGCCACCGCCGATATACGGCGAAATCAGGCGAACCTTTTCTTTCGGGATGTTGAGCGTCTTGGCGATGTCAGCCACGTTCCAGGCGATCATCTGGTTCGAAGTCCAGAGCGTCAGCCTGTCGCCGTCCCAGGCGGCCATCGAGGCATGCGGCTCCATCATCGCATGCGCTTCGTCTGGCGTAGTGTAGGTGGCGTCGAGCTGGACCGGCGCCGCAGCGAAGGCCGGGCCGAAATTGCCGACCGCGGTGTCGGCGGGACCGCCCGTGATTTTCTCAGGCTTGGCTGATTCCATCAATTTCGAGAGGTCGAACGCACCCTTGTCGCTGATATAATCGACGCGGACCAGTTGCGCGGCCGCGCGCGCCTGCTCAAACGTTTCCGCAACCACCACCGCGATGGCCTGGTGATAGTGCTGAATCTCAGGCCCGCCCAGCAATTTAGCGGTATTGAGACTTCCCTTCTCGAGCTTGCCGGCATTCTCAGCCGTGACGATGGCGAGCACACCCGACGCGGCCTTGGCCGCGGTCAGATCAATCGACTTGATGCGGCCCTTGGCGATCGCAGAACCGACGATGTAGCCATAGGCCGGGTTCGGTGCCGCGTCGTGCCATTCATAGGCGTAGGTCGCGGTTCCCGTGGTCTTGCGTGGACCGTCGATACGGCTGACGGGTTGGCCGATCACCTTGAGCTGGTCGATCGGATTTGATGTGGCCGGGGAATCGAATTTCATGGCTCAGCCTCTCGCCTCTGTCAGCACCGCGGCGAGCGTGCGCTCGGCCAGCGTCAGCTTGAATGCGTTCTCACGGGTCGGCTTGGCGTCGCCGAGCAATTGCGCGACGGTGGCCCGCGCCCCGCGCGGCAGCGCGGCTTCCGCCGCCTCGACGCGCCATGGCTTGTGCGCGACGCCGCCGAGCGCGACGTGCCCCGAGCCGTCGCGCTGCACGATGGCGGCGACCGAAACCAGCGCGAACGCATAGGAGGCGCGGTCGCGCACCTTGCGATAGATCTGCTTGCCGCCGACCGGTTTCGGCAACGTCACGGCGGTGATCAGCTCACCCGGCGCCAGTGCGGTTTCGATTTGCGGCGTATCGCCGGGCAGCCGGTGGAAGTCCGCGATCGGGATGGTTCGTGCGGCGCCGTCAGGACGCACCGTTTCCACGGTGGCGTCGAGCGCGCGCATCGCAACCGCCATGTCGCTCGGGTGCGTCGCGATGCAGGCGTCGCTGGCGCCGATCACGGCGTGCTGACGGCTGAACCCGCCGATCGCCGAACAGCCGCTGCCGGGCTGGCGTTTGTTGCAGGGCTGGTTGGTGTCGTAGAAATAAGGACAGCGCGTCCGCTGCAGCAGATTGCCCGCGGTGGTCGCCCGGTTACGCAACTGGCCCGAGGCGCCGGCGAGCAACGCGCGCGAGAGCACACCGTAATCGCGCCGTACCCGCTCGTCGGCGGCAAGATCGGTGTTGCGCACCACCGCGCCGATGCGCAGGCCGCCGTCCGGCGTCGGCTCGACCTTGTCGAGCCCAAGGCGGTTGACGTCGATCAGATGCGACGGCGTCTCGATTTCGAGCTTCATCAGATCGAGCAGATTGGTGCCGCCGGCGATGAACTTGGCGTGGGGAGTGTGCACGGCAGCGGCGGCGGCCGCGGTGGGCGAGGTGACGCGTTGATAGGTAAAGGATTTCATGCCTTGCTCCCGGCAACTTCAGTGACCGCATCGACGATGTTGGAATAGGCCGCGCAACGGCAGATATTACCGCTCATCCGCTCGCGCAGCTCGAGGGCCGAAAATTGCGGCGCCGCCGTCAGGTCGGCGCTGACATGGCTGGGAATGCCGGCCTTGATCTCGTCGAGCACCGCGACCGCCGAGCAGATCTGCCCGGGCGTGCAATAGCCGCATTGATAGCCGTCATGCTTGACGAACGCCGCCTGCATCGGATGCATGTTGTCAGGCGTACCCAATCCCTCGATGGTGGTGACGCTCTCGCCCTCGTGCATCACAGCCAGCGTCAGGCATGAATTGATCCTGCGCCCGCCGACGATCACCGTGCACGCGCCGCACTGGCCGTGATCGCAGCCCTTCTTGGTGCCGGTGAAATGCAGATTCTCGCGCAACGCATCGAGCAGCGTGGTCCGCGTGTCGACCTCGAGCTCGCGCACCTGGCCGTTCACATTGAAGGAAACTTTGGACATCACGGGCGCTGCGGGAACCGCGGGCTTCAGGGCGACATCGGCCTTGGCCACAAAGGTCGACGTCGTGACCCCGAGGGCCGGCGCCGTGAGAGACGCTGCGCCGACGATCAACAGGTCGCGCCGAGAGAATCTGAAATCACCGGGGCTTCGCATGCCATCAATCCTTTTGCCGCTTCGTTCGATTGCGTCCCGCCCACCAACGCCGACCATGATCCATGGTTGCTAACGCCGATCATGATCGTGGGTTGCGCGCCGCCCGCCCGGGCAGGTAACGAGCTCGTGCCTTCGGGCATTTAGGGAGTGCGGCGAGTTTCGATTAGGCCTATTAATCCGCATACACTTATGAGGCTGGCTCAATAATGCTCGGGAAAAACACGCACGATCTCATGGCGTTCCTCGCGGTTGCGCGAGAACGCAGTTTTACGCGGGCGGCAGCACAGCTCGGGGTTTCGCAATCGGCGCTCAGTCACACCATTCGTGGCCTGGAGGAACGGCTCGGCTTGCGCTTGCTCACCCGCACCACGCGCAGCGTGGCGCCGACCGAAGCCGGCGAGCGGCTGATCCGAACCGTCGGACCAAAATTTGAGCAGATCGACTCGGAACTATCGGCGTTGACCGAATTGCGGGAAAAACCCGCCGGCACCATCCGGATCACGGCCGGCGAACATGCCGCGCAGGCCATTCTTTGGCCGGCGCTCACGACGCTGCTGCCGAATTATCCCGACATCAAGGTCGAACTGATCATCGACTACGGCCTCACCGATATCGTCGCCGAGCGATACGATGCCGGCGTCCGTCTCGGCGAGCAGGTGGCCAAGGACATGATCGCGGTACGGATCGGACCGGACTTCTGCATGGCGGTGGTCGGCGCACCCGCCTATTTCGAACGCAAGCCGGTGCCGAAGAAACCGCAGGATCTCACCGCGCACGACTGCATCAACATCCGCCTGCCGACCTATGGCGGAATCTACGCCTGGGAATTCGAGAAACGCGGCCGTGAACTGAGGGTGCGAGTCGATGGTCCCTTGGTGTTCAACAACACCGCATTGCGATTGAACGCGGTGCTGGGAGGGCACGGTCTCGCCTATCTGCCGGAAGACCAGGTCCAGCCGTACCTTGCCGACGGGCGGCTGGTCCGCGTGCTCGACGACTGGTGCGCGCCGTTTCCGGGCTATCACCTCTATTACCCGAGCCGCCGCCAGCAGTCGCCGGCGTTTACGGTGCTGGTGGAAGCGCTGCGGTACCGGGGCTGAAGGGCAGCCCCTCGATCGAGCGGCAGAGTCTTGGGGCCGGGCCGGAACCCATCCGTCATCCAGATGTCATCGAATGCGCCAACAGCTTGCTGGACACACACTCGAGGACCCCGATGGACTATTTCCGACGCTTCACCTTTCTGTTCGCCGCGCCGGTCTTTGATACCGACGATCTCGAAGGCCTCCGTTTCAATCAGATCATCACCGAGATCGAGCGCTCCGGCTTCGAAGTGGTCCGGGCGCGCAGGCTGGAGGATGCGGAAATCGCGGTTCAGACCGATGCCGCGATCGGCTGCATGGTGGTCGACTGGGGTAAAAAGGGCCTCGAGGGCAAGACCATGGCCCTGATCAATCTGATGCGCCGGCGCGGCCTCGATTTTCCGATCATCCTCCTGATCCGCCGCAAGCGGTTCGAGGACCTGCCGGTCGAGGTGCTGGATTTCATCGACGGCTATGTTTTCCTGTCCGAGGAAACGCCGCCCTTCATCGCCAAGAACCTGATCAGCCGGCTGAAGCAATATGCCGAAACCCTGAAGACGCCGTTCTTCGGCGCGCTGGTCGACTATGCCGAAGAGGGCAACCAGCTATGGACCTGCCCGGGCCACAATGGCGGCGTGTTTTACAGCCGCAGCCCGATCGGCCGGGTGTTCGTCGAACATCTCGGCGAAGCTGTCTTTCGTGACGACCTCGACAATTCCGTGCTCGACCTCGGCGATCTCCTCACTCATGAGGGCCCGGCGCTGAAGGCGCAAAAGGAAGCGGCGCAAATCTTCGGCGCCGAAAAGACCTATTTCGTGCTCAACGGCACCTCGACCTCCAACAAGGTGGTGCTGGGCGCGCTCGTCACCGACGGCGATCTCGTGCTGTTCGACCGCAACAACCACAAGGCGGCGCATCATGGCGCGCTGATGATGGCCGGCGGCATTCCGGTTTATATCCCCACCGTCCGCAATGCCTGGGGCCTGATCGGCCCGATGCGCTGGGACGCCATCGACGAGACGAGCTTACGCGAACGCATCCGCAGCCATCCGCTGGTCAAGGATCCGGAAGCCTGGCGCAAGCCGCGCCCGTTCCGCGTCGCCGTCGTCGAGCAGTGCACCTATGACGGCACCATCCACAGCGCCGAGATGATCCTCAAAGCCATCGGCCACCTCTGCGACTACATCCTGTTCGACGAGGCCTGGGCCGGCTTCATGAAATTTCATCCGCTCTATGCCGGCCGTTTCGCAATGGGGCTGTCCGGTCTCGGTCCCGACGCGCCGGGCATTATCGCGACCCAGTCGACCCACAAGCAGCTGGCGAGCTTCTCGCAGGCCTCGCAGATCCACATCAAGGACCGCCACATCACCGGCCAGAAGCGCCGCATCGAACACCGCCGCTTCAACGAAAGTTTTATGCAGCACGCCTCGACCTCGCCGTTCTATCCGATCTTCGCCTCGCTCGATGTCGGCGCGCAGATGATGAAGGGCCGCTCCGGCGAGGTGCTGTGGGACGACACGATCCGGCTCGGCATCGAACTGCGCAAGAAGATGCGCGCGGTCCGCCGCGAATTCGAGGAAAAGGAGGCGCGGCCCGAACGCCGCTGGTTCTTCGAGCCGTTCGTGCCCGACCGCGTCGCAATCCCGGACGTCTCCCGCGCGGGCGCCGTGCACAATGTGGCCTGGGAGACCATCTCCACCGACATGCTGGTCACCGACCCCGTTTATTGGCAGCTTTCGCCGGACGCCCGCTGGCACGGTTTTCCCGATCTGACCGCGGGCTTTGCCATGACCGACCCGAACAAGCTGACGGTTCTGACGCCCGGCTTCGACCACGCCACCGGCCGCTATGCCGAGCACGGCATTCCCGCTCCCGTCGTCGCGCAATATTTGCGCGAGAACCGCATCGTGCCGGAAAAGAACGACCTCAATTCGCTGCTGTTCCTGCTTACCCCCGGCGTCGAGGCCAGCAAGGCCGGCACCTTGATCTCGGGCCTCGTCGCCTTCAAGAAACTGCACGACGACAACGCGCTGCTGGAAGAGGTGATTCCGGAATTCCATCAGCGCCGGCCGAAGCGCTATGCCGGCGTCCGCCTGCGCGATCTCTGCGCCGGCATGCACGGCTTCTTCCGCGAAGCCGGCGTCAGCGCGCTGCAGGCGAAGCAATTCCTCGCAGAGCATCTGCCCGACATCGCAATGTCGCCGCGCGACGCCGCGCGCTATCTGGTGCGCAACGACGTCGACTACCTGCCGATCGACGCCATCGCCGGCCGCATTGCCACGACGCCGTTCGTGGTCTATCCCCCCGGCATCGCCACCATCGTGCCGGGCGAACGATTGACCGAACGGGCGCAGCCGATGATCGACTACCTCACAATGTTCGAAACCTGCTTCAACACCTTCCCCGGCTTCGACGTCGAGATTCAGGGCGTCTACAAGGAAGTCGATCCGTCCGGCCGCATCCGGCTGCATACTTATGTGGTCTGCGAATGAACCGGCCCGTCGAAACAACAGACCCGGCCGTGACCGACCAGCAGCCGGTGCTGGTCCGACCCTCGCGCGACGGCGATGTCGAGGCGATGCTGGCGATCTATCGGCATCATATCCGACGCGGCGTCGAGGAAAGCGTCGACGACAGCGGCACCCCGGAGCCCGAGGATCTGCGCGACCGGCGCAAGAACCTCCGCAGCCAGCGCCTGCCGCACCTGGTGGCTGTTTGCGGCGGCGAGGTGGTTGGCTACGCTTACGTCGTGCTGTTTCGCAAGCGGCCGGCCTATCGCTACGCGGTCAAGCATTCGATCTATGTGCATCGCGAGCATCAGGGACGCGGCGTCGGACGGCTGTTGTTGCAGGAGCTGATCGACGTCTGCGCCGCAGCCGGGTTCCGGCAGATGATCGGCTATATCGATTCCGACAATACGGCGTCGCTTGCGCTGCACGAAAGGTACGGCTTTGCCCGCGCCGGCCTGCTGCCGGGCGTCGCCTATCGCTACGGCCGCTGGGCCGACACGGTCATGGTGCAACGTTCGCTTGCCACCGGCTCAACCGCCCCGCCGCTGATTTCCAGCCCGGGAAGGTAGTCACCGCGCCTCGCCGGCAAACGCCTGCCGCAATGTCGCCAGCCGTTCGAGCGCCGCCTGCGGCAATGGCCCCTTCTCAACCGCGGCGAAAGCGCCCTCGAACTCCTGCGGCGTCGCCATGCCGACCAGGATAGTGCCCATCGCCGGATGCGACAGCGCAAACCGCGTCGCAGCTTCGGTCAGGCTGGAAGCAGACCCCTCCTCCACCAGCGGCATCAGACGGCGGGCGCGCTCGATATCGGCATCATAGCTCATGCTTGAGCCGATCGGCTCGGGCGCCGGGCTTGCAATCGGGTGACGCGCGGCCGAGCCCGAGAGGGCGCCGCCGGCCAGCACGCGGATGCCGACGACACCAACGCCGGCAGCGCGCGTGTGATCGAACAGCCGCGCATAATCCTGCGCCGGATAATTTTTCGGCAGTTCTTCGGCCGCGGATGGATTGAGCATGTTGTAGACGATCTGCGCGCTGTCGAAGACGCCGGCATCGATCACCTGATGCAGCGCCACGGTGTCGCCGACCGCCGAAATCCCCAGGTGTCGAATCTTGCCCTGCTGACGCAGCCGCTCGAGCGCCGGCACCACCTCGTCCAGCACCTGCCGCGCGCTCAGCGCCGATCCGCCGCCTGAAACGGTAATCGGATTGTGCAGGTGAAAGATGTCGACGTGCTCGAGACCCAGTCGCGCCAGACTGCCTTCGAGCGACGTGGTAATGGCGTCGGCAATGCGACCGAACGCATCGGGCGCTATTCGAACCTTGGTGCCGACGATGGCGTTGGCCGGCTTCAGCTTGTGCAAGACACGGCCAAGGTTCCTCTCCGATTCACCGTCGCCGTACAGCACCGCGGTGTCGAAATAATTCACGCCGACATCGATCGCCCGCGCGACGGCGCGCTCCTGATCGGCCGGATCGCCGCGCACCATCACGCCGCCGACGGCGCCGCACCCAAAGCCCAGCACCGAGAGCTGCATTCCCGTGCGCCCAAAAACCCGCAATTGCATCGCTGTTCCTCCGGCTGCTCGTACCATACTCCAGATTTTCGCCCCGAAGTAATTTGCGACCGATGCAACTGCAACCCGGTGTTTCAGAGTTGCGGGATCGGTAAAACTGACGCACAGTTTGGACCTGTGCCGGAAATCAACCGGCGAATATCAAACGAGGAGCACGCCATGATCAAGGTAAGCGTTATGTATCCGAACACGCCGGGGGCGCGCTTCGACCACGATTATTATCGCGACAAGCACATGCCGCTGGTCAAGGCGCGCATGGGCGATGCCTGCAAGTCCTACACGGTGGACAAGGGCATCGGCGGCGGCGCACCCGGTGCGCCCGCGACCTATGTCGGGATGTGTCACATCTTCGCCGACTCGGTGGAGTCGTTCCAGGCCGGCTTCGGGCCTCACGCCAAGGAGATCATGGGCGACATCAAGAACTATACCGACATCGCCCCGGTCATGCAGATCAGCGAAGTCGTCGTCGGCTGACGGCGGCTGCTTCGCTACGTAGGTGGGTCAGGTGACTTGTCCGCCATAGCTCGCAAAGAGAAGGCGTAAGCCGTAACCCACCGCCGACGCGAATACGAACAGCGGTGGGTTACGCGGAGTTTATCACCGGGCCGCGCGTTGCGCGGATCCGGTGGCAACCCACCCCAAGCATTAACCTTATCTTTGCCTGGTCAAGCGCTGAAGCATGTGATGGGAAAGCCAATTCGGACTACCCCCAAAGAAGCGGGTTCGTTCCACGATGTCTGTTGCGGAAACCCCGAAATCTCGGCATCATTTTCAAACGCTGCCGGACATCGCCCCCCTGACAAAATCCTGGCCGCGAACCCCAAGAAGCCGCGTCGGGCCTCAGCTCTTTCCCCAAGGAGCTGAGGCTCTTTCATGTTGTGGTGCCTTTATGCTTTGGTGCCCTGGAAAACTTTCATGCCGAAAATCACGATCATCGAAACCGGCGTCATTTCGCCTGCCAATCGCGCGCGGCACGGCTCCTTCCCCCAGATGTTCGAACGGCTGCTTGGCGAGGCGGATGCCTCGGCGAGCTTTGCGACGGTCCGGCTTGCCGATGGCGAAGCGCTGCCCGATCCCGCCGGCCTCGAAGCCATTCTGCTCACGGGATCGCCAGCCGGCGTCTACGACGATCTCGACTGGATCGCACCGCTCGAGCGCTTTGTCCGCGCGGCGTATGAAGCAAAAACTCCCATGGCCGGAATCTGCTTCGGCCATCAATTGATCGCGCAGGCGCTCGGCGGAACGGTGCGCAAATCGGAAAAGGGCTGGGGCATCGGGCGTCACGTCTATGACGTCGTGCCCGGCAACGGCGTGATCGAGGGCGATAGAATCGCAATTCCCGCCTCACATCAGGACCAGGTCATCACGCCACCCACGGGGGCAACAACCATATTCCATTCGCAGTTCACGCCGCACGCGGGCCTTCTCTATGCGAACGGCGCAACGCTGTCGGTGCAGCCGCATCCCGAATTCACCACGGCCTTTGCGCATTTCTGTTGCGAAAAAGCCGGTCAGAACAACGCTCCCGAACCGTTGGTCGCGGCGGCCAAGGCGTCGCTCGAGCAGCCCCTCGACAGCGCCGACCTCGGCCGTGCCATCGCGCGTTTTCTGGCGAGGCCGCGTACAGCGTGATCGATTTCGTGCGGCTGTTAGCGCAGTAAGCGTAGTGCGTAGGATGGGTAGAGCGAAGCGAAACCCATCGCACAAGCGCAAACCGGAATTGATGGGTATCGCTATCGCTCCACCCATCCTACGAGCTGCTCAGGAACAACCGCCCGGGACACAAGGGGCGTTGGCCATCGTCACGACGAGGGGCGGGTTGCGGTGGACGCTGACGTTGCGATTGACGGTCGCGGCTGAGGCGTACGGCGAAAGCGTGTGGTCCTGGCGCCCGTAACGGCGTCAAGCTCTGAAGAAGCTAACGCTTCCGAGGGGTGACGGTGGCAATAGAGGCCGTCTCACCGGGGAGAGCGCGTCATAAGCCGTAAAGCCATTGCGCAGGGAATGTCGGATGCTCTCCGCTGCCCTGTATGCTCATGTGCAGCTTCTTTAGCACAATCGCACATGAGACCGCGGGTGCAGCGCGCATCCGGCATTCCCTGCGCCCTCTGATTGGAGAGGGCAAGGAATTTCTGGCAAAGCTCGGGCTTATCAGGCCGCGAGAATGCGAAGGTGTGTTTGGATAATGCTGCAGCGACAAACACAGCCGTCGTCCCGGGCTTGACCCGGGACCCATACGCCGCGGCCCATCGGTGAGAGCGCAGGCGTTTGCGACCTTCTGCAACAACAACCGCCGCGGAGTGATGGTGTGGACGGCCCCCTACGGCATCAGTTGTGCCAGAATGAGGTTGTTGAGATCTCAGACAAGG
>NZ_JAFCMC010000005.1:0-351179 GCF_018130085.1 Bradyrhizobium sp. AUGA SZCCT0169 | reverse complement strand
GTCCGCAAAGCTGCCGCGCGAACTGTCGACGCGGTCTGCGCCGCAATCGGCTGCGCACTCGATGCCTTCACCTCAGAAGAATGTGCCAACTACCTCAAAAACTCAGGCTATCGAACCTAATGCCATCACGCTTTAGGTCGGCGCAAGTCCGGCCTCGCGTATGATCGCTGCGGTCTCTTCGAACTCCTTCTTCTGGAAGCTCGCAAAGCGCTCCGGACTCGCGGAGCCCCGCAGCTCCAAACCTTCCTTGCTGAGTGCCTGTTGCAGCGACTTGTCCCCTATCACCGATTGGATCGCCTCGTGCAGCCTTGTCACGACGGCAACAGGGGTCTTCGCGGGTGCGAAGAGGCCAAACCACCCAACCGAATCCATTCCCCTGAGGCCAACTTCGTTGGCTCCCGGAATTTCCGGCATGACGGAGGAGCGTTCCGCGCTCGTTGCGCACAGCGCTACAAGTGCACCTGAGTTGACATGCGGCAGGATCGATGGGGGCGTTCCGATGATCATCGGAATGTTGCCACCCAGCACCGCGGTAACGGTTTCAGCGCCGCCCTTGAAGGGAATATTGACAAGCTTGATCCCGGCGATCTTGGAGATCTGGACGGCCGGGATCTGGAAGCCGACGTTGGAGGTTCCATAGAACACCCCATCGCGCTCTCCCTTGGCTTTCGCCAGGAATTCTGCCCAGTTCTTCACGCCATACCCGGCTGATACGGCGACGAGATTCGAATTCGTTGTAACCTGGGAAATCGGCGCAAGCGCCGTCAGTGGATCATACGATAATTTCAGCATCGTCGGCGCGATCACCTGGGCGACGTTCGAGCCGAGATAAAGCGTATGTCCATCCGGTTCGGCGCGCAGGGCCTGCACGGCCGCCAGTGTCGAAGATGCGCCAGGAACGTTCTCGATCAGATGCTTGGCGCCCAATACTGCATCGAGGCGATGTGCAAATTGGCGCATCGTCAAATCGGCCGAGCCGCCCGGAGGGAATCCGACAAGAAAACGGATGATTTTTGATGGGTACTGCTGCGCGCGTGAGGCGGTAGGCCATGCGGCGGCTGCAGCGGTTGAAATCGAGTATTGCAGGAAGCGGCGTCGGTTCATTTTCGTTCCTCCAGTCCTCCCGGCGGCCGTACTACCCGTTTTCGTTATCCAGGCCATGCCGCCGCTTTTTTTCAAGGCATAGCACAGGCCACCGGCTCCCTGCTATTCTCCCGCCATGACATCGCGCGAGTCTGCCGTTTCCGAAATCACGCCCGAGGTGCTGCTGCGCGCCTATGCCTGCGGGATCTTCCCGATGGCCGAAAGCGCCGACGACCCCACCCTGTTCTGGGTCGAGCCGGAAATGCGCGGGGTGATCCCGCTCGACGGCTTTCGCATCGCCTCGCGGCTTGCGCGCACCGTGCGCTCCGACGCCTTCACCGTCACCGTCGACACCGCCTTCAAGGCGGTCATTGCGGGCTGCGCGGCGCCGCAGACCGGGCGTGACGACACCTGGATCAACAAGCGGATCCGCGATCTCTATGTCGGACTGCACCAGATCGGGCACTGCCACAGCGTCGAGGTCTGGCAGAACGACGATCTGGTCGGCGGATTATATGGCGTGAGCCTCGGCCGCGCCTTCTTCGGCGAGAGCATGTTCCACACCGCCAGAGACGCCTCGAAGGTGGCGCTGGTGCATCTGGCGGCGCGGCTGATCGCAGGAGGGTTTGAGCTGCTCGACACGCAATACGTCACGGAGCATTTGAAGAGCTTCGGCGCGGTCGAAATATCCAGGCGCCGTTACCGCACCATGCTCGACCGGGCGATCACGGGCGAGCCGGCGGATTTTCTGAAATTGCCGCCCGATCGCCCGGTCAGCGGCGCCGACGCACTCGCGATCATCGCGGCGCGCGGCTGAAGACCTGTCCTGTTTGGCATTGTGACATCCGTCACAGTCCCTCCCCGTGACCTCTCTTATCCCTGTTTGCACGGCCGGTGGGAATGCTCCGCCTCCGACAACGACAGGGATCGCTCAGATGAGCAACGCGCTGCACGCGACACCGGCGGCCGGGCCCGGCGAAAACTTCGTCGCGATCCACGGCGCCGAACAGGCCGTTGCCAGCGTGCCGCCGCCGCTCACCTTCATCGTGCCGCCCCGGTTGCCGCCGCCGCTGCCCAAACGCCCGGCGCAGAACGTCATCGCGCGGCACTGGCGCGGCGAACTCTCGCTGCCGCGCTCCTACTGGATCAATTATGTGGTGCTGGGCACGAGCTTCGGACTTGCGTCCGCCGTTCTGGGCGCAGCGATCAACCCAAGCGTCGGCGAACAGCCGGTGCGCTGGCTGATCTCCCACGGCCTGACCTGGATCGCGATCATCCTGTTCACGATCTGGGGCGCGATCGGCGTCTGGCGCGCGGCGACCGCCTACCGACAGACAGGAAAGCGCTTCTGGGGCACCGCCGCCAAGGCGACCATGGCGCTCGGCGCTTTCCACCTCGTTTACAGTGTCTACTACGTCGCGATTCCGCAGGGCCTCGGCATCTACGAGATCGCGGCCGGCGATGCGCGCCTCGCGTCACACCAGTTCAAGGTGCTGAATAACGGCACCATGCTGGATTTCTCCGGAGGTATCTCGTTCGGCACGGCGAAGGAGTTCGAGACCATTCTGAAGGCGTTGGACAATGTGCGCACCGTGCGGCTGAACTCGAACGGCGGGCGCGTCGCGGAGGCGCAGAAGATCTCCGACCTGATCAAGGCGCGAGGCCTGTCGACCTACGTTACCCATCAATGCGCTTCCGCCTGCACCATCATGTTCCTCGGCGGCAAGCAGCGCCATCTGCACGCGAACGCACGGCTCGGCTTTCACCAGCCTTACTTCCGCGGCATGACCGCGAACGAACAGCGCATCTCGATTGCCCGCGAGCAGGCGCGCCTCGAGAAGTTCGGCCTCAGCGCCGCCTTCGCCGAACGCGCCAACAGCGCGGGTCCCTCGGGCATGTGGTTTCCCGAACAGAGCGAATTGCTGCGCGAGCGCGTGGTGACGTCGATCTTCAACCCGCAGCCGCCGAAGCCGGTGGCAACCGCGGCGCCGGCGCCATCTGCTCCCGCTTCGCGTAGCGTGCCCGTGCTGCCAAAGACGCAAGCGGCCTATCAGGGCGCGCCGCTAAAAGCGATTACGGAGCGTGCCGATCCCGGCTGAGAATATTCGCCTTGTCGTATGTCTGCTGGCATCGACGAGAACCGATGCGGCGGGGACGCCGCCTAATTCCCGAACAAGCCACCAAACAGCCCGCCGGGCCGTTGTTGCTGCGGCGGCGGTGGCGGCGGTTGCTGCTGGAACTGCGGCTGCGGCGGCAGCCCCGACGGCGGCGGACGCGGCGCGGCCTGCTTCGGCGCCGGCGGGCGCTTGGCGGCAGGCGGCGGCGGAGCCGGCTTCGGCAGTTCAGGCTGCGCGCTGACGATGGTCTGGTCGGGGCCTTTGCAGTCGGTCAGCCAGATATCGTAGACCGGGTGCTCGACGCCGTGCAGCCCGGGGCTCGCGGCGTACATCCAGCCCGAGAAGATCCGCTTCACCTCGCCCTGCAGCGTGATCTCGTCGACCTCGACAAAGGCGTCGGTATTGGCAGCTTCGGTGGACGGCCGCGTGTAGCAGGCCGACGTCTTCACGCGCAGCGCGCCGAACTGCACCGTCTCGCCGATGTCCTCGTCGAAATTGATGATCCGGCCGGTGATCTTGTCGAGGCCGGAGAAGCTCGCCTTCTTGTTGGTAACCTTCGACGCCGGAGGCTCGGACACCACTTCGTCGCCCGGCTGCAGGCTCGCCGAGGCCGGCGGAACGGGCCCCTTGGGCTGGCGCTGCCCCGGTGGCGGCGGCGCGGCGCCCGGCGCACCCGGCTGCGGCGGCGCTACCGCGATCCCCGGCTGGGTGTTCTGCGGAACGACGGTGGTGCCGGGCGGCGGCGCCAGCGGCTGGGTCTGCACGCTGCCGGGCGGAGGTACGCCCTGCCCCGGAGCGGGGCGGTTCGGCGTCGGCAACAGCCGGCCGCGCGGCAATTCGGGCACTTCCTCCTCGTCGTCGAATTGCTGCTGTTGCTGCTGGTTGCCACGGGGAATCGCGCCTGGCGGCCGCAGCGGCGGATCGGAAAAAATATTGCCGATCTGCGCGCGCGCGGGCGGCGCAAGCGACATTGTCGAGGCGGCCACCAGGGCCGCAATACCAGTCAGGGCAATGGTTCGAAACATCTCGCGCGGCTTTAAAGGGCGAATCGGGCTCGCGACATAGTACAATCTATCCGCCGCTCGCGTGCCCACCGGTTAACACGTGGAATACGGCGGGGAAAGGGCGGTTACCCCTCTCTAGGGACGGGCTTCGCCCGCCCCGCGACCTCTGGTCAGCCCCCGCCACAAATGAAATAGTCGCCCCGAGCGAGCGCTTGCGCGGTCCCTCGTGCGAAAACCGTCAAAATCCGGGACAACCGGACGAGCCAGAGGAAACCCCAGACATGACCGATCGAATTCGCCTGGACGGCCGGGTCGCCGTCGTCACCGGTGCGGCCGGCGTCATCGGAACCGCCACCATCAGGCTGCTCGCCGAGCGCGGGGCACGCATTGTCGCCGTCGACCGCAAGGAGGCCGACCTCAAGGCCGCCATCAAGGAGTTGCCGGCCTCCGCCGAGGCGCTGGCGATCGCCGCTGACGTCACCCAGGAGGACGAAGTCGCCGACTATGTCCGCGCCAGCGTCGACAAATTCGGCACCATCGACGCCTTCTACAACAACGCCGGCATCGAGGGCGACATCAAGCCGATCCCACAATATTCGCTGGAGAGTTTTCGCCGGGTGCTCGACGTCAACGTGGTCGGCGTCTTCCTCGGTATGAAGCATGTGCTGCCGGTGATGCTCAAACAGAACAAGGGCAGCATCATCAACACCGCCTCGATCGCGGGCCTGATGGGATCGCCCTACATCGCCGTCTACAGCGCCAGCAAGCATGCGGTGATCGGACTAACCAAGACCGCAGCCTGGGAATGCACCGGCACCGGCGTCCGCGTCAACTGCGTCTGTCCAGGCCTGATCGACAGCCGGATGCTGTCGACGATCTATCAGGGACGCAACGGCGGCAATGCCCCGATGCCGAAAAGATGGTCGACCGGATTCCGGCGCGGCGGCTCGGACATGCTTCCGAGGTCGCCTCCGTCGTGGCGTTCCTGGCGTCCGATGAGGCCAGCTACGTCACCGGCTCTTCCTACACCGTCGACGGCGGCCGGACGGCTGCCTAGCCTTCGTCATTCCGGGTTCACTCGCTTCGCGAGCGCCCCGGAATGACAGCACAAAACACCAGAGGTCTTCATCCCCATGCCCGTCGTTCTCGATCCCGATGCCGCCGCCGTCTACAAGGCCTTCCAGGAAGCCGGCCGCCCGCCTTATGAGTCGGGAACACCGACCCAGGCCCGTTTGATGTATCTGGCCGCTCGGCCTGTCGCCAATCCCGAACCGGCCGAACTGGAATCCGCTACACCGCTCTCAATCCCCGCCCCGCATGGCGCGATCCCGGGGCGCATCTACACGCCGAAGAGCCTGCGAAAAACCGGCGGCCTCGCGCCCTGCCTGGTATTCTATCACGGCGGTGGCTGGGTGATCGGCGATCTGGATTCTCACGACGTGGTCTGCCGCAAGCTCGCGCATGAGGGCGAGTTGATCGTGATCTCGATCGACTATCGCCTCGCCCCCGAACACAAATTCCCCGCCGCCGTCGACGACGCGGTGACGGCGGTGAAATGGGTCGCGGCCAATGCGAAGGACCTCGGCATCGACACGGCCCGCATCATGGTCGGCGGCGACTCAGCCGGCGGCAATCTCGCTGCCGTAGTCGCGCTCGCGGCGCGTGACGACGATGGGCCAAAGCTCGCGGGTCAGGTGCTGATCTATCCCGCGACGGATTTTGGGATGAAGCATCCCTCGCACAGCGAGCCCGAGACCAGCATTCTGCTGACGCATTCCGTGATCAAATGGTTCTGCAACCATTATCTCAGCAGCCCCGCCGACATCGACAATTGGCAGGCCTCACCGGCGCGCGCCAAAACGCTTGAAGGATTGCCGTCAGCCTATGTGCTGACCGCCGGCGGCGATCCGCTGCGCGACGAAGGCGACGAATACGCCGCGCGGCTGAAGCAGGCCGGCGTACCCGTGACCTACAAGCACTTCCCCGGCCAGTTCCACGGATTCTTCACCATGGGCAAGCTGTTGCCACAGGCCAATGTCGCGGTCACCGAGATCGCGAACTGGATGAAGGCGCTGAATTGACAAACTCGCTCGCGCGACAGAATTGACGGCAACCATGCTCATCCTCGGGATACCCGTCGACTTCATCCTGTTCGCGCTCACGCTGCTCGGCGTCGCGCTGTTTCATCGCCACACCCTGCCCGTCGCGTTGACGGGGCTTGCCGCCATCATCCTCTACAAGCTGATCTTCACCGGCTTCAAATACGGCGCCGGCCTTGGTGGCCTCGGCCACCACATGGCGCATGAATGGGTAACGCTGGCCAATCTGTTCCTGCTGCTGATGGGATTTGCGCTGCTGTCGCGGCATTTCGAGGAGAGCCGGATTCCCGCCGAAATGCCGGCGCTGCTGCCGGAAGACTGGAAGGGCGGCGTCATTCTCCTGGTGCTGGTGTTCGTACTGTCCAGCTTCCTCGACAATATCGCCGCCGCCCTGATCGGCGGCACCGTGGCGCGCAGTGTTTTCCGGGGCAAGGTCCATATCGGCTATCTCGCGGCCATCGTCGCGGCCTCGAATGCGGGAGGCGCCGGCAGCGTCGTCGGCGACACCACCACCACGATGATGTGGATCGCCGGGGTCAGTCCCCTCGCCGTCGTCGAGGCCTATATTGCCGCCATCGCCGCGATGCTGATCTTCGCCGTGCCGGCGTCGCTGCAGCAGCAGCGCTATTCGCCGATCGTCAAGAATCCACCGAGCGGAGTGAAGATCGACTCCATCAGGGTGTTCATCGTCGCCGCCATACTCGTGGCCGCACTGGCCGCCAACATCACTGCCAATCTGAAATTCCCTGACCTGCTCGACGTCCTCCCCGTGCTCGGCATCGCGGTGTGGGCCGTGATCCTGTCGACCGCGGCGTTGCGCAAGCCGGACTGGTCGGTGATGCCGGAGACCTTCAAGGGCACCATCTTCCTGCTCGCGCTGGTGACGGCGGCATCGATGATGCCGGTCGAGAAACTCCCCGCCGCCTCGTGGCCGACGACGCTCGGGCTCGGCTTTGTCTCCGCGGTGTTCGACAATATTCCGCTGACCGCGCTCGCGCTGAAACAGGGCGGTTATGATTGGGGCTATCTCGCCTACGCCGTCGGCTTCGGCGGATCGATGATCTGGTTCGGCTCCTCCGCGGGCGTCGCGCTGGCGAACATGTATCCGGAAGCAAAATCCGTCGGCCGATGGATCACGCAGGGCTGGCCGATTGCGGTTGCCTACGTCGTCGGATTCTTCGTCATGCTCGCCATTCTCGGCTGGCGTCCCGACGCGCCGCTTTAGCGCATCGCTCGCCTCGCCCACGCCGCTGCGAATGCACACATATGCCGGCGGTGGTCTACGTTGCGACCGGACGCCGAAGATCGATTTTCATCACGTCGTTTTCGTAAGCCTGGTCGCCGATCCGAAACTGCGTGGTGCCGATCTTGTTGAAGCCATGCCTGAGATAGAAGCCGATCGCTCGGCTGTTCCTGGCATTGACCGTCAACCAGACGCTCTCGCCGCCGAGGTCCCGGCAATGCTCCAGCGCACAGTGTAACAATGCGGTGCCCCTTCCGCCCGACTGCTGCCTCGGCCGAACAAAGAGGGTTTTGATTTCCAGCGGCGAGCAATCGGCCAAAGGCGGCGTTGCCGACGAACACACGGTCACGAACCCGTCAATTCCGGTGCCGTTCTCCGAGACCCAACTCGCCTTGCCGGGATCGCCGATCGCATCGCGAAGATTCTGCGCCGTAAATTCCGAGAGAATATAGTCCGCGAAGTGGGCACTGATGCCCTTTCGAAGATAGGTGTTCATCCAGACCTCGATGCTCACCGCAGCGAGCGTCGACGCGTCGTGTTCATTCGCCTTCCGGATCATGTCGGCTGATCTCGCCGCATCAGCGCATCACCCCGCGCGTGCCGCCCGCCGCAGCGATTGCGGCGGCTGGCCGAAGGCGCGGATGAAGGCGCGGCGCATCCGTTCCGGATCGCGAAAGCCGGTGATCTCGGCGACGCGTTCGATCGCCTCGCTGGACGACTGCACGCGCTGCCGCGCCACCTCGATCCGCAACCGCTCGACCGCCTTTGAGGGCGTAGTGCCGGTCTCGGCAATGAAAGCGCGGGTGAAATGCCGCGAACTCATGCCGGCCTGCTCGGCCAGGTCCTCCACCGTGAGCGGCGCATCGAGATGTTCGCGCGCCCATGCCAGCAGCGGTCCGAACCGTCCGGTCGGCGACTTCAATTCCAGCAGCGACGAGAATTGCGACTGGCCGCCGCTGCGGCGATGATAGAGAACGAGCTGCTTGGCGGTGCGCTGCGCGATTTCATCTCCGTAATCCTCGACGACCATCGCGAGCGCGAGATCGATGCCCGCTGAGATCCCCGCCGAGGTCCAGACATTGCCGTCGCGTGTGTAGATCCGATCGGCTTCCAGCTTCACTTTCGGATAGGCCGACACGAAGTGCCGCGTGCGTTGCCAATGCGTGGTGGCGCGACGTCCGTCGAGCAGACCGGCCTCGGCCAGAACGTAAGCGCCGGAGCAAACGCTGGCGACGCGGACGCCGCGCCTGGCCAAAGCCCGCACGAAGGCCAGCGTCTTCGGGCAGATCGCCGCCGTTCGCACGCCCTCGCCACCCGCCACGATCAACGTCGTGATCGCGCTGGAAGGTTTGAAGCCACGCGCCAGCATCTCGACGCCGGAGGTGCTGCGCACCGGACCCGGCGTCGCCGCCAAAGTCCTGATCGCAGGCGCCGCCCCCGAGAAGCGCGCGGCGATTTCGAACACCGAAATCGGCCCCGCGGCATCGAGCAGCTGAAAGTCCGGAAAGATCAGCACACCGATCATTTGAGGTTATGTCCTTAAATGAGGGAAATATGGCATTTCTGACAAGAGGCCATCATGTCAGGATGCACAAGTCAAGGCCGCGGTCGTCATGCCCGGACTTGATCCGGGCATCCATCGTTCTTCGCAAGAGTCTTTGCGAAGTGGATGGATTGCTGGGTCAAGCCCAGCAATGACGAACTGCTGGTAGAACTCGCAAAGCAAAGAGGTCCTCATGTCGGTGCCGCTTCAGATCGGTCTCGTGTTGTTTCCAAAGGTGACCCAGCTCGACTTCACCGGGCCGCTGCAGGTGTTCTCCAGCGTGCCGGGCGCGCAGGTGCATCTGATCTGGAAGCGCATCGAGCCTGTGCCCAGCGACTCCGTCCTGACGATCACGCCGACGGTGACCTTTGCGGATTGCCCGCAGCTCGACGTCATCTGCGTGCCCGGCGGTTTCGGCACCGACGACATGATCAATGACGAGGAGCTGCTGGCGTTCCTGCGCAAGCAGGCGGACGGCGCCAAATACATCACCTCGGTCTGCACGGGATCGCTGGTGCTGGGCGCGGCCGGCCTGCTGAAAGGATATCGCGCGGCGACGCACTGGACCGCGATGGATTTTCTCTCCGCGTTCGGCGCGACGCCGACCAGGACCCGCGTCTGCGTCGACCGCAACCGCGTCACCGGCGGCGGCGTCACCGCAGGGATCGATTTCGCGCTGACGCTGGTGTCGCTGCTGGTCGACCGGCGGACCGCCGAAGCGATCCAGCTCCGGCTCGAATACAACCCGGCGCCGCCGTTCAATTCAGGCTCGCCCGACACCGCGCCACCGGAAATCCTCGCCCTGATGAAAGACAAGATCGCGCCCGCGCAAGCCCGCCGCACCGAAATGATCGGCCGCGCCGCGGCAAGGATGACGTAACGCGCCGCCTGCGCTAAGGCAAAAAGAAAAAGGCCGCCTGGTTGCCCAGACGGCCTTTCCTTTCCTACGGCGGCGCCACATTGACGGGCGATTTCAGAACTTCTGCACCGGGGGCCTATCTCCCAGCCGTATCCTGATCGGGTGCCGCTGCTCATCGGGACAGTCGCGAACTGGAGCCCGAACCGTACGCGATGGTTTACCATCTCCGTAAGATGGGTTCATTGAACGGCGAATGGGGCAAGTGCGCAACCACGCAGCGGCCGATGTCCCCGCTGTTCCCGTTATTCACAGGCGAGCGACGCATCCGCGTTCACGACGCGTGCCTTGCCGCGCGGTGGTCCGCGCTCAACATAACGGTGAATCAGCTGTCTATCAGCTTCCCGGCGTCCAGGGCTGGTAGTCGCCGGTCGCCTTCGGACGGCGGCCGCTCGCCAGCGTCGAGCCGGATGGACGGTAGGCCGCCGACGTGCCGGTCAGGTTCGGCTGGTGCGGCTTTTCCCACTCGCGCGGGGTGTACGTCTCTTCGGTCGGGGCGACGTCGACGGTGTGATGCAGCCAGCCGTGCCATGATGGCGGCACCCTCGTCGCTTCGGCATAGCCGTTGTAGACCACCCAGCGCCGCTGGAAGCCGAGCGTCGGATCGATCTTGCCGCCCTTGGTGCGATAATAGGTGTTGCCCTGCTCGTCCTGGCCGACCAGCTCGCCGAAGCGCCACGTCCACAATTGGGTGCCGAAGGTCTGGCCGTTCCACCAGGTGAATATTTTGAGCAGAAACAGCTTCATGAGGGCTCGGGCGGTTCGAGAAGGCGTGGGCCGGTGATGCCATCGGCGCGCCCGATTGTCCAGACGCGATCGCCAATTGCGGCGACACTTTGCCCGGTCGCTGTTCCGGCCGTTTTTGGCGTCCAAATGTCGCGGAATCATAACGACCTGTTCATTCGACATACAGTTCCGATCTGACAGGCTCGCTGTTGCGCACGACCGGTGCGCGGGCTCGGGAACGCCCTCCTTCTCAAATGGTTAGGGTCAGTATCCCGGAGATGGAGCCAACAATGATCAATCTGAAAATTCTATGTTCCGCGGCAGCGATCGCGGTGCTTGTTGCACCGACGGTGCTGCCCAACCCGAGCTTCGCCCAGGCGCCTCCGAGCGCCGGGGGGGCCATTGGTGGTAGAGGTGGCGGCGGTGGAGCGGCTGTCGGCGGTGGTGGCGGCGGCGGAGCCGCTATCGGTGGCGGCGGCGGTGGTTTCCGCGGTGGTGGCGGCGGCGCGATGATTGGTGGCGGTGGCGGCGCGATGGTTGGTGGCGGTGGCGGCGCCTTCCGAGGCGGCGGCGGTGCACCCCCACCGATGGCGGGCGGCATTCGTGGCGGCGGTGGCGGCGGCGTCATCGGCGGCGGTGTGGCCCCCGGCCCGAGGTTTAGCGGCGGTGGCGGCTTCCATCATGGCGGTCATCGCCATCATCATCGCCATCGCCACGGCGGTTTCTACCCTGGTTTCGCAACCGGCGTCGTTATCGGCAGCGGGCTTGGCTATTACGGCAGCAGCTACGGCTACTACAACGACCCCTATTACTACGGCGACGAATATGTCGATGACGGCGTGGTCGCGGTCGTCCCGGGCGGCGACACCGTTGCTTCCTGCAGGGCGAAATATCGCTCTTACAATGTCCGGACGCAAACCTATCTCGGCTATGACGGGCGGCGGCATCCCTGCCCGTAACGCTGGCCAGTTAACCTGAATTGGAAGAGCGGCGCATTGCGGTGCGCCGCTCTTTTCATGCGCGTAGCGCCACCGCGACGCCGCCGAGCGTGATCACCAGGGCCGCGACCTCGCGCGCGCCGAGCGGCTCATTCAGCATGGCCGCCGCCGCCAGCACGCCGACCACCGGCACCAGCAGGGTGCCGATCGATGCGGTCGCCGCCGGCAGCCGCTCAAGGGCGGCGAACCAGCAGACGTAACACAGGCAAAACTGGATCACCGTCATATAGATCATCGACGCCCAGCCGATCGATGACAGCGCAGCCAATTGCGGCTGCTCGACCGCGAGCCCGACGATCGCGATCGGCAGGCAGCCGAGGCCGACCTGCCAAGCGGCGAGCGACAATGGCGGCATCGCGAGCGGGAAATGCTTGGTCAGCACGGTGCCGAGCGCGGTGCATACCGCGCCGGCCAGGGCGCACAGGATTCCCGGCAGCTTCTCGACGCTGGCGTCGAAGCCGTTGCCGCCGAGCAGCACCGCAATGCCGGCCAGCGAGACCGTCAAGGATATGGCCCGCAACAGCGACAGCCGTTCGCCGAGGATCGGCCACGCCAGAAACGCCACCCAGACCGGGATCGAGATTCCGAGCACCGCAGCCTCGCTGGCACTCAGCCACAACAATGCGAGCCCCATGAACGCAACCCAGCCGCCGAGCGACAACGTGGAAACCAGCCACAGCCGCAGCCACATTCCCCTGGGAACGCGGAGCGTCTCCTGCCGCGCCAGCGCGATCAACGCGAGGGCTGCAGCGCCGACGATGCCGCACAGGCCGCGCGACGACAGCGGTGGCCACTCCGTCAGCAGATGTTTCATGATCGGGAAGTTGAGGCCCCACCCCACCGAGGCGATCGACAGGACGATGAGGCCGAGCGGCAACATTCGGGGACGACCCGCTGGGCGATGTGTGGACACGGCGGGTTTAGATCCGGAACCGGGGACGCATTTGTTCTCGTTCTGACACAGACTACCGAATTCGCCTCTAGGCAAATCTTATATGCACTCTATCATACAGACGGCCAGTCGACGTTCCGCCTTAATCCTTGTCAGGGGTTTTTTGCGAGTCGCCGACTGCAGCCCGAGCAAAAGGAATCCGCGTGCCGCGCGTTCTCGTGGTCGATGACGACCCGATGGTTTGCGTTGCCATCGAAGTTTGTCTGCAGCGCCAGGGTTTCGAGGTCACCATTGCCGATGGTGGTGAGGCCGGGATGCAGGCGCTCGAAGCGACCGATTTCGACGTGATGCTGATCGACGTCTTCATGCCGCACATGCGCGGGTTTGAATCCATTCGGACGTTCCACGAGCGCCGGCCCGAGGTTCCGATCATTGCGATGTCGGGCTACGCATTCGCCAACACCGAGCGCGAGCCCAATTTGCTGCGGATGACCATCGAACTCGGCGCGGCATGCTGCCTGCGCAAGCCGTTCACGCCCAACTCGCTGTTGACCAGCGTCAACGAATGCCTCACGAAACCGATACAGTCTGCGCGCCTCTCAAAAAGATGAAAATAAAAGCGTCAATGCTCCCGCAGCGTATCATCCTTGGAATCGGCCTCGCGATCCTTCTTCTTATCGGTGCTGCTTCCATCGGTCTCGACCTGAAGTCGCGGGCCGATACGGCGTCGGTCGACCATGCCCTGGAAGTGCTGAAGCGAATCTCGGATATCCGGCCGCTGCTGCGCCGCGCCGAAAGCGCTGCGCGCGGCTTTGCGCTCACCGGCAACCCGGACTTCGTGAAGGAATATAACGAGTCCAGTGACGCAATCCTGCCGGCCTTCGATGACCTGATCAAGACCGTCGAGGGCAATCCCGGCCAAACCCGGCTGATCGAGGAAGCCAAGGCCCAGGTGGCCCGCCAGATTGTGACGGGCGGCGAGTTGATCAGGCTCAAGAATGCGGGCGACCAGGCAAAAATCGCCGCATTGCTGTCCAATGACGAGGACCGCAAGGCGACAGAGACGATCGGTGAAAATCTGGCAAAGACCGTCGCCGAAGAGCGAAGGCGTCTCACGCTGCGGCGCACCCAGTCCGAAACCAACGGCGGCTTCCTGCTGGCGGTTGACCTGGCTTGCGTGCTGCTGATCCTGATCCTTGCGACCGTCCTCACGCGCTCGAGCGGCAGGTCGCGCCGTGAGTTGCAAGAATCCCTGACTGCAACCAAAGCCACCAACGAGGCGCTGGAGGCCGCGGTCGCCGAACGCACCGGACACCTGGTCACAGCACACGAGGAACTCCGACACTCGACCGAAGTGATGCAGAGCACCTTTCACAGCATGGCGGAAGCGGTGCTCGTCATCGACGCCAAGGGCCGCGTGCTGCTCTCCAACCCGGCCGCGGAAAAGATGCTGCGCTACCGTCCGGGCATGACCGTGGAACTGCTGCGGCAGCTGAGCACCGTCTTTCGCGCCGATGGCGTCACGCCGCTGCCTACCCGGGAGATGCCGGCGGCGCGCGCGCTGCGCGGCGAGGAGTTCGACGCCACCGAAATCGTGGTGCGGCCCAAGAGCGGCAGCGCGCCGGTTCACCTCGTCATCAGCGGCCGGCCGCTGCGCGACGCATCGCGCGCCATCAGTGGCGCGGCGCTGCTCTATCATGACATCACTGCGACGCGCGAAATCGAGCGCAAGCTGCAGCAGTCGCAAAAACTCGACGCCATCGGCAAACTGACCGGCGGCGTCGCCCACGATTTCAACAACATGCTGACGGTCATCACCGGCACCACCGAACGGCTGGTCGCCGCACTCGAGGACCAGCCGGCACTGAAAAAAACCGCCGAGCTGATCGACGTGGCGGCGGAACGCTGCATCGAGCTGATCCAGCATCTGCTGGCATTCGCGCGCCGGCAACCGCTTCAGCCGCGCAATATCGACGTCAACGGCACCGTCCTCGACATCGCCAAGCTGCTGCGCCCTACCCTCGGCGAACACATCGAGATCGACTCGATCCTCGAGCCGGAGGTTGCGGCCGCGCATATCGATCCCTCGCAGCTGGCGAACTCGCTGCTCAACATGGCGATCAATGCCCGCGATGCGATGCCCGAAGGCGGCAAGCTGCTGCTGGAGACCCGCAACGTCGTGCTCGACCAGGCCTATGCACAGGCCAATCCCGACGTGCTGCCCGGCCCGTACGTGATGCTGGCGGTCAGCGACACCGGCACCGGCATGTCCAAGGAGATCCAGGACAAGGTGTTCGAGCCGTTCTTCACCACCAAGGAAGTCGGCAAGGGTACCGGCCTCGGCATGAGCATGGTCTACGGCTTCGTCAAGCAGTCCGGCGGCCACATCCGGGTCTACAGCGAGGAAGGCCACGGCACCACGATCAAGCTTTATCTGCCGCCCGCCCGCGGCCAGGCGCCGGCCGCCGTGGCTGCGGCCGCCCCGCTGGTAGGCGGCGCCGAAACCATCCTGGTGGTGGAGGACGATGATCTGGTGCGCAACTTCGTCACCACGCAGTTGCAGACCCTCGGCTACCAGACCCTCGATACCGCAGACGGTCCCTCGGCGCTGCAGGCCGTGAAAAACGGCCTGCCTTTCGACCTGCTCTTCACCGACGTGATCCTGCCCAACGGCATGTCCGGCAGGCAGCTCGCCGACGAAGTCGTCAAACACCGGCCCGGTATAAGAGTGTTGTATACCTCTGGATATACCGACAACGCGATCGTGCACCAGGGGCGGCTCGACCCCGGCGTCTTGCTGCTGAGCAAGCCCTATCGCAAGTCGCAGCTGGCAAAAATGATCCGCCAGGCGCTGGACTAGAGCCTTATCAGTTCAAATTGAATCAGAACCGCGGACTCATTACCGCGTAGGAACGAATCGTACCACCTGGCGCTTGAATCCCGGTTCTGTTCTGCGTGGCAACCATGAACTGAGAGGCGAAAATGTTCCTGATGGGGCTTGGCGCGCTGCTCGTTCTCGGCGGAATGTTGTACATGGCCCGCACCGCCATTTGGCGGGGATCGCTTAGCGGCCCGGACTCCTCCCGGCCGGTTCGCGGCACTCTGGAGCCGCCACGGCGCAGTCTCCGATTCCTGGGCCTGGCAACGAACTGGCCGGGCATTCTCCTTATGGTGATCGGCGCAATTCTGCTGGTGTCGGGGTCCGGTTTCTAGCTTCGCCAATGCCCCAAAGGCCCCGGAGCGATCCGGGGCCTTTCTTGTCGATAAGCGCTGGCTAGTGAGACTGAACGGAGGGAACAGCATCCATCAGCAACACCCCAAAAAGCAGGACCAGATAGAGCATCGAAAACACGAACAGGCGACGAGCGGGCCGCCTTTCCTTGCCGTCGTCGCTCTGACGTACCTGCCATGCGAGAAAAATCATGATCGCGCCGAGCATCGCTGCAGCCGCGCCATAGATGGCGCCCGCAAATCCCAGTGCCCAGGGTGTCAGCGCGATCGGAGCCAGAACAACGCTATAGAGAAGAATCTGGCGCTTTGTTTCGGCCTTGCCGGCTACGACCGGCAACATCGGCACCCCGGCTCTGGCATATTCTCCGGCAAGATTGAGCGACAATGCCCAGAAGTGAGGTGGCGTCCAAAGGAAGATGATCAGGAACAGGATGAGCGGCTCGATCCCGACGCTTCCCGTGGCCGCAACCCAGCCGATCACCGGTGGAAGTGCGCCAGCCGCACCGCCTATGACGATATTTTGCGGTGTTCGGCGTTTGAGCCACATCGTGTAGACGACGACATAGAAGAAAATTGTGAAAGCCAGCAGCGCAGCCGCGGCCATGTTCAGCAACGTGCCGAGGGCCAGGATGGCGCAGCTTCCAAGCATCAATCCGAAAACCAATGCTTCCGTGCGCGATACGCGGCCGCTGGGAATCGGACGCATGGCGGTACGCGCCATCACCGCATCAATGTCGGCGTCGTACCACATATTGAGCGCACCTGCAGCGCCCGCTCCGGCAGCTATGCAAAGAAGAGCAGCGGCACCGGCGAAGGGATCGATGTCGCCTGGTGCGACCATGAGAGCAACCAATGCGGTAAAGACGACCAGCGACATAACGCGCGGTTTCGTCAGCGCGACATAGTCCCCGATGCCGGCGTAGCTCCCGCGAAGTAGAATCGAACGATTGATTTGCATGAGATTAATGCCTCCTCTTGCCGGCGACATGGCGACGTCTGCGTAGTAAAAAACGATGCGATCGTCCTGAAATATCCCTTTGCAAAACCAGGACTGAAAACTTCACGAGCACACCCTTGTGCCGTCTACCCCAGCGACTTGATGATTTCCCGATAGGCTGTTTCAGGAAACGCTTTCAGCGTGCGCGTCCGGATGTTTCCCTGCATGCCCAGTTGCAGGCTGAAACGTGCCGCCACGGCGTCGTCAGGAGCCTCATAGATCGCGACGATGTCAAAGTCGCCCATGGTCAGGAAAAAGAATTTGAACTCGCCGCTCATATCCTTGAGCGCTTTCTTTGCTGCGTCCAGGCGGCTTGGCGAGTCCTTCACCTTCAGAATGCCTTGCTCGGTCCAGTTTGCAAGCATGACATATGTGGTCATGGCCATCCTCCATTTGGTACGAGGCAACAGCGCCTACGTCGAAGGCGCGAAGAACACGACCCGGATGAGGTGCGTGTAGTCGGATTCGAACACCATGATCGCCACGAACACCAACACCAGCACCGGCGGCAGCAGGATGGCATAGCTCAACGCCAGCCGCTCCCAGGCCATGTGCATGAAGACGGCGACGATCAAGCCGGCCTTCAACACCATGAACAACAGGATCAGCGACCATCGGAGATAGCCTTGGAAGTGGAAGTAGTCGACGAGATAGGAGCAGGCGCTGAGAACGAACAGCCATCCCCAGACCACGAGATAGAGCTTGATCGGGTGCTGCTGGCCCTCTGCGTGCGTGGCTCCTGATGCGGGCACGTCATGCACATGCGCGTGCAGCGAAGGTTGCTGGGCTTCCAGATGTACCGCCACGTTTGTCATGCGCCGACCTCACCAAAGATAAAAGAATGCAAAGATGAACACCCACACCAGATCGACGAAGTGCCAGTAAAGGCCCATGATCTCGACGATCTCGTAGTGTCCCTTTCTGCTCGTGAAGAAGCCGCGCCTTTCGACGTCGAAGTCTCCCCGCCAGACCTTTCGCGCGATGGCGATCAGGAAGATCACGCCGAACGTCACGTGAGTGCCGTGGAAGCCGGTGATCATGAAGAAGCTCGAGCCGAACTGCGCCGCGCCCCAGGGGTTTTCCCAGGGCCGGACGCCCTCCGTGATCAGCTTGGTCCATTCGAAGGCCTGCATTCCGACAAACGTTGCGCCAAGCGCCGCTGTGACCAGCATCAGGACTGCGGTTTTGACGCGATCGCGGCGGTAACCGAAATTGACGGCCATCGCCATGGTGCCGCTGCTGGAGATCAGGACGAAGGTCATGATGGCGATCAGGATGAGCGGGATATGATGCCCGCCAATCGTGAGAGCGAATACCTCGCTCGGATTCGGCCACGGCACAGTCGTGGACATTCGCGCGGTCATGTAGGACAGCAGGAAGCAGCTGAAGATAAAGGTGTCGCTCAGGAGGAAGATCCACATCATGGCCTTCCCCCAGGAGACATTCTTGAACGTGCGCTGATCCGACGACCAGTCGTCGGCAATGCCCCGCAAGCCGGCGGCCCGCGCGGGCGATTCTCCAGGGTTTGTCAGCACAGTCTCTGCCATCTGGTCTCTCCTAGGTGAGCAACCTGCGACAGATATCGACGAAATCGTCCGTCCAGCCCGTCAGCAGGCCAAGCAAGACCAGCCAGACCAACAGCAGGAAGTGCCAGTAAATGGTGCAGAGCTCCACGCTCAGGCGCACCTGCGCCATCTCGGCGCCGCGCCAGACCCTGGCAGTCGCTCTGCCGAGCGCCACCAGGCCGCCCATCAGGTGCAGGCCGTGCGCCGCGGTCATCATGTAGAAGAAGGAGTTGGCTGGATTGGACGCGACGAAGTAACCCGCTGCGCGCAGCTGTTGCCACGCCAGCAGTTGCCCGATCAGGAATGTAATCGCGGACGCACCGCCTGCGCAAAGACTGACGATCACACCGTCCATGTCGTCCCGGCGTGCGGCCACGTGTGCCCATTGCAGCGCAATACTGCTCAGAACCAGGACGCCCGTGTTGAACCACAGCAGCGAAGGCACCGGCATCGTGCGCCAGTCCGCCATGTTCATGCGCATGGAGTAAGCGCTGATGAAGAGTGCAAACAGCGAGCCGGCGACGGCAAGAAACACGCCCAGTCCGATCTTGGCTGCCGGCAGGGTGATTGCACCCGTGCCCGGGAAATCGTCGATCGAACCTTCTTCCAGCCAGGGTTTGGCTGTCAGCCGTTGCTGCGAGAGCCACCATCCAGCGATGACCGCCATGACAGCCATGAACAGGATGATGGCGCTCACGGAGCAGCTCCCTGAACGGCCGGCGTCGTCCGCGGCTGGTTCTGCGGAATGAAGTCCTGCGCAGCACCGGGCACGCTGTAGTCATACGCCCACCGGTAGACCACCGGGAGCTCCTTGCCCCAGTTGCCGTGCCCGGGCGGGGTTTCCGGCGTCTGCCACTCCAGTGTTGTCGCCCGCCATGGATTGCCACCCGAAGGCCTGCCCCTGAACAGGCTCCAGACCAGATTGAACAGGAACACCATCTGGGCGAAGCCCACGATCAAGGCCATGACGGTGATGAAGGCATTGAGCGTATGGGTCGATGACGGGATAAACGCCGCCTCGCCGATGTCGTGATACCGGCGCGGAACGCCGAGCAGTCCAATGTAATGCATCGGGAAGAAGATCAGATAGGCGCCGAGGAACGTCACCCAGAAATGAAACTTGCCCATCCAGTCATCCAGCATCCGCCCGGTGACCTTGGGGTACCAATGATAGATCGCGCCCAGCACGACCATGATCGGCGCCACGCCCATCACCATGTGGAAATGCGCGACGACGAACATGGTATCCGACAGCGGGACGTCCACGACGACGTTGCCGAGGAAGAGGCCCGTGAGCCCGCCGTTCACGAACGTGATGATGAAGCCGAGGGCAAACAGCATCGGAACGGTGAGATGAATGTCGCCGCGCCACAGGGTCAGCACCCAGTTGTAGACCTTGATAGCGGTCGGGATGGCGATGATGAGCGTCGTGGTGGCGAAGAAGAACCCGAATTTCGGGTGCATCCCGCTCACATACATGTGGTGCGCCCATACGACGAAGCTGAGAGCGCCAATTCCCACGATCGCCCAAACCATCATGCGATAGCCGAAGATGTTCTTTCGCGCGTGGGTAGAGATCAGATCGGAAACGATGCCGAAGGCCGGCAAGGCGACGATGTAGACTTCCGGATGGCCGAAGAACCAGAAGAGGTGCTGGAACAGGATCGGGCTGCCCCCGCCATACTTCATCTGCTGGCCCATCTCGACGAGTGCCGGCATGAAGAAGCTGGTTCCCAGCAGACGGTCGAACAGCATCATGACCGAGGCAACGAACAGCGCCGGAAAGGCCAGCAGCGCCATCACGGTGGCCGTGAAAATGCCCCACACCGTCAACGGCATCCGCATCAACGTCATGCCGCGTGTGCGCGCCTGCAGTACCGTCACCACATAATTCAGCCCGCCCATGGTGAAGCCGATGATGAACAGGATCAGCGAGACCAGCATGAGAACGATGCCCCAATCCTGCCCGGGGGTACCGGAGAGAACCGCCTGCGGTGGGTAGAGCGTCCAGCCGGCGCCGGTGGGCCCGCCAGGCACGAAAAAGGTCGACGCCAACACCAGGACCGCGAGCAGGTAGATCCAGTAGCTCAGCATGTTGACATAGGGGAAAACCATGTCCCGGGCGCCGACCATCAGCGGGATAAGGTAGTTGCCGAAACCTCCCAGGAACAATGCCGTGAGCAGATAGATCACCATGATCATGCCGTGCATGGTGATGAACTGGAGATATTGGCTTGCATCGATAAAGGAAAACGTGCCGGGAAATCCCAGTTGCAGTCGCATCAGCCACGACAGTACCAGGGCCACCAGCCCGATTGCGGACGCCGTCAGCGAGTACTGGATGGCGATGACTTTGGCGTCCTGCGAAAAGACGTACTGCGTCCACCAGCTTCTGGGATGATAGAGCTCAACCTCCGGCACTTCGGCAGGCGGCGCGTCCGCGCGTGCGTCATATGGGACATCGACCATAGAAAAACCCTCCTTGGTCGTTTCCATCGGGGCGATCCGTTCACGCGCCCGATTGATCTTTGCAGCGGCGCTTTCCTACTTGCCGCCGGATTTGTACGTCGCCTTCGTCACGGCGTTTCGGCCTGACAGTTCTGCAAACGTCTTCTGCGTCTCCAGCCAGGCGTGATACTCGCCTTCCTCCTGGACGATGACCTTGGCCCGCATCTGCGCGTGCGCCACGCCGCATAGCTCAGCGCAGAGAACATCAAACGTTCCGGTCCGGATCGGGGTCATCCAGAAATAGGTCACCATGCCTGGAACCATATCCATCTTGGCCCGGAACTCGGGCACATAGAAATTGTGCAAGACATCGAGCGAGCGGAGCAAAACCTTGACCGGCTTCCCGATCGGGAGGTGCAAGTCGCCGCTGTCGATCACGACGTCGTCTTGTCCATTCGGATCGTCGCGATTCAAGCCCATGGGGTTTTCGGGACTGATGTTGCGGACATTGGTTGTGCCCATCCGGCCATCCTTCCCCGGGAGGCGGAAGCTCCATTGCCACTGCTGGCCCATGACCTCGATCTCGGTGGCATCAGCCGGAACCGTGACGAACTGGTGCCAGACAACCAGGCCGGGCGCCAACATGGCTCCGACGCCGACCGCAGTCCCGATGGTGAGCCACCATTCGAGCTTCTTGTTTTCGGGATTGTACGCTGCCCGCCTTCCCTCCTTGTGATGAAAGCGGAAGACGCAATAGGCCATGAACGCGATCACCGCGAAGAACACCGCTCCCGTGATCCAGAAGGTGATGCTGATGGTGTGGTCGATGTAGCTCCAGTTCGTGGCGATCGGCGTCCACCACCACGGGCTGTAGATGTGAAACAGCACCGAGCCGACTGCGACCAGAAGCAGTATGAGTGCGACAACCATCCTTCAGTCCTCCTTGCCATTCAAGGCAACGGAGACGGATTAAAGGGCGCAGCTCACTGTCTCGATGGCCGACTTCACATGCGCCATCGCAGTGTGTCTTGCCTCGCCCATATGACCGGTCGCGACATCCAAACGTGGCACGGAGCACACGTTACGACCGCTAACCATCGGATCCGGGGCGTCAGAGAGTAAGATGGTACGCGTCCAGCCGCGCGTCAATAGATGATAGAGGACTACCTCGTCGGAGCGCCAGGCTGATGCCGCAAGCAGCGCGTGTCAGCCGGCTCGATCGCTTGAGGATAACGCAACGCACCAAATGACCGGGAACGTGCACACTTCACCGAACCGTGAGCGCCGCCTGATCCCAATCGCGTTAATCTGCCTCTGCAGGTCGCGACAAGTTTCGTCCGGCTAAGCTCCTCTTTGTTACCTCGGGTTTGCCGCACTCGGCTCGATCGCGTTTCTCGCACTTTGCGGCGGACACGCGTGGCTGAAAACCGCGTCGGTGTCACCGCCACGGCTTTCAGCACGGGAGGTGCGTTCATGGCCACCATGTATTCCGACAACATCGCAAAAGTTGGACGGCACGTATTCGGCGACGCCGCCACATATCCGATTCGCAAAATCGGACTGTCCGACCTGCACGAGGCGCTGCGCCTGGGCTGGGAAGACTTCAAGGCAATGCCAAGCCACGCGGTTGTCGTGTGCGTGATCTATCCGGTTCTCGGAATTGCCCTGTTCAGGATGGTGCTTGGCTATTCGGTACTGCCTCTGCTGTTTCCGCTGGCAGCCGGGTTTGCCCTGCTCGGACCCTTTGCAGCGATTGGCCTCTACGAGCTCAGCCGCCGCCGCGAGCGCGGCGAGGAAGTCGACGTATCGAAAGCGCTTCACGTGCTGCGCGCGCCGGCATTCGGCGCCATGATCGAACTCGGCGTGCTCCTGCTCGTCCTGTTCGGAGCCTGGATCGGCGTCGCGAACGCCATCTACGTTTCAATCTTCGGCCATGCTCCGGCGGCGAGCATCCCTGACTTCGCAACGCGCGTGCTGACGACGCCGGAAGGATGGTCGCTCATCATCGTTGGCTGCGGCGTCGGTTTTCTGTTCGCGGTCGTGGCACTGTGCGTCAGTGTCGTGTCGTTTCCATTGATGCTTGACCGGCATGCGACGGCGATAGACGCGATCCGGACCTCGATCTGGGCGGTGATGAAAAATCCGGTTGCGATGGCCGCGTGGGGGCTGATCGTCGCGGCGCTGCTGGTGATCGGTTCGCTACCGCTGTTCGTTGGCCTGGCCGTCGTTCTGCCGGTGCTCGGTCATGCCACCTGGCATCTGTACCGGAAAGTGGTGGAGCCGGACCCCAATCCCCCACAGGAGGAAGAACCCCACCTGCGCAAAGGACACCGCTACGCTGCGGATTTCCCGGCCAATCTGTTTCCGTGGAGCCGCGAGAAGTAAGCGCAAGTGATACGAGGCTGCTAAGCCGTCACGACCGCGTCGCCAGCACGACGCCCGCCAGCGTGAACAGCAGCGCCACGATCTGGACCGGGCCCAGCGGCTCGCCCAGGGCTGCGGCCGAGGCCACCACGCCGATGACCGGCACCGCCATGGTGCCGATCGCGGCGACCGAGGCCGGCAGCCGCGACAGCGCGGCAAACCAGCTCACATAGGCGATGCAGAACTGGATCACGGTGGAATAGATCAAGAGCCACCAGCCGATCTGGCTGACCTTGCCCAGATCCGTGGTCTCGATTGCGAGGCCGACGATGGCGACCGGAAAACAGCCGAGCCCGATCTGCCAGGCGGCGGCCGGGATCGGCGGCATGTCGAGCGGCAGTTTCTTGGCCAGCACAGTGCCGAGCGCAAAGCCCATCGAGCCGGCCAGCGCCATCAATATCCCCGGCAGTTTGGCCGCAGAGGCCGTCACGCCATTGCCGCCCATGATGGCCGCTAACCCTGCGAACGCCATCACCAGCGAGACCGTGCGCAATAAAGTCGGCCGCTCGCCCAGCACCGGCCAGGCCAACAGCGAGGCCCAGACCGGCATGGTGTAGGCGATCAGCGCGGTTTCGCTGGCCGGCAGCCACAGCAGCGCCAGCCCCATCAGCACCATCCAGCCGGTGACGTTGAGCGTTGCGGCCAGCATCAGCCGCGGCCACAGCGCCCGGTCGACCCGCAGCGTCTGCCCCCGCAACAGCGCCAGCGCCGCCAGCAGCAAGGCCCCGATCACGCCGGTGACGCCGCGCAGGGTCAGCGGCGGCAGTTCGCCGAGCAGGAATTTTGTGACCGGCCAGTTAAAGCCCCAGCCCACCGAGGTGATGGCGAGGAACGTGAGGCCGGCGGGTGCGATACGCGCACGCGCGGCTGGTGGCACAGGCTCTGTCATGAACGACCGGCAAAGGACCGAAAATGAATCGGTGAAAAGAGAAATCGGCTCGAGAATCAGCCGGGGGGAATCGGCGGCGACTTTGGCCCTTATCGGGGCCCGCGACCACCGGCTCCCCGGCATGTCAGGGTGGAGTTCTCCGTAGCCTTACGTGAGTCTCAGGAGCGCAATCCCGGAAGGCCCGGAAGAGGAGAATAAATACTTGCCCTGTGAACAGCCGGGAGAAGCCTTCGCTCCACAGGCCCTGAACATTTTTTTCCTTGTCGAATCTGTGAGGACTCACTGATACTTGGGCCGATCACAGGCGCGCGATCACCCCCTGTTATCCCCCTCTTTCCACCATATTTAGTATTTGATTCAGGAACTCGTACTAGTCCTTGACGGGCGCAACGGACTTGGCCTAGCTTTCTTCCTGTTCGGCGCGAGTGTGTTTTGGGTCCCCGCCGGTCATCCCAAATGGGTTCCGAAACGACCACTCCGCCCGCCGGTTAGGGCTGCGGGTGAGGACTTTCTGCCCTCAAAAACCGGGCAGTTCGGGGCGGAAAAAAACGGGCCGGAACAGGCCCAAAGTGACGCGGTAAGTGGAGCGTTGGGGCGTTGATTGCATGACCTGGAAGGGCCGGATCGGGCCCGGCAGGAAGTGCCAGAGAGACAGACCGGGTTCACCGGTTGAGCTGCGGATCAAGGGATCAGGGTTGCCCGGGCTATTCTTATAGTCCCGACGGCAGCCATGGTTCGGGAGGTCCGCTCAAGGATAACATTCCGGAACCCGCGGTAGAGCGGACCGGTCAGAAGAAGACGGGGCACGACCATGCGAATCGAACGGCGCAACACGACTCAAGGCCAGTCACCCTACGCAGGGATTGATTTCAGATTAACGACATCGGAGATCCGCAATCCCGATGGTTCGATCGTGTTCCGGCTGGAAAATGTCGAGGTGCCGCAGTTCTGGTCGCAGGTCGCCTCCGACGTCCTCGCGCAAAAATATTTCCGCAAGGCCGGCGTCGCCGCACGCCTGAAGAAGGTCGAGGAAGAGACTGTGCCCTCGTGGCTGTGGCGCTCGGTGCCCGACACCGAGGCACTGGCCCTGCTGCCCGAGAACGAGCGCTTCGTCAGTGAACTCTCGGCCAAGCAGGTGTTCGACCGCCTCGCCGGCTGCTGGACCTATTGGGGCTGGAAGGGCAGCTACTTCTCGAGCGAAGAAGACGCGCAGGCGTTCTTCGACGAGTTGCGCTTCATGCTCGCAAAACAGATGGTCGCGCCGAACTCGCCGCAGTGGTTCAACACCGGACTTCATTGGGCCTACGGCGTCGATGGCCCCGGCCAGGGCCACTATTATGTGGACTGGAAGACCGGCAAACTCACAAAATCGAAGTCGGCCTACGAGCATCCGCAGCCGCACGCCTGCTTCATCCAGGGCGTCGATGACGACCTCGTCAACGAAGGCGGTATCATGGACCTCTGGGTCCGCGAAGCCCGCCTGTTCAAATACGGCTCCGGCACCGGCTCCAACTTCTCGCGCCTGCGCGGCGAAGGCGAGCGCCTGTCCGGCGGCGGCCGCTCAAGCGGCCTGATGAGCTTCCTCAAGATCGGCGACCGTGCGGCCGGCGCGATCAAGTCCGGCGGCACCACGCGCCGCGCGGCCAAGATGGTCGTGGTCGACGCCGATCACCCTGACATCGAGACCTATATCGACTGGAAGGTGAAGGAGGAGCAGAAGGTCGCGGCGCTGGTCACCGGCTCCAAGATCAACCAGAAGCACCTGAAAGCCGTGCTGAAGGCCTGCGTCAATTGCGAAGGCTCCGGCGACGACTGCTTCGATCCCGAGAAGAACCCGGCGCTCCGCCGCGAAATCAAGCTCGCGCGCCGCGCGCTGGTGTCCGACAACGTCATCAAGCGCGTGATCCAGTTCGCCAAGCAAGGCTACAAGGACATCGACTTCCCGACCTACGACACCGACTGGGATTCGGAAGCTTACCTCACGGTATCCGGCCAGAACTCCAACAACTCGGTCTCGCTGAAGGACGATTTCCTCCGTGCTGTCGAAACCGACGGCGACTGGAATCTGATCGGCCGCACCAGCAAGAAGGTGACGAAGACGCTGAAGGCCCGGGATCTCTGGGAGAAAATCGGTCACGCCGCCTGGGCGTCGGCCGATCCCGGCCTGCACTTCAACACCACCATGAACGACTGGCACACCTGCAAGGCGTCCGGCGACATCCGCGCCTCCAATCCGTGCTCGGAATACATGTTCCTGGACGACACCGCCTGCAATCTGGCGTCCGCGAACCTGATCACGTTCTACTCGACGACGACAAAACGCTTCGACGTCGAGGCGTATGAGCACCTGTGCCGGCTCTGGACCGTCGTCCTGGAAATCTCCGTGATGATGGCGCAGTTCCCGTCGAAGGCGATCGCCGAACTCTCCTACGAGTTCCGCACGCTCGGCCTCGGCTTTGCCAACATCGGCGGCCTCCTGATGACCATGGGCCTGCCCTATGACTCGAAGGAAGGCCGCGCGCTGTGCGGCGCGCTGACCGCGATCATGACCGGCGTGTCCTATGCGACCTCGGCCGAGATGGCCAAGGAGCTCGGCCCCTTCCCCGGTTACAAGAAGAACGCCCAGCACATGCTGCGCGTGATCCGCAACCACCGCCGCGCCGCCCATGGTGAAAGCCGCGGCTACGAGGCGCTCGCGGTCAATCCGGTGCCGCTGGATTACGCCAGCGTGCCGCAGACCGACATCGTCGAGCACGCCAAGGCCGCCTGGGACCTCGCGCTGCAGCTCGGCGAAGCCCATGGCTACCGCAACGCGCAAACCACCGTGGTGGCGCCGACCGGCACCATCGGCCTCGTGATGGATTGCGACACCACGGGCATCGAGCCTGATTTCGCGCTGGTGAAATTCAAGAAGCTCGCCGGCGGCGGCTACTGGAAGATCATCAACCAGGCCGTCCCCGTGGCGCTGCGCACGCTCGGTTACCGCGAAGCTGATATCGCCGAGATCGAGGCCTACGCCGTCGGCCATGGCTCGCTCTCCAACGCGCCCGGCGTCAACGTCTCCACCCTCAAAGCCAAGGGCTTCACCGACGAAGCTCTTGCAAAAGTGGAAGCGGCGCTGCCGACCGCCTTCGACATCAAGTTCGCCTTCAACAAGTGGACCTTTGGTGAAGAATTCCTGCGCGAGACGCTGAAGCTGGCACCGGAAGTGATCGCGGCCCCCGGCTTTGACCTGCTCGCCGCCGTCGGCTTCACCAAGCGTGAAATCGAAGCCGCCAACGTGCACATCTGCGGCGCGATGACGGTCGAAGGCGCGCCGCACCTCAAGGCTGAGCATTATGCGGTGTTCGACTGCGCCAACCCCTGCGGCAAAATCGGCAAGCGCTATCTGTCGGTGGAGAGCCACATCCGCATGATGGCGGCCTCGCAGCCCTTCATCTCGGGTGCGATCTCAAAAACCATCAACATGCCGAACGACGCCACCGTCGAGGATTGCAAGTCTGCGTACCTGCTGTCCTGGAAACTGGCGCTGAAGGCCAACGCGCTCTACCGCGACGGCTCAAAGCTGTCGCAGCCGCTGAACTCGCAGCTCATCTCTGATGATGACGACGAGGATGATGCGGTGGAGGCGCTCTACGAGAAGCCGATGGCCGCGCGCACCGCGCAGGTCTCGGAAAAGATCGTGGAGAAGCTGGTCGAGCGTATCGTCGTGATGCGCGAGCGCGAGAAGATGCCGGATCGCCGCAAGGGCTACACCCAGAAGGCGGTCGTCGGCGGGCACAAGGTCTATCTCCGCACCGGCGAATATGACGACGGCCGGATCGGCGAGATCTTCATCGACATGCACAAGGAAGGCGCGGCGCTGCGCTCCTTCATCAACAACTTCGCGATCGCGGTCTCGCTCGGCCTGCAATATGGCGTGCCGCTGGAAGAATATGTCGACGCCTTCACCTTCACCCGCTTCGAGCCGGCGGGCCCCGTGCAGGGCAACGACTCAATCAAGTACGCGACCTCGATCCTCGACTACGTGTTCCGCGAGCTTGCGGTCAGCTACATGAGCCGCTTCGACCTCGCCCATGTCGATCCCACCGAGTCGAATTTCGACGCGCTCGGCAAGGGCGTCGAGGAAGGCAAGGAGCCGGCCGATCACGGCCAGCAGGCGACCAAGTATCTGTCCAAGGGCCTCACCCGCTCGCGCACGGATAATCTGGTCGTGATGCGCGGCGGCTCGACCGCCGTCTCCTCCGGCTCCGACCAGGCGCCGACGGGCGGCTCCCGCGTCACCTCGCTCGCCTCCCACGGCGCCACCTCCCGCGCCGCCGACGCCGTCGAAGGCGCGGTCGCGCTGAAGCAGGAAGCCCAGCACGATCTGTCCCCGACGGAAAAGCTGGAAGCCCTGCAATGGAGCAAGGCCGGCGCAGCCCAGGCCGCCCAGCCCACCGTAACCAAAGCCGAACGCCGCGCCGAAGCCAAGGCGCGCGGCTACGAAGGCGAGATGTGTTCGGAGTGCGGCAACTTCACGCTGGTGCGCAACGGGACATGTATGAAGTGCGATACTTGTGGAAGCACGACGGGGTGCAGCTGAGAACGAGAGCAAAGGTGACCAAGCAACCTATCTGAAGAAGCCACCTCTCGGGAATTCCGATCATGAATCGAACTGACCTTGACCTTGGAGCACGCCCATGACGACCGTCTTGAGTCGATTTGGACAACGCTGCCGTGACTTGCGAATAGCGAAAGGTCTTACAATGGGTGACCAAGCGGAAAAGATGGGCTGCTCGGTCAACGAAATTTCGACCATCGAATGTGGCTCGCGCACGCCATCCGACGAATATCTCGAACGTTTTCGGGAGTGGATTAAGCTGGATGACGACGAATTCCGCGATCTCAAAAAGAAGATTCGCTCGAACGTTGTCGAATTAAATCGAATCAAGAGCATGGGAGAGAACGGTCGCTCAATGCGACTTTTCAGGAAAATTAGCAAAATGAACCCGGATCAAATCCGGGCATTTAACAAGCCGCCTGACAGTGGGGCTAGAAATGACGGATGACTACAGAGTCGACGGACGTTCTGCAAAAGACATCGCGGCCATTACACTGGCTTGGCGCGACACGTTGGGCATAGCTGAACAGTGGGCTCCGAGTGTTGTTGGCCTGCTAGAAATATCGGTACCGAAAGTTATTAAAGACTTTGCCCTAGTGGTTCGCCCCGATCCTGAGATGGGGGACGCCGAAGCCTATACTGAGTTTGATCCCCCACACATTGCGGTGCGCGGTTCAGTGTATGCCATGGCCCGACGCCAGGACGGCCGCAGCCGAATGACTTTTGCGCACGAACTAGGTCATTTGGTTATGCATCCCGGCGCGGCCAAGCTGAGGTCGGCTGAAGCTCTCCTTAAAGCAACCACTACAATTCGTATTTTTGAGAGCGCCGAGTGGCAGGCCCGCAAGTTTGCGTCGCTCTTTCTTGTTCCTGACCATATCGCGATTCAATTCAATAGTGCCGAAGAGCTGGCCGAATGCTGCAAAATCAGCGCGCAGGCTGCGCAGATCAGATTCAACGAAACGGCCCCACTTAGAAAACTGAAGCCGATTCCTGATTGCGTGAGCAGCACGATCCGTGCGCTCAACGCCACAACGAGCGCAGACTAAACATTGCTGCCCGTAGCCGGTAAGGCGAATTGGAGCCGAAGGCGTAATCCGTCTACGGATTGTCAGCCGAGGTTCGTATTGCAGGGGTCCGCCCATGAATTTGTTTTTGCCATCCCTCCAAAACGTCGAACGCTCAAAGCATTGGTATTCAGAACTTGGCGGTCTAATTGCCACTGCACCCGATCTTTCTGTGTCACCTCTTCCCGGCACGGCGCTTACCTGGATCGGAAGAGTGCATGCTCTCCTGATGGAAATGGGAAACATTTCGCTTGCCACCGATTTCAAATTTGCTTTTGACCATAGAACTGGCACCTCGCTCGATAGTCCCGCTTCTCAGTCCGAAAAAATGCGCACAGCGATGTATCTCGCGCTGGGTGTTGCGGAAAGGCTGGCGCCGGTTTTGTCTCGAGGCGCTTACATCCCCGTTGGTTCCGCCCATGATGCTCTGATCGCCATTTCCGGGGTCCTCGGAAAAGCGTCGACGGATGTTTTCATCATCGACCCTTATATGTCGCAAGTGGTGCTGAACGATTTTGCGCTATCACTCGGCGAAGGTGTCAAACTCCGCCTGCTGTCAGGTCATAAAAAGACCGCCCCCGATCTTGAACCTGCATTACGGGCCTGGCGGCAGCAGCGGACGACCCGGCCAACTGAAGTGAGGATTGCAAAGCAGGAGGCACTTCACGATCGCATAATTGTCCTCGATGGGAATGCTTGGTCACTATCGCAATCATTCAACGCTCTTGCGAAGCGGTCTCCGGCAACCTTGCAGCCTTTCGAACCAGAACTCGGCTCATTAAAAACTGCCTATTACGAAGACCTCTGGACTGGCGCGACACCGCTGTAATGCTGACAAGCCCGTAGGGCGGATTGGAGCCGAAGGCGTAATCCGCCGCTTGTGGATCAACCAATGTGGCGGATTACGCTTTCGTAGTTGATCTAATCATAGAGATAGATCGTTCAGAGATGGAAGGTGCCCATGTTTACTAGCCCGATTGTCGTTGTGGTCGGAGCAGGAGCTAGCGTCGAGTACAACATGCCGCTCGGGTACAAGTTGGCCGCGGACATTGCCGAGGATGTTCGATTCAGGTTTGAACACTACTCGCACATGCCTTCGAAGGGGGACCAAGACCTCTTCAATTTGCTTTTCCGGCAATATCAAAAGGACAAGCCCAAGCTCGATCGCTTTACCCGGGGCGGAAACGAGTTGGCCGCGGCAATCTCGTCTGCGGTCTCTGTTGATGATGCTCTATTTCAGCTCAGCGAGAACGAAGAGGCGATAACGCTCGGCAAGCTCTGTATTATACGATCGATATTGAAAGCAGAACAGAAGAGCGCTCTTGCACTTTCTTCGCGAACCGGGCGCCTTGATGAGAATGCAGGACGTGACGGCTGGGTCGAGCAGCTATTTTCTATGGCTATAACAGGATTGAAAAAGAGCGAGATTCAGAGCGCATTTGACAATATCACTTTTGTGAATTTCAATTACGATCGTTGCATTGAACAGTATCTCTACTTCGCTCTTCAGCGGATTGGAATCGAAGAGGCAGGCGCCGCTTTGATCGTTGCCGGCCTGAACATGATCAGACCGTACGGGAGCGTCGGCCCCCTTCTCCCGAGCATCCCTAACCATGTCCTTTTTGGTGGTGCGGTCGATCCATTTAATATGTTGGCGGGCATTCGAACGTATACCGAAAACGAATCCCTGCACGATAGCGGTCATTTGGTTACCGCTCTACAAGGAGCGAAGCTGGTTCTATTTCTGGGCTTCGGCTTCCACGCGCAAAACCTGCGGCTCCTTCAGTTGCCTGACCCTCGCGCCAAACGCGTGATGGCCACCGTAAAAAAGGTTCATCAAGCAAACAGGATTGATATTCAAAGCGCGCTTGGCTCGACGCTCCGCGTAGACCCTGACCGAGACGTTGAATTGTATGATATGACCGCGCCCGAGATGCTTGGGGACCTACGCCTGAAAATCATGATGAGAGCCGGCGCATAACCCGTGAGGCCCCGGTCTTCAGCATTATCCGCCGCTCCGAATTCCACCGAGAAGATTACGGTGACAGTGCACTCAACTCAGAATTGAGCACTGTCACCGTAATTCCGCGGATTCTCCAAGGCGGCGGATTACGCCTTCGGCTAATCCGCCCTACCGCGCTGTGATCGGTCAAGTTTTGGGGGCGAGGACGCCGGTCACGATCCCGCAAAATACAAAATGGCCTCGCCAGACCAGAACTTCCGGCCCACCGAACTGGCGAACCGGGAGCGAGGTGCCGTGTGGAAACGCGGCGCCGATACTGCTCGGCCCGGCGCGTGGTAGCAAGGCGAATTATTTGGTGGGGCGCGTCCCAATCACCTTATGGTCATCGCAAACGATGCGGATCGATCCGCCGCCCGTCACGATAGCGAGTTCATCGTTCGAGAGCCTGCCAGCTGCCAGGTGCAGCTTGCGAACCTCGATCACGTCGTCCTTACGCAGCTTTTTGGTCGTGCTCATAGTCGATCCTTTCGTGAGGCCCGCTCCGGCGGCCTCGGTTTGAAGTGGAACGCTTGTTGGACGACCCCAGCAAGAGATCGGTTCAATGAGTTTACCGAAGCCACGGACTAGAGCTCGTAGGGCGGATTGGAGCGACCTGTCCGCCGTAGCTCAAAGAGCGAAGGCGGAAGCGTAATCCGCCGTTTCGGATTCCCCAAGGCGGCGGATTACGCTTCGCTAATCCGCCCTACCGCGCTCGTATCGGTCAAGATGTGACAGCCGTCACTGCGGTCCGACAAAGCATCAGATGTGCTGCCCGACAGTCACGGGACAGTCCCGGGACGATCACCGGAGGAGCGATATCGTGAACACTGATATCAATACAAGCGGAGACATCCGGCCGCTTTCTGCAAGCGAACTCGATGCGGTCGCTGGCGGCTGGTACAATAACGGCTGGATCACCTGCAATGACGGCAAGCAGATGTGGGTAGGAAATTTTCACCTTCCAGGTGGCGGGATTATCATCACCTCGCGGAAGGAAGGTGAAAAGGGCGTCACGACAACCGTTGTCGGTCCCACTTGAACTGCACCCACGACGCGGCCCTCGTGCGCAAATGCGAGGGCCGTTTGTTTTCGCAGGCAGGAAAGCGAGCGCGGAAAGCTTTAGATCAAAGGCTGTAGCTTGCCACAAAAGCCTCTCTCAGCTTCACGACGAGAAAGTCCTTCTGCCCTTCGCCGGCTTTGCGTCCTCCGGTGACGTTATCGAGTTGTTCGTCGGAGATTTTGTCGGTCGATTGAACCTGCTCGGTCTTCATGGCTCACCCCTTAATGAACGCCAGCACGGCTTGCTGCATTTTGTCGGAGGTTTTCACCCGGCTTACGGTCGTAACGGGCGGAGACTTGGTGTCGCCACCGGTGACGGATTCGAGATCCGCATCGCTCAACCAAACTGCCTTTTTGCTCATTGCCCCGCTCCGTGTTGTGGCGCTGTGCGCCGTTGAACTGGAGGGGAGCATGCCGGGCGCGTACCGGAGCCGCCGTGACGTGCATCACACAAGAAGAAAAAGCCCCACCGGTCAGCTCGCAGGGCGGATTGGAGCGCAGCGTAATCCGCCGTTACGCGTTTTCGAAAGCGGCGGATTACGCTTCGCTCCAATCCGCCCTACTCGCTAAGCGACCATAGTCCGGCCGCCGCCGAAGTTGATATTCGCCCAGGGCGAATAAAACTGCTTGACCCAGTTCAGGTACTGGATCTCGCCTTCGATCGCGCGCCGGCCGCCGCTCACCTGGTCCAGGTCGGCAACCGACAATTCGACCGTGCTCTCCATGTAGCCGAGTTCATCGTTCCGCGTCTTCATGTTCTGCTCCGTTGGATAAGAAAGAAAGGATCATCCTTCGATCCATCGGGTCAGGATGAGACCACGGCGATTCAGTTTCCGTGATTTGAATCACGTGCACCGCCGCCGCACGATCATTGCCAAGATCAGGTGGCCCGACGCGCGACGCTGCGTTTCCACCACGCGCCGGGCCAGTCAAACCATAGCGGGGTTGAGGGGCGCCGGTTTGACCGAATCGTTGATAGCTGAACTTCGTGGCAGAAACCGGCCGGCGCCGGGTTGTTCGCGTGATGGCTGACGGCTGGCGACGCGAATTCGATGAATCGGTTCGAGAGTGGCGGATGACGCACACCCTCCCCCTCACTTCTTGTTCTCCTCGCAAAACTTCAGCGCCGCCAGCGCCTCGCCCATGCGGGGGATCTTGATTTCGACGCTGTTGTCCTCGTCGTCCTCGAAATCGATCGTCAGCAGTTTTGCCTTGCCGAGCTTGTCCAGGATCGACTGCTGGAATTCGAAGGTGCCGCGGATGGCGGTCTTGTCGACGATCTCCCATTTCGCCTTCTTCATGATGTCCTTGTCGTCGGTGCCGACATCGGCCCGCAGGATCTTGCCGACCTTTTCCCACTCCCATCCGTCGTAGATCACGGCCACGACGATCGCTTCCTTCGAGTAGCTCAGCACGATCACGTAGTCGCTGTTGTCATCGTCCTTGTCGGTATAGGCGCGGGCCGCATTGCAATGATCGTCTCCGCTGCGCTTCTCGACCTCCCAGTCGCCAACCTTGGTTTGCGCCAGCGCCGGCGCCGCCCAAAAGCCGGCGAGCAGCAACATCGCCAAAAGAATTCGTGTCATATCAGCCTCCGCCTGTCCCCGGGCCGAAATGACCACCTCCGGCAAGGAGTCGCAAGTCTCACAGCGCGCACGATTCGAAGCGGCTTGTCCGCAGCAGCTCATGAAGAGGCGTAAGCTCCGACGATTGAGACATCGACTGCAGAGAACCACGCAGCAGCACCGGCTTTGTTCTCCATCCGACTCCAGTCTGTTCGCAAAGAACGAATCGGAATCGCGCAAATCGACGCGGATCAATTCCTAACAACACGTTGCTTCGTTTGTGCGCGCTCATCACGACAAGCCCGCGACGACGTCGCGGGCTTTCGCATGCGGGCGCTCGCGTATCGGCGCCAGCGTGTAGATCGGATTGGAGCCCAACGGGTCCGCGCAAGGCGCGGCCCGATGACAGGTACCGGCGTAATCCGCCGCTAAGGATTCAGCCAAAGCGGCGGATTGCGTATTCGACCAACGAACCGTACTTTCCCGCTCTGGTAGCATTGGTTGATTGCCAAACCCGGAGATGACCATGAGATCGTGGTTTCACAAGCCTCTCGAGCGATGGAAAAGTCGAAATATGAAACTTGCCTGTCCCGCATGTGATCACCGGGCCTCCGACGACGCTTTCCGTCGCGGGCGGTTCATGTTGGGTGAAGAGACCTGACATGTGAAAGGTCTCCTTGCGCTCGGACCAACCCGCTTACGCTGTGGCGCGCGGCAGGCTTTCTAGGAAGCCAATTGGAGCAAATTAACAAGCGTTAGGTGTGATGCGAACCATTCGCTCTACCGCGTTGCTGTTCCCCGCGTAACAGCGCGAACCTCGTTGATCCGTCATTGTCCTGTCCATGCCGATGCAATGGTGCATCGGAACGGCAACAGGAGATCATGGAACGCACAAATTCGAATGAGACGTCGACTGAACTGACGATGGACGAACGGGACTCGGTCGCTGGCGGGATGGATACGACGACCAAGGTTTTCGCTGCGGCGTGCCTGTTGAACCCGTCCTTCATGCTCGGAGCCATGGCTGTCATGAAACAGTGAAGAGCATTTGTGCCTCGCCGACAAGCAAGCAGCGAAGGCGCGGGGCCGAAGCCCCGCGTCTGCTGGCGCGGCGTTGTGATGATGGTCACACAGCAGCACCGCTGTGCGATCTGGTAAATCATCCAGTCCGTGATAGCATCCTTCCACAGTCGAAGCGGATGGTCGCTTCGTCTCGGCAGAGGAGAAGCGCAGATGAAAAAGTCTGATACGAACTCCCAGAAGTCCGCCGACAAAAAGGTCGAAGCGCCGGTTCAGCTCAAGCCGGAGCAACTCGAAGCCGTCGCAGGCGGCATGATCAGGCGCACCGATCCCAAGGGCACCGGCACGACCACGACAGGCGCCGTTGGGCCGAAGACGACCACCACCAAGCTGACAAGTTAGTTGATTCCAGATGCGGGATGGCGTTTGGCGCGTGATGCGCCGGACGCCGTCTCGAAGGCTTTTCAGATAAGCATTTGCGAGACTGAGCGTTCAAGGCAGAGCCGCGGATTGCGATTCCCACTGCACACCCAACTGCGGTGAGGCAATCGATCGGCACCGGCCTCGAACCGGAGGGTCGTTTGATGTCCCGAGCATCCAGCCAAGAGATCGACTGCCCGAGTGCCCAGGCAACCGCTGATGGCGCGCGCGTCTTTGGCGTCATGACAGGCACACCTGAAGAACACAGGGTTGGCTATCTCACCGAGACCCTGCCGGTCTCCGAAAAGCTGCTGGCGCTGGCAGGACCGGCCAAGCCCACGCAACTTTTCCGAATTGCGGCACCGTGCGCCGGCGCCAGCGGCGGCTGCAAGCACTTCAAAGGCAACGCGTGCAGCCTGGCCGAACGCATCGTTGCGGGCACCCCTGTGGTGGTCAACGCGCTTCCTGCGTGCCAGATCAGATCCACTTGTCGCTGGTTTCGTCAGGAAGGCAAGGAGGCCTGCTTCCGCTGTCCGCAGGTCATGACGGATAAATCCAATGCCTCCGACTACGAGCGGCAGATCGCCGACGCCGACTGATGCGCTGAGGCGAAGGCGTAGACCGCTCCGCTCGCTGCGTCGCTTCGCGCGCAATTCAAATTTCGTGCACCACCGTGGGCTATGCTGCGGGCCGTTGCCCGGTCGCGCCTGGACTGCCGCTGTCGCCGGTCGCGAGGGCTGGCAGTGTGATCGCCGTCACATCGCGACGAGAACGGTACCGCTAAAGGTGGCCGCACCAGCAATCCCGCTGGCTTCAAAGGGGAATTATGATGACCAATAATGACGCGAGCGAAGTTCTGAATGTGCGCGAGCTTGATGCGGTGTCTGGCGGCTTTATGCGGCTCCCCCTAGTGGCGGTCAAAGTGCTGGAAATCAAAGGCGGAGGAACGGACGGTGGTGGGGGTGGTCAGAACGATCCGGCCCAAATGTTTCAGCAGATTATGCAGCAACTGACCCAACAGGGGTAAGCGCACCGGGTGCAGGCCGACGCGGCGTGATGACTGTCGGTGCGGGACCGTCGTAAGGATGGTGACCTGCGCAGTCGGCCGCAAGGTACTGTGAAGGTCGAAAATCCGATGCGGGTACCGCGCGACCGCGACGTTTGAGGATGTTTGCGATCGCGCATTCCCGGCTTTAATTTTGTGTACGACAAGTACACAAAGGCGGTGAGCGCTGTCGCGTGTCGCATGGGGCCAGCGGTAACCTGCTCGGGGATGCTGTGCGCTTTTGGCGGAGTTCAGCAAAAGTTTGGCGTGCGCTCACAAGTACCGTTGTGTCCGGAATGATACCCGACACGCATGCCAAAACAGTCAAGACCGCTTTGCGTGCACCAGCTGCGACAAATCAACCCGACGGGCAAATCACTTCTGATTTGCGGAAATCTTGTCAAGCCCCGAAATAAAAAATATTTCTGTTTACCAGAATGAAAATCAGGTGCATATATTTGCCATCCCGTCCCACTCAGAGGGCGTCGGCCGTCGTCACGGACGTTGGACGGGTTGCGGTGGACGCCGATGTTGCGGAGACGTAACGCGACAGAGGCGTACGGCGAAGACGCGTGGTCCTGGCGCCCGTTGCTGGCGTTAAGTTCCTGTGAGGCCAAAAGCTGATCAGGGGCGACGGAGTCAATCAAGAACTCGTCTCCGGGGAGAGCGCGATATAAGCCGTAAAGCCATTGCGCAGGGAATGTCGGATGTTCTCCGCTGCCCTGTATGCTCGTGTGCACTTTGTTTTGTGCAAACCGCACACGAGACCGCGGGTGCAGCGCGCATCCGGCATTCCCTGCGCCCTCCTTCAGGAGGGTCAAGTCGCAAAACTCGGACGCTTCACGCCGCGAGATCGCGGACGCATGGACCATCATTGTCATGATCGAAACCAGCGAAGCGCCCTACCGGCCTGGCCCCTGCGCAGCATGGATCAGCCAAGGCGGCTTTGTTCTCCATCCGACTCCAGTTTGTTCGCAAGGAACGAATCGGAATCGCACAAATCAGCGCGGATCAATTCCTAACAACACGTTGCCTCGCCGTTGTGCGCGCTCGTCACGACAAAAAGCCCGCGACGACATCGCGGGCTTCTTGCAAGCGCGACAGGGTGCTCGTGCGTCGACGCCGGTTGAAGCGCCGACCAAGCATCTGTCCTCACTGAATGGCGCGGCCGATGGTTTCGCTGCGGCCTTGGGCGGTCGTGAGCTTGCTCCGCGGTGTCAGGACGCTGAGCTGAACTGATGTGACCGACGTGGCGGCCGGCGATGCTTGCTGGACGTTTTCAGCGCCCATCACCTGAAGCTGCACGGCCGAGACCGGCAAGCCTGCCTTTTCGTAAGACGGCAACTCGGCTGCGACAGCGCCGCCAGCGGCCGTGATCGCGAACGTGGCGGCGGCAGCGACGGACAGGGAAATCTTCTTCACGGCAATTCTCCTTCGATGGCTTGGAACGGGGATCTAGGTGTATTTGCTGCGTCGCAATAGTTCAATGCTGCAACGCACAATAATGTGATGCTGGAATGTGATGATGGTGATCCTGGAATGCGGACCACGCGTTGGTCGCATGAGACGCCGAGAAGGTTCGCTGCAAGTTTCGCGTGCGGGCTACGCTGGCTGGCGACGGATGCGGCGCGCGCGCAAAGGTCAGAGTTCCTTCCGTAGTTCTCCGGCCGTGAACATAGTTCCGCCTCCTCGGCTGCGTTAAAACGCAGATGTGCGGATCGCTATCAAGCGGGTGCCATTGCATGTGATACGGAGCACCAAATGGATTCCACAATGAGCAACAGGCTCGCCGAAGGGCAGATCGCGAGCCTGGAGGAGCAGCTTTCGAACCTGGCGCGCGAAGCGGGATTTAATCCTTCTACCCCGCCGCCCATGAAGACGCCTCACGTCCCGCCGGCAACGAAGCATCGCTTGGCGGATTGGCGCCATGTGGCTGTCGCCGGTTGCCTGTTGGCGGCATGCATGGGTGTCGTCGCCTGGTGGTGGTCATCCTCCCCTGATACCGCGATGACGGCAGCCCCCTCAGCTCCGATAGCTCTGGCACAGGCGGCGCCGGAAGCCGCTGCACCGAAGAACGCCGCACCTGTCGCTATTGCCCCGTCTGCCGCGTTGGAGCAGCAACTCCAACCGATGGCGCGCGATCTCGCTGCCGTGAGGCAATCACTCGAACAGCACAAGGCGACGCAAGACCAACTGATCCGCGACAATGAAAATCTCAGAAGCCAATTGGCGGCGGGGCGGGAAGAAATCGCGCGCAACAACGGCATCATCGAACAGCTCAGGGCGGCCCAGATCCAGATGGCGCGCGAAAGCCAGACGCTGACCGAACGCGTCAACGCAAGCCAGCAACAACTCGCCCGCATCATCGCCAGCGCGGCAGAGTTAAACACGCTGCCCGAAGAGCCAAAGGCGATGCCCGAAGTGCCAAAGGCGATGTCTGAAGAACCAAAGATGATCCCTGAAGAGCCCAAGGTAATGCCCGGAACACCACTGCCGCGTCCGCGGCAGCCGGCCAATGTCGCCCAGACGCAAAAGCCGGCGCCAGCCGCGGCGCGGCCGCAAGCCAAAAAACCGCAATCGTCAGTGTCATGGCCATGGTCGCCGCGCAGCCCGTAGAACCGTAAGGTGAGCCGCGCCTTGCGCGGATCCGTTGCGCCAATCTCCCACCGGGTAGCGCGCTTGCGGCGTTTGGATTCGCGCGCCCGTAGTACTACCGGGACAGCCTTTGGCTGCGTACGGCGCATGCAGAATCATGGCATGCAATCTGCATGGAGTTAGTTGACCGGGAATTTCCTATCAACGAAGGACACCATGCTCGTTACTCTTGTCGCCGTTCTCTGCAACGGCCAGCTATGCCTGGAGAAAGTCGTCACCAACAGTGAGCAGTCAGGCATCACCATGACCGCCTGTATGGTCAACGCGCAAATCGGCATTGCCGAATGGCTCGCCAAGGGTCCGTATCACCAATGGAAACTGCAGCGATACAAATGCATCGCGGGCAAATACGTGCCCAAAGACCAAGCATGAATGCGCCGCCTCTCGGATGAGAGGCGCCCTCACCTGCTAGCGCAGCACCACGTCGCGCTTGACGTTGGCGACATGTTTGCCAACCATTCGCAGCCTGCACGGCGGATTCGCGGAGCGTAATCCGCCGCTACCTGTCTCAAGCGATGGATTGCGCCATTGCAAGGGCAATGCCTGCGATGGGGATGACGTTTGCGGGGCCGCATCACGAGATCTATCTCAGCGATGCACGCTGGATGCCGCCGGAAAAGCTCAAGACGATCCTGCGGCAATCGGTCAGGAGCGCGGGCTGAGGCCCCGCCCTTTGAACCAAAAGCACGCAGCCTGCGACCAATATTAATCGGCGCCGGACACGCGCCGCGTTCCCGGTTTCGAGGTCGCTCGCTTCATTCGAATTCCCGGGAAAGAGTGGTAACTGCGCCCGTAATGTCGGATATCGAACAGGCGACCGAACCCGGAACGTACTTAAATTGGTCACTGCCTGAGTCGCGCAATTAATTATTATAACCAGTTGGCATCATTGCATTTTAGCCGGAAAGACCTTTTCACCATTGCATAGTTTCAGGGATGGATCAGGAAACCACCAGATTGGTCGCCGGCACTCGTTTTAAGATGAGTGAACTCGGTGCCGCTCGATGCCCGGAACTGGCCGGGCAAACTGGGATCGTTGTCGAAGTGAGCCATAGCAACACGGGCGTTACCGTGTTGTTCGATGGCGCCACCAGACCAACGGCCCTGCACAGGGATTTTATCACCCCGATCTCGAATAACGGATCGTGGGGCGGTTCGCCAAGGGCTGGCTCTGGAAACACCAGTCCGCCCCCGAAGTGAAGTTCACGCCCGCCGGCGCCGACCTGTTTGCGTGAAGCAGGTCCGCAAAGTTGCGCGACCAACAGCTACCCTTTCGGAGTACCCCGAATTTTCCGAGGATCGCGCGAACGGCAGGCAGCAGGCGTGGTCGGGAGCGACGATGCCGGTTTCAGCCAATCGTTCGCTCGAGCAGATTGAGCCAATTGGTCGAGCCCAGCTTCTTCAACAGCGGTTCGGAGTATCCATTTTGCCGGAGAGCCCCGATGAGCACCGGCAGCCCAGCCGCCGAGCCGATTTTCGCCGGCACGGTCGCGCCGTCGAAATCCGATCCAAATCCGACGTGGTCCTCGCCGAGCTTGTCGATGAGATAGTCGAGCTGGCGCACCATCAGTTCGACATCCGTATCGGCGGCCATGCTGCCGTCAGGGCGAAGAAAGCAGGTCGCGAAGTTGAGACCGACCATTCCTCCGGAATCGCGGATCGCGGCCAATTGCCGGTCGGTCAGGTTTCTCGGCGAAGGACACAACGCATGCGCGTTGGAATGCGTCGCGACCAGCGGCGCCTTGGAAAGCCGCGCGACATCCCAAAAGCCCTTTTCGGTGATGTGCGAGAGGTCGACGAGGATCTTCATTTCGTTGCAGGCGCTGACGAGCTTTTCACCTGATACGGTCAGCCCGTCGCCGGTATCCGGCCCGCCGGGAAACTGGAACGGGACGCCATGACCAAAAATGTTATTCCGGCTCCAGACCGGCCCCAGCGAGCGCAGGCCCGCTGCATACAGCACCTCCAGAAAATGCAGATCACCGTCGATCGCTTCGGCGCCTTCCAGATGCAGCACCACCGCCAGCGCTCCGCGCTCGATCGCCGAATGGATCTCCGCGGTCGTCTTGCAAAGCGCCACGGCGCCCTGCGATCCCCTGACAATCCGCATCAGGATCGCCAGCTCACCGGCGACGGATTTCCGTGCCTCTTCGATGGGAAGTGGATCAGGAAGCGGCACCGCATAACGGCCGCCCGTCATCTGCTTGCTGAGCGACGCAAAGTTGCCTGGCGATGGCGAGTACATCGCGAACAGACCGCCGACCAAAGCTCCGGCCCTGGCTTTTTTCAGGTCGATATGGCCGGCGTCTTCGCCATCAAGGAAATCGGACACCACGTCGCTGGATTCAGACTTGTAAAGACGCAGCAGGACATCGTTGTGGCCGTCGAAGATGGAAATGTTGGTGGTCATTGTTTACAGGTGCCCCGTGACAGATATCGCGAGTTGCGAGATCGCCTGCAATTTTCCGCAGAACCGATCCCTGTGCAACCTCTAATGAGCAAGTAGCCCGCTGCTTGTCGTCCCTGCGAACACGTACGCGGGGACGATTAGCGGGAGAGATTCCGGAGGAACAAATCCGAGGCCAAAGCATTATTCAGCCAGCATCACGCATCGAGTTGGAGCTATGTGTGATGACCGCGGACGCATTTGAACTCCGCCGCTTTGTACAACAGCATTTCCTTGGCCGTATATCGTCTGTGATGTTCGATCCCGGCTACCGCAATCATCTGGCGCTCATCGCGGACGGTTATGATGTCAGAGTATTCCTCGACGATGAGCTGCAGGATGGCTGTATTACCGCAGACCCCGATGAGGGTTTCGTCCAGCGGCGTGCCTTTCTCAGATCGTCAGGGATCACCGACATGCGCCGGGGATCTGTATCGATCAAAATATCGAAAAAAGTCAGTAGGACGGATTGAGCCGCAGGCGTAGTCCGCCGCCTTGGCTGAAACGAAAATGGCGGCTACCGCGCCTCGCCGCCTTGCACGAGACGTCCATCGGCTGGGTTGCCTGCGCAACTCACTTCCGGTGACATCGCGAATATGCCATACGCAGGACATGTCCGCTCTGAAACCCCCGGCCACCTACGACGATTTCGCCCGTCTCGACATCCGGATCGGCAAGGTCGTGGATATGCAGCCGTTCCCCCGCGCGCGCAATCCCTCCTTCAAGGTCGGCGTCGACGTCGGCGCTGACAGGATCATGTGGTCGAGCGCGCAGATCACGAACTATGAGCCCGCAGCCCTGCTCGGCTCGCTGGTCGTCTGCGTCTGCAATCTGGGTGCGAAGAACATCGCGGGCTTCACATCCGAACTGCTGATCCTCGGCGCAAAGGACGCTGATGGCAGCGTGATCGTCCTCGGCCCGCGCAGCGAGGTGGCGATCGGCGAGCCTGTGTTTTGAGTTAGTAGCGTTGGATGATCTGTTGTCTTCCCTTCTCCCCTTGTGGGAGAAGGTGGCGCGAAGCGCCGGATGAGGGGTTCTCTCCTTACGGCAGGCTTTATCGTGGGGATAGAACCCCTCACCCGTCTTCGCTTCGCGAAGCCACCCTCGCCCACAAGGGGAGAGGGAAACAAGTGAGCATTCTGGATTGCGCTGCGCTCCATCCGGGCTACATTCGATTTCATGACCGTTATCTCCATCCAGTCCCAGGTCGCTTACGGCCATGTCGGCAATTCTGCCGCGGTGTTTCCGATGCAGATGCACGGCATCGACGTGATTGCGGTGCCGACGACGTTGCTGAGCAACCGGCCGGGCTATCCAACCATCCGCGGCCGGGTGCTGGAGGCGCAATTGGTCGCCGATCTCCTGCTCGGAATCGAGGAGCGCGGGGCGGTCGATACCTGTCAGATGATCGTGTCGGGCTATCTCGGCTCGGCTGACATTGCCGCGGTCGTCGCCGACTTCGTCGCACGCGCCAGGGCCCGCAACCCGGCCCTCTGTTATGTCTGCGATCCGGTGCTTGGCGATCGCGACCGCGGCCTGTTCGTGAAAGCCGACATCCCGCCGCTGGTGCGCGACCGGCTGTGCGGCCTCGCCGACATCATCACGCCCAATCATTTCGAGTTCGAGTGGCTGTGCGGGGCGAAGGCCTCCACATCGGATCAAATGATCGAAGCAGCGCGCGCACTGATGCCGCGCGGTCCATCGACGGTCGTCGTCACGTCGGCCGAATTGTCTGATACGCCTGACGGCGAGATCGAGACCCTCGCCATCGAGCGGACAAGCGCCTGGCGTGTGCGCACGCCGAAACTGCCCATCAGCCCGAATGGCACCGGCGACCTGTTCGCCGCGCTCTTCGCTTCCGCGCGCGTTCAGAACAAAGCCACACCGGAAGCGCTCGGCCACGCGGCGTCGGCCATATCAGCCGTGCTGGAGCGCACCGCGGCGCGCGGGACGGAGGAAATGCGGATCGTCGAGAGCGCGGAGTTGCTCGTTAATCCGAAGCGGCTATTCGAGGCGGTCGTTATCGACGGATCGCAGGTTCAGACCTCATCCGATCAGGCGTGATGTGAGTCACGGAACTGGCGTTCGCCGCGCGGCATGCTCCAGATCACAGAACGGGACGCGGTGGTCGCGCACCCCCTGCCACAGGGAGAAATGCCATGAACGCCGATAAAGCTGTGAATGCCAAGATCGATGCGCTCTCCGACAAGGAACTCAACGCCGTGTCAGGTGGACGCCATCAGGTGAGTTTGAAGCAGTACGAACTCCTCCTCGAGATTCGGATGATGATGGACAGGCAGAAGTCTTAGGCTGACTTAGCGACAGCGTAATCCGCCGCTTCTGGGGTTGTCCGGAGCGGCGGATTACGCCCGTTGGCTCGTGCGTCCACCCGAGACGTGTTTTCGATGCCATTGCGGCGCGCAATTGATAGTGTCATTCCGAACCCGGAATGACGACGCCCGCTGGAGAAGACATGAGCCGTTTCTGGAGCCGCCTGACGCACGACCTGAAACCCTATGTGCCGGGCGAACAGCCCCGCATCGCGGATCTGGTCAAGCTCAACACCAATGAAAGCCCGCTGGGCCCTTCCCCGCGCGTGCTGGAAGCCATCCGTGGCGAGGCCGCCGATAGCTTGCGCCTCTATCCGGATCCGCAGGCGTCAGCGCTGTGCGCGGCCCTCGCCACCTACCACCAGGTGCGCCCCGAGCAGGTGTTCGTCGGCAACGGCTCGGACGAGGTGCTGGCCCACGCCTTCGCTGCCCTCCTCAAGCACGATGCGCCGTTGCTATTCCCCGACATCACCTACAGCTTCTATCCGGTCTATTGCCGCCTGTTCGGCATCGCCTATGAGGCCGTGCCGCTCGATGAGGCCATGCGGATCCGGCTCGCCGATTATCGCCGCCCCGCCGGCGCGATCATCGTGCCCAATCCAAATGCGCCGACCGGGGTGGCGCTGTCGCGGGCCGAGATCGCTTCCCTGCTGCAGCAACACCCCGATGCGCCCGTTGTCATCGACGAGGCCTATGTCGATTTCGGCGCCGAGACCGCGATCCCACTGGTCGCCTCGCACCCGAACCTGCTGGTCGTGCAAACCATGTCGAAGTCGCGGGCGCTCGCCGGCTTGCGCGTCGGCTATGCGATCGGCGACGCCGGTCTGATCGAAGCGCTGACGCGTGTAAAGGACAGCTTCAACTCCTATCCGCTCGGCCGCCCCGCCCAGGCCGGCGCCATCGCCGCATTGGAAGACGAAGCCTGGTTTCAGCAGAGCCGCGCCAGCGTGATCGAAGGCCGCAAGCGGCTTTCCCACGGCCTGGCCCGGCTTGGCTTCGAGGTGCTGCCGTCCTCCGCCAACTTCCTGTTCGCACGCCATCCGGCGCATCAGGGCGCGGCGCTGGCTGCAGCGCTGCGCCAGCGTGCGGTGATCGTCCGCCATTTTGCCGCGCCCCGGATATCCGACTATCTGCGGATCACGGTCGGTACCGACGGGCAAACCGACCGGTTGTTGTCGGCACTGTCGGAAATCCTGGGTAGCGCGTAACGGGCAAGGTTAGCGCCGGAAAATCGGGCTGGTTGTTGCCTTCCCAGCGACCCCGGCGTAATTTCTGAGCAGCTTCAGATTCTAGCTTGCGATCGGGAGAACCCTTGCCAGCGTGGAATTTCGGCCCCGCCGAACAGGAATTTGCCGAGGCTGGCCTTGATCCCGCGCGCTGGGTCCAGGCGCTTACTTCCGTGGCCGCGGCCACCGGGAGCTTTGGCGCCGTCATGCTGCCACTGTCGGGCGATGCCCTCCCGAATGTTCCCTATACGGAAAGTGTTTCCAGAGTGATGGAAGACTATTTCCGGGATGGTTGGCACTCGCAGGACGAGCGAATGCGCACCGTCCCGACCCTGACGCAGCGCGGGGTCGCTGACGATTTCGACGGCCACAGCGCCGATGAGATCGCCAAACATCCCTATTACCAGGAGTTCCTCGGACCGCACCGGCTGCGCTGGTACGCCGGCGTCAAGGTCGCCTGCGGCGACGACCTGTGGGCGGTGGCGCTGCAGCGAACGATCGATCAGGGACCGTTTTCGGCCGACGAGAAGGACGAGTTGGCGCGCATATCGAGTCGGCTTTCGACCGGCGCCGCGATCGCCCGCGCGCTCAGCGCGTCGGCCGCGTCAGGCGCGCTGGAAGCTTTTGAAATGAGCGGCACGGCGGTGGTCCTGATCAACCGCCATGGCAACGTATTGAAGGCCAATGCGTCGGCCGAGCGTCTTCTGGTCGATGATGTCAGGATCGTACAGGGCCAGCTGACCGCCAAGGATGCGCGGGCGACGACGGCCTTGAACCGCGCCCTGCACAATCTGCTGTGGCGTCCGACCGGTGGCCTTTCCGCGCCGGTCGCATTGCCTCGTGCGACCGGCCGGCCGCTGCTTGCGTACCCGGCGCGACTTTCCAGTTCGACCGCCAATGCACTGGCTGATTGCCAGGCCATGGTCATTCTGATCGATCCCGATAGCCGATCTCCAACGCCGGAAACGAACTTGCGTACGGTGTTTCGCCTGACCCAGGCGGAAGCCAGGCTCGCGACGCAGCTGTCGCGCGGCGAGTCCCTGGAAAACGTCGCCGATCAATTCGGGATCGGAAAGGAGACCGCGCGGAGCCAGCTCAAGAGCATCTTCGCCAAGACCGGCGTGCACCGGCAGGCCGAGCTGGTCGCGGTGCTGGCAAAGCTGCTGTAAGCACCTGCACGGCCCCCCTGTGACCGACGAGGCAAGCGATGACCGATACCGTCATGTTTCACGAGGGCAATCGCCGGCTGCAGGATCAGTTCGACAGCCGCCGGATTTCCGACCGTCTGGAGGAATTTTCCCGCGAGGAATTCACACCTGACGACCGGGTGTTCATCGAGAACCAGCCGTACTTCTTCCTGGCGACCGCCGATGCCGAGGGCCGGCCCGATTGCTCGTTCAAGGGCGGCATGCCGGGCTTCGTGACCGTCACCGGGCCGTCCGAGCTCGCCTTCCCCGATTACGACGGCAATGGCATGTTCAAGAGCCTCGGCAATATTCTGGTGAACGCCGATGTCGGCCTGTTGTTCATTGCCATGCATGGCAGGCCGCAGCGCCTGCGTGTCAACGGTACGGCAACCGTCAGCCGCGAAGATCCGCTTCTCGCCAGCACCGTCGGCGCGCAGCTGATCGTCCGCGTCGCCGCGCGCGTGATCTTTCCGAATTGTCCGCGCTACATCCCGGACATGCAGCTCAACGATCCCTCGGTTTACGCGCCGCGCGCCGGATATGAGGCGCCCGAGCCGGCGTGGAAGGGCTTTGACAGTTTTAAGGATTACGTGCATCCACCCCAGCCCACCTTCAAGGGCTAGGAACAGCATGCAAATCGCGGTCGTCGGCGCCGGAGCGGTCGGTTGCTACTATGGAGGATTGCTGCTGCGGGCCGGACATGAGGTAACGTTCATCGGCCGGCAGCCGCATGTCGATGCCATCAACGCAAACGGCCTTCTGCTCGACACCAGGACGTTCAAGGGACATCTGCCCGCCAAAGCCGCAACCGACGCTGGCGCCCTCGCCTCGCCGGATCTGGTGCTGGTGTGCGTCAAGTCGGCCGATACCGAGCAGGCCGGGCGGTCGCTGGCTGGACGCGTGCGGCCGGAAACCTCCGTGCTCAGCCTGCAGAACGGCGTCGACAACGCGCCGCGCCTCGCCGCTATCATCGGCCACGCCGTCATTCCCGTCGTCGTCTATGTCGGCAGCGAGATGGCCGGGCCCGGCCATGTCAGGCATCACGGCGGCGGCGACCTTGCGATCGGCGCCTCGGCCGCCAGCGAAGCGCTGGCGCAAACGCTGCGAGCCGCCGGTGTCGGCATTACGATATCGGACGACATCGAAGTCACGCTGTGGAGCAAGCTGATCATCAACTGCGCCTTCAACGCGCTGTCCGCCGTGGCCGGCATTTCCTATGGACCGATGCTGGAAGTCGATGGCGTCAGCGATGTCGTCGCCCGCGCGGTGCAGGAGGCGATCGCGGTCGCCCGCGCCAGCGGGGTCGCGATCCCCGACGACATCACCGGGCACATCATGGAGATTCCCGCCAACATGCCGAACCAGATGTCCTCCACCGCGCAGGATCTGGCGCGCGGCAAGCCCAGCGAGATCGACTTTCTCAACGGCTATGTGGTGCGCAAGGGCGCTGAACTCGGCATTCCCACGCCGACCAATCAGGCGCTCCAGGTGATGGTGAAGCTGGCGGAGCGCGGCAAGGAATTGTCCGGGAGACGGACGTAGCGTTCCCGTAACGTCATATCGCCCCGCGATCGATTTTTCGCAGCGGCCGATTTGGCGAGCTAGCCCGTAGCCCCGGCGTCGTTGCCCTGCCGGGCGGCGGAGAAACTTTCCCAGGTCACTATGAACATCGCTGCAATCACCGGGCCGATCACAAAGCCATTCAAGCCGAACACTTCAATGCCGCCCAGCGTGGAAATCAGCACGACATAGTCTGGCAGCTTGGCGTCTTTCCCGATCAGGAATGGACGGAGCAGATTGTCCACCAGTCCAATGACGAGCACCCCGTACACGATCAGGGCAACGCCCTGCCACACGGCGCCGCTAGCCAACAGGTAAATTGCAACGGGCACCCAGACCAGTCCGGATCCGATGGCCGGCAGGAGGGACAGGAAAGCCATCAACACCGCCCACAACAACGGCGCGTGAATCCCCAGGAACCAGAACGCCAACCCGCCAAGCGTGCCCTGGGCAATGGCAACCAGAATGCCGCCTTTCACCGTGGCGCGGACGACATCGGCAAATCTGCCGAAGAGTGCCGCTTTTTGATCGGTGCGGAGTGGAACGATCTGCTTGATCCGTTCAGCCAGCGCCTTGCCGTCGCGCAACAGGAAAAACAGAAGGTACAGCATGATGCCAAGGCCAATCATGAAGTCGAAAGTGTTCAGACCGATGCTCAGCGCCTGCGGCGCGAGGACCTGTCCACCCTTCACCGCACCGGATGCCAGCCAGTCGCGAACCGCCGGGAGATTGTTCAGGTTGAAGCGATCAAGCAGACCTGTTGCCCAGGCCGGTAGGGCATCGAATATCCGCTGAACGTAGCGCGCAAAGTCGTACTCGCCGGACTGGACCTTGGCGTAAAGGCTGGAAGCTTCCTGTGTCAGGGAGGCCGCGATCATGGCCAGGGGTAAAATGACCATGGCGATGATGATCAGGACCGTCACCAGGGCGGCGATCCCGGAGCGCCCGCCCGTTCTCGCCACCAGTTTCCGGTTGAGCGGCGCGAAAATCACCGCTGCGACGGTGGCCCAGAGAATTGCGCCGTAAAATGGCTTCAGAATCCAGCCAAACGCGACGCTGACCACGAGCAGCAACAACAGAAAACTTTGACCCTCAATCCTGCGCACCGCCGGTATCTCCTTGTCGCCTTGGCCGCACTGCCGCGGCAATGAACCGGACGGCACTCCTCGAACATCCCGTATAGAACTTTTGACGGGCTCAATCGTTGCCCCCTTGGACGCCTATCGCGACGTGCATGGTGGATCGTTTGAATGGTAACGCAAAACGCGTTATGAATCCGGCAACGGATCGGTGTTGTCCTTCATCGTGCAGAGGCCGTCATGACAACAATCTCCCGACGCCTGTTCCTCTCGCTGGCGGCTGCCGTTGCGCCAGGCACTGCGGCTGCCCATCACGGCTGGGGCGGATACGACACCTCGAAATCGTTCACCGTCACCGGCAAGATCCTGAAATCGACCTTCGAGAACCCGCATTGCGAGATCGAGATGGTGGTCGATGGCAAGCATTGGCACTTTGTGCTGGCGCCGCCTTCGCGCATGCAGGCGCGCGGCATCACCGCGGACCTCATCGCGCCCGGCAAGACCTGCACCGTGTTCGGCTATCCCCACACCAGCAAGCCGGACGAAGCGCGCATCGAATACGTCATTCTCGACGGCAAGCGCATCGAACTGCGATAGCCCGCGTGGAACAGCAACCCGCCGCGTCGATCTTCCTGGCCTTGCAGGAAAGCGCGCTGGGTCATCTGATGCGCTCGTCGCCCGCGCTTTATCCCGCGGTCGAAATCCTGCATATACTCGGCTTCGTCGTGCTGGTGGGATCGATCCTCGCACTCGATTTGCGGCTGCTCGGATGGGGGCGCGCAATCCCGATCGCGCCGATGGCGAACTTGCTGCTGCCCTTGTCGTGCATCGGTTTTCTGCTGGCGATCAGCATGGGCTTCCTGTTGTTCAGCGCCGACGCATCGCACGTGGTACGCAACCCGGCGTTCCAGGCCAAGCTGTTGCTGATCGCCGCCGCCTTGGTCAACGTCGTGATCGCCCATGCCGGCCCGTGGCGGCGCGTGGCGCTCTGGCACGGTGAAGCCCCCGCCGGCGCCAAGGTTACCGCGCTGGTGTCGCTGCTGCTGTGGCTCGGCGCCGTCTGCGCCGGGCGTCTGATCGCTTATCTTTGACGTACATTTTCTGAAAGGGGTCGCCGCTATGCGTCGCAACGGTTTCGCTATCGTCGCCCTCGTCCTCGGCCTTGCCGCCGCGGCGGAGACCGCGCGCGCCGACGAGGCCGCCTGGTCAGCCCTGCGCGCGGGCGGGCATGTCGCGCTGATGCGCCATGCCGATGCGCCGGGGGGCGTCGGCGATCCGCCGGGCTTCCGGGTCGATGACTGCACCACCCAGCGCAATCTCAGCGCCAAGGGCCGCGCCGACGCCAAAAGGATCGGCGCGCGGCTCAAGTCGGAGGGGATCGCGGTCGAAAAAATCCTGGCCTCGCCGTGGTGCCGCTGCATGGACACGGCAACGCTGCTGGAACTGGGTCCGGTCGAAGCCGCGCCGACGTTCGGCAATGTGGTGGTGCTGCGCGATCAGACGGAGGCTTTGACTACCGGTGCGCGCGCGATGATCGGCAAATGGACCGGGCGCGGAAACCTGCTGGTCGTGACGCACGGTGCGAACATTCTGGCCCTCACCGATATCTCGCCGGCAAGCGGCGAGATCGTCGTGGTCCGCGGCGGAAACGCCGGCGGCGTTGAGCCTGTCGGCCGCCTGCTGCTCGATTGACGCGCAATTCGGCCTGTCCCTGTCGGCTACTGAACCACATCGAGTTTGACGTTGGTGAGGCCCTTTCCGACCATTCCCAGCGCGTCCGCCGCTGAATAGGAGACGTCCACGACGCGCCCCGGAACGTAGGGACCGCGGTCATTGACCCGCACGGTCACCGACTTGCCGCTCGCGACATCGGTCACGCGTAGCTTGGTGCCAAAAGGCAAAGTCGGATGCGCCGCGGTCATGTCCATCGTGTTGAACCGTTCGCCGCTCGCCGTCTTGGTGCCCTCGGTGTAGAAGCTCGCCACGCCATGCGAGGCCGTCGTCTTGGGTTCGCCGCCATTCCTGCGCGCGGCCAACCTTGTATACCTTCTGGTCGCTGCCACGCGCCGCTTGATCATGGGGGACGTCGCCCGTTCGTTGTCGAGCGAGGCTACCCGGCTGGCGCGCAATTCGGATTTCTGACTGACGGCCGAAGTCTGACAGGCCGCAAGCGACGCCGCTGCTACGGCAACGGCAAGCAGCCGAATTATTTTCCCTGCGGCCGGCGAATGCGCCCAGCGCAGCGTGCGGTCGGTTCCGATGTCGACGTACGAAATACCAGCGCGCTCGATGGACATGTTGCAATCCCCAACTTGCGCCCCAGCCCAAGCCGAAAACCACCACGCCCAATGTTCCGAATCCAATCGGGGCGGAACCGGGGCCGGAACAAGTCAGGCCCGGTCCGCCAGCGCAATTCCGTTGCAGTGTGGTGATTGGGCCACAGCGCAGGGCGGCTGGTTGCCGGCTTTTGCCCGGTGAACCGGACGTCGTCAGTTAGTTGTGTCGAACAATTTCGCTTTGCTTGGGAGCCCTCGCGCGCTTCGATTTTCCGGGGACAGCGCTAGAAGCTGCCTTCGCCTCCTCCGCCGGGAGGTTCAAGGCATCAACCATCTCTTCAAGGACCGCTTTGTAATCAACGCTCGCTTCCTGCGAAGGCGCATCATCGGGAAGGGCTTTCTCCAATTGCGCTGACTTCAATTGTACAGGCTCGATAGCGCCATGATCGAACCTCACGCGCTGGAGGTTGTCCCCAACGAACCATACGCAAAGCACACCGGTGATTTTGTTGTCGTCGAAAATATCCGTGTTGACCGTATCGACGGTCATTGTCGGCCCGCCGGATTTGAGCACCACGAGATCGCCTGACTTGATAGCGGTCATTGGTAAAACCCTCGGTAAAATATGCGAATCTAGGCTCGGTTGCACCGCAACAATAGCAAATCGCGGCAACACGCTAAAGATGCCTGGAGCAGATCTCGCACCGGCAGCTAAGGGAACTTGCCCGGTCGCGGTTCCACAGTTCACACGCAATGGCCGGCTCAGGATATCTCGTAGACCGACACCTTGTCCGCGATGCCGCTCAGGGCCACGCTTCTGGGTGTTGGCTTCAGCCCCTTTGTCTCAAGCAAAGACCGGGCCTTGGCGTTCTCCACCACCTGCTCCGTCACCACGATCGAGCGTGACGCCGCAAGGCCCTGAACGCGCGAAGCGATATTCACCGTCTGGCCGAAATAGTCCTGCTGGGCGTTCAGCGTCACCGCAAGGCACGATCCTTCATGGATGCCCATCTTCAAGCTCAGGCTCTGATGCTGCCGCTCGGCGCCAAGATCGCTCATCGCCTCGCGCATGCGGATCGCGGCGGCAATGGCACGGTCCGGTGTCTCGAAGGTCGCCATCACGGCATCGCCAATGGTTTTGACGACGGCGCCCCGTTCGGACGCGATGATCTCCTGCAGCAGGCGGAAATGCTCGTTGACGAGATCGAAGGCCGTGAGGTCGCCGACGCGCTCGTAGAGTTCGGTGGAGCCCCTGAGATCGCTGAACAGGAACGTCAGGCTCAGGATCTTGAGCCTCTGGCCGATCGCGAGCGTGTCGGTCCGGTAGATATCGCGAAAAGTCTGGTTGGTGAGGAGACGCGTTGCGGAGAGCACGGGCTTGCGTCGCGTCAGGATGGCGTCCAGCGCCGCGTTCGCCACCCATACCGCCGGCAACACGCGGCCGTCGGTACGGTTTTCCAGCGCCAGCCGCAGCGGTCCGGGGCGCAAGGCAACGGTGTCGACGGGAACCTGGACCTTGTTGAACATCACGGACAGATTCTGGCGCTCGCCGGTCTCCTCGCCCTTGACCTCGATGAACTGCGCCGCATGCGTCACGGGATCGAACACGATCAAGGTGCCCTCCGGCGCGTGCAGGGAAAGGATGGCCCTTTCGCCCGGCGGCAAGTCGACCATTTCGAGTGTGACCTCACCCAGCAGCTTCTCGACATCGCCGGGAAGATCGATGGCCGAACTCCAGAATATTTGGCGATAATATTCAGCCGCCGACAATTCGTCAGGGCTATGGGCCGCGATCTTCCGAACGCGCGGGCTTACCGTGAAGGTCACCTCGACCAGATTGTCGAGCGTCGTCTCATAACCCGCGGCGCAGAACGCGCAATTGTACTGCGCACTGTTGAGCGTCTTCAGGCTCCTGTTGGCGGAAAGCACCCCGGCGCAACTCGGGCACATCACGTTCCATGTCATCTCGAACATGCCGAGCCCGACCGCATTCAGGAGTGTTGCGATGACCCGCTCCTCGTCAAGGCCCTGTTTGGTTGCGATCTCCAACGCGTTCATCTTGTTCAAGGCATGGTCCGGGGCGTCCCGCACCATGCGCTCGATCACGTCCACGATGGTTTCGTCGGCCGACTGGCGCAGCGCGGCAAACAAGGTCTCGGTTTCGCTCATGCGTCGATTCTACCTGAAAGAAGGCGACGGGAACACCCGCTAAGCGATCCCTTGCGAAGCACTCCTGACGTCAAAAAATCGTCATTGCGAGCGACCGGTCCCGGCGTAGCGCCAACGGGCGAAGGCGAAAGGCCAAGGCGATTTTCCCACAACGTGATCGGGATCACGGCCGAGCCCGTGTTTCTGGACGAGGCTGCCGCGCGTGGATGCAATCCCCTACGTCAACCCGCAAGGAGAACGCCATGACGTGCGATCACGATACAAAGGTGCAGCAGCTTGCCCCCGAACAGCTCGAACTCGTGGCGGGTGGCTTCCTGATCCAGGAGATGATGACCAACCTGAAGCTGATGGGCGAGATCCTCTCCAACGTCAGCAAGACGCGCTCCGAGATCAGCATGACCTTTGCGCGCAACGCGCGCGCGTAAGCCATCACGAACTCCCCTATGCCTACGTCATCCCTGACGTGAGCGTGATCGCCGCATCCTGGAGGGGATTAGCAATCACGCTTGTTTGAAGCTCGAACCGGAAGTCAATCACGAGCCACCAAGAGAAAAGGCCGGCGGGCGTTACGCCACCGGCCTCTCTTGCAACTGCCGGCTCGAATCCGGTTCCGCTGCGATCCTATGTCGGAAATCCTGCGTGAGTTTGGTTAATCGAACGTTAACAGAATCAGCGTGATGTGAATCACGGAAGGGCGCGATTCGTCCCGGTAGGTTTGGTGTCACGTTGCGGGACATCCCCGTAATTCCCCGTCGGGGATCTACCGGAATATCCAGCGGAATCCGCCGCTGCTATTTTTGAACCGCAGATTCGATTCGCTTTGTGAAGGAGACCGAAAATGGCCCAGGTCTATTTCCACTGCTCCAGCTCCCGCGAAGTTCGCGTCGATCAGTTCGGCGCGGTGGTGAGCAACCTCGCCGAGGCGCGCGACCGCGCCGCCTGCGTGGTGCGATCGCTGATCATGGAACAAAGCGCGGAAGACTGGCGCGACTGGGTCGTGCATGTCAGCGACGATTTCGACGATGAGATCTTCGAAGTCTCCTTCTCGTCGGTTCTCGGCAAGCCGAATTGAGGGTGTCATGAGCACCGCGCAAATCGCCCTGCCGCTGTTCCGCCGCCTCGACCGGATCGTCACGGGCTGGCATCGGCTGATCGACCGCGCATTCGACGGTTACCGGCCCGAGCGGCATTACATGCGCGGCCCGGGGCCGAAATGGTACGCCAAGCATGGCGCGGCAGCCGCTGCTGCAATCTGATTTAGCCGCTCAGTACGGAGGCGCCTTCTTCGCCCGCTGCGCCTTGGCCGCTTCCACCCACCACGCCAGATCATCCGCAAAGCGGGGGAACGCCCGCTCCAGCGCCTTGCCGGCCTCGCCGGTCGGCTTGCCGTCGTCTGAGAGGGTTTGCGCGATCGGCCCGACCCCGATCGTGGAAGAGATCACAACCATGCCCATCTCCGAGAGCGTGCCGTGCCAGGCGGTCGCGGCGCGCGCACCGGAGAGACGGCCGGCCGAATAGCTGGCGATGGCGGCCGGGCGCCAGAACCACTCTTCGAGAAAATGGTCGGTGAGGTTTTTCAGGCCGGGCTGCATGCCCCAATTGTATTCGCCGGTGATGAAGACAAAGCCATCGGCACCGCGGATTTTTCCCGCGAGTTCTTCGAGCACTGCCGGTGCCTGGCCTTTCGGATGCTCCTTGTACATCCGGTCCAGCATCGGCAGGCCTACCGCCTTGGCGTCGATCAGTTCGACATCGTCGCCGCGGCCGCACAGGCCCTCAACGACGAACTGCGCCAGGCGGATGCCCATGCGGTCGGAGCGATAGGAGCCGTAGAATACGAGAATGCGATGGGGCATGGCGGCGGCAGGCTAACACGGCCGCCGGGGGTTCGCTATCGGGCTGGCTCAGCTCAACCAAGTCCAGGTATCGCCCGAGCGATCCAGACGATGCTCGTTCCTGGGCATCGACAGGCCGCATAGAAGCCGATCATGCCCCAGACAAAGACGCCGAGTATCAGCGTCACGCCGATGTATTGAGGTATATTTTCCATGCCCTTTGGTCGCGGCGGATGGAAAAGGGTTCACTGCCGTCGTCCTCCGGACCGGACGCCGGGGCGACCTTCAGCTCTGATGCGGCCCCCGCATCATTTTCATGGCGTCTTCGATATGGCGCCATTCACTGGCTTCCTCTTTCTCTCCCTTGCGCTCACAGGCGACCGCGTTCTGCGCTGCCTGGGCAATCGCCGCCGGGCCGTGCTTTTCAAGCATCTGCCGCGCGATGGTGTGGATTTGCATCTCGGATGTCATGTCGCGCTCCCTGAGGTTGGCGCCGCAGGAACCGGTTCCCCTGCAGGCTGCGGCCTGTTGTGAGAACCGCCGAACCGGCCCGCTCGTTCCACGCCGGGCACCCCCATCGAGGTTCCGCCTCACATTTCCCCGAGCTCCGGCGGTTCAAACCAGTTGGTTAGCGACAAGCCGCCATCGATTGTGATCGTCGAGCCCGTGACATAGGCCGATAGCCGGTTCGAGAGCACCGCCAGCGCCAGCGGCGCGAGGTCGCTGGCCTCCCCGAGACGGCCGAGCGGAATGTGTTTTGCCAGTGACGGATCGGCAACAAAACCGCCGGCGGCAATCGCGCCGGGCACCAGCGCGTTGACGCGGATGCCGTAGCGGCCGAACGTTTTCGCGAGTTCCTTCACCAGCATCGCCATCCCGGCCTTGGCGGTCGAATAATGCGGCAGATTGCGCGGCGTGCCTGAATGCAGCGAGGTCAGCAGCAGGAACGAGCCAGGCTGTTTCGCCGCGATCAGCTTTCGCGCCAGTTCGCGCGAAAGGTGAAAGCCGGCCTCGAGATTGACCGCATGCATCTGCGCCCAGGTCTCGGTGCTGACGGCCATGGCATTATCGGCCTCCCGCCGCGGCGGCGAGGCGCTGTGCACGAAATGGGTCACCCGCCCGACGGCGGATTGCGCGTCCGTCAGCAGCGTTTCTCGCGCGGCGGCGCTGGCGATATCGCCGACCCACGGCACGGCCAGTTCGGGCCGCGGCGAAGCCTTGATCGCGGCCGCGACCCGCTCCGCGCTGATATCGGCGAATACGGTCCGCACGCCCTCGCCGGCCAGCGCCTGCGCGATGGCCCGGCCAATGCCATTGCCGGCGCCGGTCACCAGCGCCGCCTCGCGTGCGGGATCGAATGGATTGCCGAGCAGGCTCATGGCGTTCTCCCAGACGGTATCGCGATCAAGCATAAGTCGGCGCACCGGTCTGCGCCAATACGCCCAGCGCAACGAACCGTATCAACCGGCAAGAACCACAATTTCTTTCGGAACCCGCTGCAAAACACAAGCGGCGGATGCCATAGTCGGGTCAATTGCCGCAAATCGGCATCATACCGGCAAAGACCCCATGGGAGAGACAATGGCCTTGAAGGAATCTCACGTCGCGGGTGTTTCCACCACCGTCCGCGACGTCACGCTCGGCCGGTTGCTGGAGCAGGCCGCGCGGTCGGCGCCGGACCGGCTCGCGCTGATTGCGGGTGTCCCTGACCCCGCGGCGCGCCGCCAGTGGACGTATGCGGAGCTTCATACCGAAGCCCAGCGCACCGCGCGCGCCCTGCTCCGCCGCTTCAAGCCGGGCGAGCGGGTCGCCGTCTGGGCGTATAATTTGCCGGAATGGGTGATGATGGAGTTCGGCGCAGCGATGGCCGGGATGGTGCTGGTCACCGTCAACCCGGGTTTTCGAGCCAACGAGGTCGAATATGTACTGAAGCAGTCCCGCGCGGCCGGCGTCTTCGTGGTGCCGGCGTTCCGCGGCAATCCGATGCTGGACACCGTGCGGGAAGTCTCAGCCCGCTGCCCGGAATTGCGCGAGATCATCTCGTTCGACGACTGGGCTTCCTTCATCGCCACCGGCGACGACCAGGGTATCGCGCTGCCGGACGTCAAGCCGAGCGATCCGGTCATGATCCAGTACACGTCGGGCACAACAGGGTTTCCGAAAGGCGCGCTGCTGCATCACCGCGGGCTTGCCAATAACGGCGCCGATACCGCCGTACAGATGGGGGTCGAGCCCGGCGACGTCTTCATCACCACGATGCCGCTGTTCCACACCGGCGGATGCGTTTGCTGCGTGCTCGGCGCGGTGTCGCGCGCGGCAACCCAGGTGCTGATCGAAGCGTTCGAGCCGGGCCTCGTGCTGGAAATGTTTGCGACCTATCGCGGCAACGCCATGGTCGGCGTTCCCACCATGCTGGTGGCGATGCTGGAGCATCCCTCCTTCGCCACGACAGACCTGTCGTCGGTCAAGGCGATCTGCTCGGGCGGTTCGACCGTGCCGGCCGCACTGGTGACGCGGTTCGAAAAGGAACTCGGCGCGCCCTTCACCATCGTGTTCGGCCAGACCGAATGTTCGCCGGTGGCGGCGATGACCAAGACGTCGGACACCATCGAGGACAAGGCCGGCACCATCGGCCTGCCGCTGCCGAACATGGAGAACAAGATCGTCAATCCCGACACCGGCAAGACCGTGCCGATCGGCGAGATCGGCGAGTTCTGCACGCGCGGCTACCACGTCATGCTCGGCTATTTCGAGATGCCGGACGCCACGGCCGCTTCCATCGACGCCGATGGCTGGCTGCATACCGGCGACCTCTGCGCGATGGACGCCCGCGGCTACTGTACCGTCGAGGGCCGGCTCAAGGACATGATCATCCGCGGCGGCGAGAACATCTATCCGCGCGAACTCGAGGAACTGTTGTTCCGCCATCCCAAGATCAGCGAGGTCGCCGTGGTCGGACTGCCACACGAAAAATGGGGCGAGGAAGTCGCCGCCTTCATCCGCCCGGCGCAAGGTGCCGTGATCGACAAGGAGGAGCTGTCAGCCTACATGCGAGCCTCGCTGGCCCCGCACAAGACGCCAAAACACTGGTTCGTGGTCGAAGCGTTTCCGCTGACGGGCTCCGGCAAGATCCAGAAGTTCAAGTTGCGCGAGATCTGGGCAAAGGGCGAACTGACGGCGCTTTGATGCGCCCGACGCTTTTCGAAGGTTGTGCCGGGCTGCCGTCGGCGCTAGCCTTCCCGAAACCGGAAAACCCAAAACCGTAAAAGCCTAAGGAAAAGTGTCAGGGAGAGGTCATGATGCGCGGTGCTGCGTTGCTTGTTGGTTTGGTTCTCGTTGCGACGGCGGCGCATGCCGGCCCTCGCTCCGAATATGTGACGATGATGCTGCAGGCGTTTGCGGCCAAGGTGGAATGTCCCGGCACGGATGTCGTCTATCAGGATCTGGTGCAGAAGGCTCAGGAGATGCAGCAGCCGGAGGGCACCACCGAGCAAGTCCGAAAGGCCATTGCGTACGTGCATACCGGCGGAAAAATGGGTGAGCGCCCGGATGACCTGCTCTTGCAGGAGGTCGCCATCGCGACGAGGACGACGGACCTCGACCAGCGGCGCATCGGCATGACAACCTGGTGCGAGACCCAGAAGGGCAGGCTTGCAGGCTTTATCCGCGCCAAGAACTAGCAAGCGTTTCGCAGGACGGTGGCGCGGCCTCACCGGGGCTGGCTGCATCACGCTTATCCGTAGCCACCGCTTACACGAATCCGTCGGCGCGTATCACGTCGCCTTGTAGACGTCTTTCAACTTGTAGACGTCTTTCAACCGGCGCCAAAACGTCCTAACCTTCCCTGCTCACAGTCTGCGGGAGCCCCCATGCAAACCCGCGTCAGAAAGACCGCGCACGTCCTGGAGCGCCTTGGCCTTGCGATGGCCGGTGCTGCAAGCGGATTGTTTGTGGCCGCACTCGTCGGTACCAGCATCCCGCAGTTCACGTCGCAGGCTTTCCTGCTTTTGATGATGCTCGGCGGCGCCGTCGGATTCTATCTGGGCATCGACACCCCGCAACGTCCCTTCGACACCGATGGCAAGCCGACGGACGGGCATTGGGATGGCAAGATCGACGCGCCGGAATTGCTCAGCGCGGTCGGCACGTTCCTCGCCGCGGGCGCAGCCTTTGCCTCCGTCTGCGTGATCGTGCTCCGTCACGATCCGCACCTCGCCTGGACCTGGATGATCATGCTCGGCTGGGTCTTGGGAATTACCATGCAGACCGTTGCCGGTGCGATTGCACGCCGCCGGCGGTGACAGATCGCGTTTTATCGGTCAGACCGGCCGATGACCGCCATCAGCTCCGATATCTTCTGGCGCTGATCCGATTTGTCGCCGCTCGCAATCGCGTGTTCGACGCAATGCGAGACGTGATCCTTCAACACCTCTTCCTCGACGCGCCGGAGCGCGGCGCGCACCGCCGATATCTGCGTCACGATATCGATGCAGTAGCGGTCCTCGTCCACCATCCTGGACAGGCCGCGGACCTGGCCCTCGATGCGGCTCAGACGTTTTTGACAGGATGCCTTGATGTCTTTTCTCATGCGGCCTATATACCCCTACAGGGTATAGGTTGCAAGGGACTGCATTCGCGATGAACCACCACGACAAGAATCCGGAAAGCAAAACCCCGGACACAAAGGCCAATCCGGACGGCGCAACCTCCAAATCGTGTTGCAATGGCCACGATCATCACGCCCACACCGATCACGGGCACCACAGCCATCAGGATCACCACGCCGTTGCCAAGGTGCTCGACCCCGTCTGCGGAATGACGGTCGATCCCGCGACCAGCAAGCATCGCTTCGACCACCAGGAGAAAACCTTTCACTTCTGCTCGGCGGGCTGCAAAACCAAATTCGCCGCCGATCCGAAGAAGTATCTCGAGAAATCATCGGCGAAGCCCGTCCCTCAAGGCGCCGACGACGGCACGATCTACACCTGCCCGATGCATCCCGAGATCCGGAAGGTCGGGCCCGGAAGTTGCCCGATCTGCGGCATGGCGCTGGAGCCGGAGGTTGCGAGCCTCGATGCGCCGCCCAACCCAGAAGTCGCCGACATGACGCGGCGCTTCTGGATCGGCCTCGTGCTATCCGTTCCGCCGGTGGTGCTGGAGATGGGTGGGCATCTCGCCGGCGGTCACAGCCTCGTCGACCCGGCGCTGTCAAACTGGATTCAACTCGCGTTCGCCACGCCGGTCGTGATTTGGGCCGGCTGGCCCTTCTTTGTGCGCGGCTGGCAGTCGCTGCTGACGCGCAATCTCAACATGTTCACGCTGATCGCTGTCGGCACCGGGGTCGCCTATCTCTACAGCCTGGTCGGCACCATCGCGCCGCAAATTTTCCCGGCCGCCTTCCGCGGTCATGGCGGCGCAGTCGCGGTCTATTTCGAGTCTGCGGCCGTCATCACCGTGCTCGTCCTGCTCGGCCAGGTGCTGGAGCTGCGCGCCCGCGAGGCGACGTCGGGCGCCATCAAGGCCTTGCTCCAGTTGGCGCCGAAGACCGCGCGCCGCATCAGCGAGGACGGCGCCGACCATGAAGTCGAAATCGACAGCCTCGCGGTCGGGGAAATGTTGCGCGTCCGGCCCGGAGAAAAAGTGCCGGTCGACGGCGTCATCCTCGAAGGCCGCTCCTCGCTCGATGAATCGCTGGTAACAGGCGAATCCATGCCCGTCACCAAGGAGACCGGGGCAAAGGTGATTGCCGGCACGCTGAACCAATCGGGCGGGTTCGTGATGCGCGCGGAGAAAGTCGGCCGCGACACGCTGCTGTCCCAGATCGTCAAGATGGTGGCGGATGCGCAGCGCTCGCGCGCGCCGATCCAACGGCTCGCCGATCAGGTTGCGGGATGGTTTGTGCCCGCGGTCATTGCCGTGGCGCTGATCGCCTTTGGCGTCTGGTCCTATTTCGGGCCGGAGCCGCGCATGGCGTTCGGCCTCGTCGCCGCCGTGAGCGTGCTCATCATCGCCTGCCCCTGCGCGCTCGGCCTGGCGACGCCGATGTCGATCATGGTCGGCGTCGGGCGCGGCGCGCAGGCCGGCGTGCTGATCAAGAACGCCGAAGCCCTGGAGCGCATGGAAAAGGTCGACACGCTGGTGGTCGACAAGACGGGCACGCTGACCGAAGGCAAGCCGAAGGTCATAGCAATCGTGGCGACCGCGGGATACGACGAGAACGAAATCCTGCGGCTTGCCGCCAGCGTCGAACTTGCCAGCGAGCATCCGCTCGCCGACGCCATCGTGCGATCCGCAAGGGAACGTCGACTGGAACTCGGCAAGGTCGAGGCGTTCGACTCGCCGACAGGCAAAGGTGCGACCGGCAAGGTCGACGGCAAATCTGTTCTGCTCGGCAATTCGAAGTTCCTCAATTCGCTTGGCGTCGACACCCATACGCTGGATTCCGATGCCGAGCGCATGCGCGCCGATGGCGCCACCGTCATCAATATGGCAGTGGACGGCAAACTTGCCGGATTGTTCGCCATCGCCGATCCCGTCAAGGCTTCAACACAAGCGGCGTTGAAGGCGCTGGCGGAAGAAGGCATCAAGGTCATTATGCTGACCGGCGATAACAGGACCACCGCCCAAGCGGTCGCGCGGCAGCTCGGTATCGCCGACGTCGAGGCCGAAGTGCTTCCGGATCAGAAGAGCGCGGTGGTCGCTAGGCTGCAGAAGGCGGGGCGGATCGTCGCCATGGCCGGCGACGGCGTCAACGACGCTCCGGCGCTGGCGGCAGCCGAAGTCGGTATCGCCATGGGAACCGGCACCGATGTGGCGATGGAAAGCGCAGGCATCACGCTCTTGAAGGGCGACCTTGGCGGCATCGTCCGCGCACGAAAACTGTCGCAGGCCACCATGCGCAACATCCGGCAGAACCTTTTTTTCGCCTTCATCTACAACGCCGCCGGCGTCCCGATTGCTGCGGGTATCCTCTATCCCGGCTTCGGCATCCTGCTGTCGCCGATCATTGCCGCCGCGGCCATGGCGCTGTCGTCGGTCAGCGTCGTCGGCAATGCCCTGCGGTTGCGCGTCACGCGGCTGTGAACGAGCGCGCACGATTTGGAGATCATTAATCAAACCGGCGCGCACGCACGCTCCTGTTCAAAAAAAATCCACAATGTCCGCTACGAAAGGAACTCCATTTTCAAAAAAGGAGAATTTCCATGCGGTTAGGACACGCGATCTTTGTGGCGACGATAGCCGCCCTGCTCGCGGCGGCGGTACCCGGGCTTGCCAAAAACGCCGAGACGCCGAAGACCAGCGAGCAGCCGGCGTCATCGTCCTGCCATTCCTACCAGCAGACATCAGATGGATCGTGGACCGAACTGCCCTGCCAGGAACTCGGCGCTCCCGCCCCGTCGCGCAAATCCCCGCCGCGAAAGACGGATGAAGAGAACCGCTGAAGCGTGAGATAGCAAGTTCACGTTATCTCTGCGCGAGTGCGGGTGGCAGTCGAGGCGGCACTTCGCGCCCCCGCAACGCAGCCAGAAAACCGACCTCCGCCTTTGAACGCATTGCCACTTGGACGCGACTGCCTGAGAGGCGACGTCGCGAACCAAGAGGCCATTATGAGCAATCCGCCAGTCCAGCCATCCACGACCACCGGCATCCGCGTGGTTTCGATCCTGCTGCCTTGCTTTCTGATCGGGTATTTCATCTGGAAACTGTTGTCGCCGACGCCGCACACCGGGCAGGTCATGACCATGGTGTTCTATTTCGGAATGGTTCTGAGCCTCTGTAGCTTTCGCCGCGAGATACCGGCACCGCTGTTCTGGATCGGGCTGGTTGCAGGCGCCGGGCTGTTCGCGCTGCTGCTCCAGCAGACCGGCTACCTTGCCCCGTACTTTCCGCCACGCTGATTTCGCACCGTAACCCAAGATTAATGCGCACCACTTAGGATGGAGGCCAGCACTCCCATACCATCGTGAATGGCCCAAATCCCATGAAAATCGGTACCCTCCTGACCGCCGCCATCGTCTCGCTTTCCGCCGTGGGCGGTGGTCTCGCCGTCTATGTGGCCGTCACGAAATACCAGACCATGGACAAGGTGTCCGTCGCCCAGAGCCGGCTCGAAGTGGTGCGGGCCGTCGGCGACATCCCGCGTTACATGAACCCCGAACGCGGCTTCTCCACCAACATCCTGTATGGGCCGGCGGTGGTGGAGCCGAAGATGCTCACCGACCTCGACAAATACCGCAAGGATACCAACGGCGCGCTGACGAAGATGAACGCGATCCGCAAGACGCTGCCCGGCTCGCTCGACGATGGCGCGTCCGTCGCCAGCGGCATCGATGGGCTGAACGCGAAGTTCAATGCCCTGCGCGAGGCCATCGACAAGGCGATCGCCGGCCCCGCCGATGCCCGCAAGGACGCCGCCAGGAAGATTGTCGCCGATAACGCGGTCTTCAACGCCGCCATCACCGCGTTGCTCGAAGAACAGGTCCGCCGCATGGCGCTGCTCGACGGCGACGCTTACCGCCAGGCGACTTACGCCAACATCACCTGGGCACTGCGCGATGTCGGCGGCTACAACGCCAGCCTGCACAAGAACCTGGTCGGAGCCAACCGCGTCGCAACCGACGCGGAGAAGATGGAGCTGAGCCGCGCGCAGGGCCGCGCCGACCAGATCCTGATGTCGCTGCAGGATTTGCGCGGCAATCCGGCAACGCCCGCCAATGTGGCCGCTGCGCTTGGGAAAATGAACGAGGCCTATGTCGATCGGTTCGGCAAAGAGCTGAAGCTCGTCAAGGAAGGCGCGATCAGCGGCAAATACGAGCACAACGTCGATGTGTTCTTCGTTGAATCGCAAAAGGGACTCGGCGCGGTCATCACGCTGCGCGACGCGTTCTACGACAATGCCGAAGAGGTCCTGGGCGCCGCCTACTCCTCGGCACGCCTCAGCTTCATCATCGCGCTCGCAGGTCTGATCGCCGTTATCGGCGCCAGCGCGGGCCTGATCCTGATGGTCTACCGCCGCGTCTGCAAACCGATCGTCGACCTTACCGCCACCATGACACGGCTCGCCAGCGGCAACGTTTCAGACGAAATCTCGGGCGCCGAGCGCGGCGACGAGATCGGCGCGATGGCGGCTGCCGTGCGCGTCTTCAAGGACAACATGATCGAGGCCGAACACCTGTCGACGGAAAAGGCCGCCGAGAACGACGTCAAGATGCGGCGCGTCCAGGTGCTCGACGAACTCACCCGCTCGTTCGAAGCCAAAGTCAGCGAACTCGTCGGCGGATTGTCGTCAGCTTCATCCGTGATGGAAGATACCGCCCGCTCGATGTCCTCGACCGCCGCTGCCACCAACCGTCAGGCCGGTGTCGTGGCCGCGGCCTCCGAACAGACCTCAACCAACGTCCAGACCGTTGCGAGCGCCACTGAGGAACTCACCTCCTCGATTTCGGAGATCGGCCGCCAGGTCGCGCAGTCCACCGAGATCGCGGCCCGCGCCGTCGACAACGCGCGCCGCACCGGCGACACCGCCCGTTCGCTGGCCGAAGGCGCGCAGAAGATCGGCGATGTCGTAACGCTGATTCAGAGCATCGCGGCCCAGACCAACCTGCTCGCCCTCAACGCCACCATCGAGGCCGCGCGCGCCGGCGATGCCGGCCGCGGCTTTGCGGTCGTCGCCTCGGAAGTCAAATCGCTGGCCGGCCAGACCGCGAAAGCGACCACCGAAATCTCCGAACAGATCGCCGCCATCCAGGCCGCGAGCGACGAGACGGTGACGGCCATCCAGAACGTCGCCAACGTCATCGCCGAGATCGACCAGATCGGCATTGCGATTGCATCCGCAATCGAGGAACAGGGTTCGGCTACGCAGGAGATTTCCCGCAGCGTCCAGGAAGCCGCGCGCGGCACCCAGGAGGTCAACGCCAACATCTCCGGCGTGCAGCGGGCGGCCGACGAGACCGGTTCCGCCGCCACCCAGGTGCTGGGCGCAGCCGAGCAATTGTCGTCGCAATCCAAGGACCTCGCCGGCCAGGTCAACCGCTTCCTCAGCGAGGTTCGCGCCGCCTAAGTCAGGCGGGATCGCTGCAGCCAGCGCATGCTTGCCCGTCCTAACCTTCACGCGCGGCCGCTGCCAGCTGTGGTAGATGACATCAGCGGCACTGGGCCGCCTGATTGACGAGCAAGTCGCTATGCACCAACCGGCTCCCCCGCGCCCAAAGCTTGCCGAAACCGCTATTGAGCCCACGGTCAAATTGCGCGAGGTCACCGTCGGCCGTTGCTGCGAGGTTCTCGGCGATACCGCCATCGAATACACCGAACTCGGCGATTACTCCTATCTCGGCCCGGGCTGCATGGTCGCCGACGCAGAGATCGGAAAATTTTGCGCGATCGCGGCGCAGGTGCGCATCGGCGCACCCAATCATCCCCTCGACCGGCCGTCGCAGCATCGATTTACCTACTGCCCTGAATACTACACTGCCGACGCAAAGCGGGATCATACCTTCTTTCGGCAACGCCGCGCCGACCGCGTCGTGATCGGAAACGATGTCTGGATCGGGCACGCCGTCATTGTGATGCCGGGCGCAACGGTGGGCGACGGCGCCGTGCTGGCCGCCGGCGCCGTGGTTACCCGTGACGTGGCGCCCTATACGATAGTTGGCGGTGTTCCGGCAAAACAGATCAGAGAGCGCTTTAGTCGCGATATCGCCGCGCGGCTCGCAGCAATTGCGTGGTGGGATTGGCCGGCCGAAACCATCTTTCAGCGCCTGCCGGAATTCCAGTCCGGCGACGTCGAGGCGTTCTGCGCGCGCTGGAGATAATCCCCCGCCCTAGTAGAAAAAAGATGTTTCAAGCAGCAAACAGCCTCCCGGACCTGCCTTGAAGGGGCCGTGTTTGGCATGCGGAGGGCGGCAAGCGAAAGCCGGAGCGTGGAACGCCTCGAAACGATGTGGCGGCTCCTGCGAGGCCACAAGGAGCGTTCCCCTGATAACCACGACCTCCTCGTAAAACTCGTGGGCGCGCACGGCATCGATCTCGGCATTCGGCGCCCAGCGAGCGAGGCGATTGAGATGCCCCTTGCCGGCGGCTTCATCGAGCGATCCCGCTAGCGTCTTCGCTTCGATACCCGGCGCGATCGTTTCCCAACTCGAGGAAAGATCGATGTTGAAGAACTCCCGGTGTTCCTTTCCGGTCCTTGGGTCGCGCTGATCCATGATGCTGTCCTGTGTTGGGTAACGCGGACTATACTGGCTGTTGTCATGATTAAAAATGGTACTTGTCGATTGTGATGGATCGAGAGAGGTTGTGCTTGATCGACTTGCGTTCGGGCCAATTGCCCGTCTCAAAGAGCAAGCGGCAAGGCACGGGAGCTAATCGTGAGCGCGAATAAAGCGACCAAACTTGCGGTGATCGGGCGTGGCATGATCGGGTCGGCGGCGGCGCGGCATCTGTCCAAGATGGGTCACGATGTTGCACTGATCGGGCCCGATGAGCCGGCGGATTTTTCACGCCATGACGGCGTCTTCGGCAGTCACTACGATGAGGGCCGTATCACGCGGAGTTACGATCCGCAGCCATTTTGGCGGCAAATGAACCGCGCTGCGATTTCGCGCTACGGCGAGATTGCTGCGGAAAGCGGTGTGGCGTTCTACCGGGAAGTCGGGGCGCTTTACGTCGGCGACAGCGAAACGACAAACGTCGCTTCGGTTGGCAAGATCTGCGCCGAAGACGGGATCCTGTGCGAAGCATATCATGATGCGGGGCTCGCGGAGCGATTTCCGTTTCTGAGATCGACGGCGGGAGTGCAGGGATATTTCCAGCCACGCAATGCCGGATACATCAGCCCGCGCCGCCTGGTCCGCGCGCAGACGATCGCGGCGGAGCGCGCCGGGGCCCGGATCATCGACGAACCGGCTCTGGGGATTTCGGAAAGCAGCGCGGGCGTGACGATCCGGACGAGATCGGGCAGTGTCGAGGCCGAACGTGTTCTCGTGGCGGCAGGCGGGCATACCCAATCGCTGCTCGGTCGATCATTGGGTGTTACGGTCTATGGGCGTACCGTGGCGATGTTTCGGCTTGGTGCGGCGGAGACTCAACGCCTGAACGGAATGCCATCGATGCTTTGTTTGGGTCCCAAGGGCGACAATCCCTATATTCTGCCGCCGATCGCCTATCCGGACGGCCAAATCTGGTTGAAGCTCGGCGGTGATCCGGTCGATCTTCCGCTCGAAAGCGAGGCGGATATCAAGAACTGGTTCCGATCGGGCGGGTCGATTGAGGTCGCTGATCGGCTGCAAACGCAGATCCTTGAGCGTATTCGCGACCTCCATTTCGAAGAACGCCGCGTGGTGCCGTGCATGACCAGCTTTGGCGACACGGGCCTGCCCTGCATCGGACCGCTTTCGGAGCGCGTAGTGGTTGCATTCGGCTGCTACGGCAAGAGCGCGAAATGTTCGGACGAATTGGGTCGGTTAGGCGGCATGGCGCTGCTCGGCGAGGCCAAAGCCGAACTTGCCCTAATGGCCACGAGTTTACCTTAATCCCTGTTGCGCCGCAGCCGATGGCGCTAATCTCGTTTGAATCGATAATCGAAGCGATCGCCATCGGCCGTGATCAGGCCGACCGTCGGATTCGGGAAATGAACCGGCAGGATCAGCGTATCGGTGCCGACGACGGAGGCAAAGAACGTGCGGCGCGACACCGCCGACTGCTTTGGGTCCCAGTCGACGCCCGGCGACCAGTCGGGCTCGCGGCACTGGATCGCATGGTGCATCAGATCGCCGGCCACCACCGCCCGCTGCCCTTTCGAGAAGATGTTGACGCAGCAATGGCAGGGCGAATGCCCCGGCGTCGGCGTCAGCGTGACAGTATCGTCCAGCGCGTAGTCGTCATCGACCAGCAGCGCCTGCCCGGCCTCCACGATCGGCAGGCAATTGTCGCGAAACACCTTGCCGGGCGGCTCGGCGCCTTTGGCGTATTCGGCTTCCCACACCGCGTATTCCCTCTTGTGGAATATGTACTTCGCGTTCGGGAATGTCGGCACCCAGCGCCCGTCGCGCAGCGTGGTATTCCAACCGGTATGGTCGATGTGCAGATGCGTGCAGAACACGTAGTCGATCTGCTCGAAGCTCACGCCGAGTGCGAACAGCTCATTGCGCCAGCGCTCCTTGCCCGGGAAATCGAACGGCGGCGGGTGGCCCTTGTCCTCGCCGGTGCAGGTGTCGACCAGGATGGTATGGCGCGGGGTGCGGACCACAAAGGTCTGGTAGGTGATGAACATCTTGCCGGACGCCGTGTCGAAGAATTCCGGCTCCATATCAGGCAGGTGCTGCCTGAATACAGCCTCGTTATAGGCCGGGAAGAAATCCTGCGGCCGCCGCCACGGCCCCTCCCGCTCGATCACCGCGTCGATGGTGATGTCGCCGATCCTGATCTGCCGCATCGTTGCCCCCGATTTTTGCAAGAAGGGTATCGGGCAGACACTGATGGTTCAAGCCAGCGTGCACGCGTGCCTCCAATGCGTTTGGCTGGTCCTGTCGCTTGCCGCCGCCGCAAATCGAACAGAAATACTGCTTAGCAGCACATCTCAAAAGAGGTGTGATATTGGGCAGGAAAATAAAGTACGTCGCCGCAGCAATCGCTACAATCGCCGCTTGCATCACCATCAACAACACCAATCTGCTGACCGCGCATCGCGAAGGCCCTCCCGTCCTTCTCGCACATCGAGGCGTGGCGCAGCGCTTCGACGAACGCGATTTGAAGAACGACACCTGCACGGCGGCACGGATGTTGCCGCCGACGCACGACTATCTGGAAAATACCATTCGTTCGATGCGATCAGGGTTTGCGGCCGGCGCCGATATCGTCGAGATTGATGTCCATCCGACAACCGATGGCGAGTTTGCGGTATTTCATGACTGGACGCTCGACTGCCGCACGGATGGACGCGGGGTTACCCGCGAGCATGCGATGGCCGAACTGAAATTGCGCGACATCGGTTACGGATACACGGCCGACAACGGCAAGACGTTCCCATTCCGCGGCAAGGGCATCGGCCAGATGCCGACGCTGGGCGAGACGCTCGCGACCTTCCCGGACAAGCGGTTGCTGATCAACGTCAAAAGCCGCGATCGGTCCGAAGGCGAGAAGCTGGCCGGCGTGCTGGGAGCCCTCCCCGCCGAGCGCCGCCGCCTCATCATGGTCTATGGCGGCGACGAGCCGATCGAAGCGGTCCGGCGACTGGTGCCGGACATCAGGACGATTTCACGCGCGGCCATCAAGAGCTGTCTTGTCAGCTACATCGGGTATGGCTGGACCGGCATGGTACCGCGGGCGTGCGCAAATGCGATGGTTCTGGTGCCGATCAATGTCGCGCCGTGGCTGTGGGGCTGGCCGGACCGATTCCTCAACCGCATGGACGCGGCGAACAGCGCGGTCTTCGTGCTCGGCCCCTACAGCGGCGGCGAGTTTTCGTCCGGCATCGACACGCCGGAACTCTTGCAACGGCTGCCCGAAAAATACTCCGGCGGCATCTGGACCAACGAAATCGAAACAATCGCCCCGCTGGTGCGACGGAGATAGCGCATCAGCTGCGCAGGCCCGGTGCCTCGTGGCCGGTGCGCGCGACGTATTCCGTATAGCCGCCGCCGAACTGGTGGATGCCCTCGGGCGTCAATTCCAGCACGCGGTTGGAAAGCGCCGCCAGGAAGTGGCGATCATGCGAGACAAACAGCATGGTGCCCTCGAATTCGGAGAGCGCGTTGATCAGCATTTCCTTGGTCGCGAGATCCAGATGGTTGGTCGGCTCGTCCAGCACCAGAAAGTTCGGCGGGTCGAACAGCATCTGCGCCATCACCAGCCGCGCCTTCTCGCCGCCCGACAGCACCCGGCATTTTTTCTCGACATCGTCGCCGGAAAACCCGAAGCAGCCGGCCAGCGCACGCAATGAGCCCTGGCCTGCCTGCGGGAAGCAATCTTCCAGCCACTGGAACACGGTGCGTTCGCCGTCGAGCAAATCCATCGCGTGCTGGGCGAAATAACCCATCTTGACGCTACCGCCGACCACGACGGTGCCGTCATCAGGCTCGGTCGAGCCCGCCACCAGTTTCAGCAACGTCGACTTGCCGGCGCCGTTGATGCCCATCACGCACCAGCGCTCGCGGCGGCGGATCATGAAGTCGAGGCCTTCATAGATGCTGCGGCTGCCATAACCCTTGTGGACGTTCTTCAGGCTGACGACGTCCTCGCCGGAACGCGGCGCCGGCAGGAAGTCGAACGCGACCGTCTGGCGCCGCTTCGGCGGCTCGACGCGCTCGATCTTGTCCAGCTTCTTCACGCGGCTCTGCACCTGCGCGGCGTGCGAGGCACGCGCCTTGAAACGCTCGATGAATTTTATCTCTTTTGCCAGCATCGCCTGCTGGCGCTCGAACTGGGCCTGCTGCTGCTTCTCGTTGAGCGCACGCTGCTGTTCGTAGAATTCATAGTTGCCGGAAAAAGTCGTCAGCGTGCCGCCGTCGATCTCGACCACCTTGTTGATGATGCGGTTGATGAACTCGCGGTCATGCGAGGTCATCAACAGCGCGCCTTCATAGCCGCGCAAAAACTGCTCCAGCCAGATCAGGCTTTCCAGATCGAGATGGTTGCTCGGTTCGTCCAGCAGCATCACATCCGGCCGCATCAATAGAATGCGCGCCAGCGCGACGCGCATCTTCCAGCCGCCCGACAGCGCGCCGACGTCGCCATCCATCATTTCCTGGCTGAACCCGAGGCCCGAAAGCGCCTCGCGGGCCCGGCCGTCGAGTGCATAGCCGTCGAGCTCCTCGAAGCGGTGCTGCACCTCGCCATAGCGCGCGATGATGTCTTCCATCTCATCCGCCTGATCCGGATCGGCCATCGCGCCTTCAAGCGCCCGAAGCTCGGCCGCCACGACGCTGACGGGGCCGGCGCCATCCATCACCTCGGCAACCGCGCTGCGGCCTGCCATCTCGCCGACATCCTGGCTGAAATAGCCGATGGTAATGCCGCGATCGAGCGACACCTGGCCCTCGTCGGGCAGTTCCTGACCTGAGATCATCCGGAAAAGCGTGGTCTTTCCAGCCCCGTTCGGGCCGACAAGGCCGATCTTCTCGCCCTTTTGCAGGGCTGCCGAAGCTTCGATGAAGAGGATCTGGTGGCCGACTTGCTTCGAGACGTTATCGAGACGGATCATTGTTACCCAAACATGGAAATTGCTGGCCGCTCTTATTCTATGTAGCGCGTTGGGGAAAGCCTAATCCGAGGCGCGGGCCAATCGCGTTTTTCTAGGCCGCCCGCATCAGCTTCAAGGTGGCGGCCAGCCGCAGGCTGCGCTTTCCAGCGAGCGCGATGCCTTCGAGTTCCGCGCCCTCGCCGTCGCACGTGCCGGAAAAGCCGATGCCGACCTCATAGCCGCCAAACACCAGATTTTCGCCCTTTGCCGGTGTGTGCTCCTGGTTGAGTATCTCGCCTTTCCAGCGGCCATCGGCGGAGCTGTAGGAACCGAGGTAATAGAAGAACGCGTCGCCGCCGAGGATGCGACCGTTCATCAGCAGCATGACGCCGGACAACCCGGCATCGACGCCGTCGAGCGCGCGGATGTGAATCGAATAGAGCCCGTTCACAATGCCGCCCGATCCGACTTCGCCGACCGGCGGCAATGCCTCGTCATCGAGCCGGGTGAGATTGGCCCAGAACAGTGCTCCCGGCCGGGGCGCGGCGCTGCCTTCGAAGCGGATATTGGTGCCGTCCGTCGTTCCCCGCACACTGATCGCGGCGACGTCGGTGTCCATCAGCGGCTTGTAATGTGGGTCCTCATTATGACGTTGGGTGATGACCTCGCCGAGAATCTCATCGCCGTTTTCCTGGTAGCTCCCCAGGTGCGCGAAGGCGGAATTGCCGCCCAGCAGCTTGCCCTCATGCATGCACATGATGCTGCGACCGAACGCATCGTTCACGCCGTACTCAGCCTTGTAAAGCCCGTCCAGCAAAGCAAATTTCCTGCTTCATTGCATCATCTCGCGGGGGCATAGCACCGGCGGGGAACCAGTACCAGCGGTCGTTTTAGCGCAGGTCTTGGGCGTTCCGTGTCATACCTCACGCAGCCGGCACCGCCGTCGTGAACCGGCTGGCCGCAGCAGCCGACCAATGGGCGATTTCCATTGCGGTGATACCGATGACCGAAGATGAAGAGACCATTGCCCGAACCATCGCCGAGGCCAGTGAGCTGCCGCTGAAGGACGCGGCGTATTTGCTGTGGCGGGAGTGCTCCAAGCTCGACTTGCTCGCGTGGCGGGCGATGCCGCCGAACGTGCGTGACGTGTTCCGGTCGCGGCCGGCGGAGAATTCGATCGAGGTCAAATTCGAGCACGATCATCCCGAAGACGGTCTGACCTTCGACCGCTTGCAACTCACCCATCCCGGTATGGATGAAGCGGAAGTGAAGCAGGCCATCATTGCCGCGGTGAGATTCGACGATGCCTGTTTTGGCTACTTCGACAAGATCAAGGGCGAGTTCGGCGCACGCTACAAGCGCGCCGTCGAGCTGGCGGCAAAAGATTATCCCGGATATCTCGAACTGACCTATCAGCGGGCGCGATACTACATCAGCTATTACATGAAGTAGTCCGCCCTCCTCAGCGGCGACCCGGTCGCAGAGCACGAGGTCGGCCGATTGCGCGCGCCAGAACGGGCAACATCGACACACCCATCGCAACCGCGACCCCGTAAAACAGCTTTCTCATGGGGCGGCAGGTTGCGTCGACCGGCAGGCAAATTCAAAGCTCGCAAATTCAAGGCTCGAGCCCGCTCTCGCGCAGCACTGGCGCAACCTCGCGCGATGCAAGAAACCGCAACAGCCGATCCGATTGAGCAGCCTTGGCAGAGGCCGCCACGCGGCCGGCGGATAACACCGCGGGCGTTTGCAGCTCGCGAGGAATGGGGCCGATGACCTCGATACCCCCGACCTGCTTCAACTCGCTGATCTGCTGCACGGCCAGATCCGCCTCCCCCGCCACCAGCCGTTCGGCGGTAAAGCCCGACGGGATGATGCAGGCTTTCGCATTGATCTCGGACGCAATGCCCAGGCGCTCGATCAACTGGGCGAACAGAATGCCGCTGGCGCCGATCCGCGAATAGGCCACCGAACGGGCGGCAAGCAGCGCCGCGCGCAGCGCGGGCTCGGTTGCGATGTCGGGATGGGAAAAGCCCGCCTTCACCGCGAGGCCGACATAGGATCGCGCGAGATCCACGCAGCTATCCGCCACCACGCGACCTTCGCGGACCATGTCGTCGAGCCCCTCGCGGGTCAGGATCACGATGTCTGCGCCCTCGCCGCCGCGCAGGCGATCCAGCAGCGCCAGCGTCGGCGCAAAATCGGCATCGATGCGCACACCGCCGGCTGCCTGATAATCCCCAGCCAGATTGTGAACCGCGCCCTTCAGCGCCAGTGTCGAGAGCACGCGCACGGCATTGTCCATGGCGTTACGCCCGATGCATCAGCTTGAGCACGGCTGTCAGCCGCAGGCTACGCTTGCCCGCAAGCGCGGTGGCCTCGAGCAGCGCGCCCTGGTCGTCGCAAGTACCGGCAAAGCCGATGCCGACCTCGTGCCCGCCGAACACCGGGTTCTCGCCTCTCGCTGGCGTGTGCTCCTGATTGAGGATCTGGCCTTTCCAGCGGCCCTTCTCGGAGGTGTAGCTGCCGATGTAGTAGAACGACGCATCGCCGCCGAGGATGCGGCCATCATTGAGCAACATCACGCCGGTCAGGCCGCCGTCGACGCCGTCGAGCATGCGGATGTGAATGGAATAGAGGCCATTGACGATACCATCCTGGCCGACGCCTCCGGCGATCGGGATCTCCTCCTCCCCGATCGGCGTCATGACCGAGCTGAATTTCGCACCCGGCAATTCCTTGAGGCCGCCTTCAAACCGGTAGAGTTTGCCGTCCGGCTTGCCCCGCGCCAGCAAGGTCGCGTCGTCGGTGCCGGCCATCGCGCGGTAATTCGGGTCGGGATTATGGCGAACGGTCTTGATCTCGATGACAAGCTCGCCGCCGGCTTCTTCCTGATAAGTGCCGATATGAGCAAAGGCGGAATTGCCGCCGAGCATCTTGCCGGCGCGCACATACATCACGCTGCGGCCGACCGCGTCGTTGAGCTGAAACCGGATCTTGTAGAAACCCTCGAGCAATGGCCGTGTCCCCGGCAAGCGCATCCGTATCTAGCGCGGTTCATAACGCAGGGGAACGGCTTGAATCGGGCAAAGGGCTTGAATCGATACATTTGAGGCAAGGTCATCGCAACGCAATGATCCGCCAAAGCGGTCTCGCTTTGGCGGATCAGGGTAGCGAGCCGGACGGCCCCGTCCGGGTATGCAGTGTCGCTTAGGCCGCGGCCGACTTGGCCGAGGTCGGAACCTCGGAGATCGTCTTCAGGATCTGGGAAGCGATCTGGTAGGGGTCGCCTTGCGAGTTCGGACGACGGTCTTCCAGATAGCCCTTGTAGCCGTTGTTCACGAAGGAATGCGGAACGCGGATCGAAGCACCGCGGTCGGCCACGCCATAGCTGAACTTGTTCCAGGGCGCGGTCTCGTGCTTGCCGGTCAGGCGCTTGTCGTTGTCAGGCCCGTAGACGGCGATGTGGTCCATGAGATTCTTCTCAAAGGCCGCCATCAGCTTCTCGAAATACTCCCTGCCGCCGACTTCGCGCATGTAGCTCGTCGAGAAGTTGGCGTGCATGCCGGAGCCGTTCCAGTCGGTGTCGCCGAGCGGCTTGCAGTGGAATTCGATGTCGATGCCGTAGCTCTCGGTGAGGCGCAGCATCAAGTAGCGGGCGATCCACATTTCGTCGGCCGCCTTCTTGGAGCCCTTGCCGAAGATCTGGAATTCCCACTGCCCCTTCGCCACTTCGGCGTTGATGCCTTCGTGGTTGATACCGGCAGCGAGGCAGAGATTGAGATGCTCTTCCACGATCTTGCGGGCGACGTCGCCGACGTTCTTGTAGCCGACGCCGGTGTAGTACGGGCCCTGCGGCGCCGGATAACCGTCGGTCGGGAAGCCGAGCGGACGACCATCCTTGTAGAAGAAGTATTCCTGCTCGAAGCCAAACCATGCGCCTTCGTCGTCGAGGACGGTCGCGCGCTTGTTCGACGCGTGCGGGGTTTTGCCATCAGGCATCATGACTTCGCACATCACGAGTGCGCCGTTTTCACGCGCAGCGTCGGGGTAGACCGCGACCGGCTTCAACACGCAATCGGAGCTGTGGCCTTCGGCCTGCTGCGTGGAGGAGCCATCGAAGCCCCACAGCGGGAGCTGCTCGAGCGTTGGGAACGAAGCGAATTCCTTGATCTGTGTTTTGCCGCGCAGACTGGGTGTCGGCGTATATCCGTCGAGCCAAATATACTCGAGCTTGTACTTGGTCATTGAGCCTCTCTTGAGTTTAGTGCTGCAAAGTGCGGAAACCCCGGACTTTGGAGGTTAGAAGCCCCTGCCGTCCCCGCACACGTGTACCCGGCCACGTCAGGCCGCTTCTTACCAAGCAATTAAAGTGCCAATCGCTGCAGCGCGGCATTAGATGGCGTCGAGATGCTCACCGTCGCGCGTGCATTTTTTGCTGCGGCATAGGAGCGCGCCCGACATGCGCGCCAGGCGGCCAAAAGGCGCTTTGGTCCCCGGTTGAAGCCCGATTCTACAGCAGTTTTGCCCCCGGCTTTCCGGCCCGATTAAAGCTGCAGCAGCTGATCTGCCCATGCGACGCCAAAGGCGGCCGCCGCCGGCAACCTTCACGCCGGCCCAAGCGTTAGCCATCTGCCCATTGCCTCCCACGAAGCAAAACAGCAAGTGCCTACAAAATGTACATTCACGGCGCTTTTTTGAGCAACTTGCATTCCCGGAGGCGCAGACGATATCGCGGTTTCAGTAACGACTACAGAACGAGTCGGGCGCACCATGGTGGTTCGCTCGACCTACGGAGAGACTCAAATGGTCAATACAGGTGTGAATGAGGGGTCTGCCAAGATCTATCAATTCCCAGCCGGGGGTCGGTCCGCCCTGGCGGGGCGCCGCTACGGCGAGACCAAGTCCGACGCGGCCGCGCCGGCGGTCGACATCGCCGATTGCAGCGGCAGCTGGTACCACGCGGCCGCCATCGAGGAAACCAAGCCTGGGCGCGACCACTGATGCCAGCCCAACGTTCGACAAATCCGCGTCAAAGAGTTCAGGCGCGGCCAGTGAAGTAGAAAAGGGTCGGAACGAAATCGTTTCGGCCCTTTTTCATGCAAACCTTGTCTTTAGGTCTGCTCGCACGCCGTTACCGGCCGTTTGGCGTGCTTGAGCGTGGTGAGCCCGGCCTTCGTGACTCTCAGGGTAATCCCGCGGGCCGTATAGCGCGCCCCCGACAACGCCACCCCCTTTTTCAGCGTCACCGCCTTGCCATCGAGCTGCAGGTGGGCGCGTGAATCGTAGCGGAAGAACCCGGCAATGAATTGCGTTCCGTCGGCGCAACGATAGTTTTTGAAGGTCGCCTGTGCCCACGCGGCCGAGCCCGCCGTTCCCAGAACCACCGTTCCCAGGAACAGCGCCGCCGCGAAACCAGCGATCTTGCGATTATTCATATTCTCCTCCAGACGGCCCGAGTATAGACCAGAGGTCAGGACGCGACACACCCCGGCTCAAGCGCCGCACAAGAATTGCTTCTCCAAGAATTCCATCAAGAATTCCATAAGGCCGCCCGATGTCAGATTCCCCTGCCCGTCATCTCAATCTTGCTGGCGCCAGCAATTTCCGCGACCTCGGCGGCTATCTCACCCGCGACGGCCGCACCGTACGCTGGCGGCAGATATTCCGGTCCAACCATCTCGGCCATCTCACCGATGATGACGCTGCGGTCTTGCGCTCGCTCGGCGTCAAGAGCGCGTTCGATTTTCGCGGCACGACGGAGCGCGCCGAGGCGCTGTGTGGCCTCGCCGATATCACCGTGCATTCGCTGCCGGTCGAGCCAACGGTGGTCGCCGCACTTCGCGCCATCGCCGCCGGCGGCACGGAGCTGTCGGCCGACCACGCCGTCGAGGTGATGCGCGATTCCTACCGCAGCTATGTGCAGCAGAACACGCCGCGCTTCCGCGCGCTGTTTGCGCATCTGCTGGAAGATCGCGCGCCCCTGGTAATCCATTGCACCGCCGGCAAGGATCGCACCGGCTTCGCCTGCGCACTGATCCTGCACACGCTTGGCGTCCCCGACGAGGTGATTGCGGAAGATTATCTGTTGACCAACCAGTTCTACCGCCGGGATCCCGCCGCCAGCAGCGACCTGCCCGATCACGTCAAGCAGGTGCTGGGCTCGGTGCAAACAGCGTTCCTGGGCGCTGCGTTCGAAGCCATCGACGCCGACTATGGCGACCTCGAAGCTTACCTGCGCGACGGCATCGGCCTTGGGGCAAAGGAGCGCGCGGCGCTTGCCGCGCTCTATTTGCAATCCTGATTTAATCGGCCTTCCCCGCCGCATCCGAGCCTGCCGTGCTTCCGCGCGAATGTGTCTTGCGATCGTTCAGGCCGCGGCTTCCATTTCCATTTCTGCATCGAGATCGGCGATGACGTCCTCGAATGCCTGGATTGCCTGCTGGATCGCCGCGATCTGCATCAGCTCCCAGTCCTTGATCGGACCGTTGCGGTTTTGCAGCGCGACCACCAGATCCCGCCGCTGCTCCTTAAGCTGAACAAGCGGTAAACCGTGGTCGGGTAGAGATCCCATCGTGATGCCCCTGCCTTGGATTGGACTCCCCTTGTAGTGAATGGAACCTGCAATCGACTTGCGCAACTCCCGCAAATTTTAGCGATCGGCCTTGATCCGTATTCTTACGTAGTCCGCAACGCCGGTTCGGCCTTTTTGGACGTGAAATTCGCCGCATTGCTGATGAAAAACCCTGACGATAGTTGTCGCTCTTATTGCGGAGGCCCATTATGGATGGAAAAGTCATTGTCGTGACCGGCGCCCTCGGTGCACTCGGCAGCATCGTCGTTGACCAGGCGCTGACGGCCGGCGCCAGAGTCGCGAGCGTGGACCACGCGCCGACGCAAGTACCGGCGACATCAAATCAGTTCGAACTCGGCGGTGTCGACCTCACCGATGCGGCGGCAGCGAAAAAGGCCATCGATGCCGCGGCATCGCATTTCGGCAGGCTCGACGCGCTGATCAACATCGCCGGCGGTTTTGCATTCGAGACGGTCATTGAGGGCGATCCGAAGACGTGGCAGCGCATGTACGCGCTCAACGTAACGACCGCGCTCAACGCCTCGCGCGCGGCGATCCCGTATCTGACCGCGTCCGGCACTGGGCGTATCGTCAATGTCGGCGCGCTTGGCGCGCTGCAGGCGAGCGCCGGCATGGGCGCCTATGCCGCGTCCAAGGCCGGCGTGCATCGCCTGACCGAAGCGCTCGCCGCCGAACACAAGGGCAAAATCACGGTCAACGCCGTGCTGCCGTCGATCATCGACACCGCGGCCAATCGCGCCAGCATGCCGAAAGCCGATTTCAGTAAATGGGTAAGGCCAATGGAACTGGCCGACGTCATCCTGTTCCTCGCCAGCGACGCCGCCTCCGCCGTCACCGGCGCGCTGCTGCCGGTGAGCGGGCGGGTTTAAATCCTCAGTCTGCAAGCCTGCGCAGCATTGGATCGCGCCCGTTTGTCTGTCCCGCCGGCAAGATAGCCGCTTACGCGCGAATTGGCCAAATCCGGGCTAAACTCGTGACACTGAGTCGCGGCCGCTTTTGCCGCCGGAGCCTGTCGTTGGAAACCGCGCTTTATCTGCCCGTCAAACGCTTCCTTGAAAAGCTCGGCTTCACGGTCAAGGGCGAGATCGGCGGCTGCGACCTGGTGGCGCTCAGCGGCGACGATCCGCCTGTCGTGGTGATCGGAGAACTGAAGCTCACGTTCAACCTCGAACTGATCCTGCAGGCGGTCGATCGCGCCGGCGCCTGCGACGAGGTGTGGCTGGCAGCCAAATTGTCGGCACGCGGCAAGGGCCGCGAAAGTGACGCCCGCTATCGCAACCTCTGTCGTAGGCTCGGCTTCGGTATGCTCGCGGTCACCAACACCGGCGACGTCGAGGTGATCGTCAAACCCGCCACGACAGCCCCTCGCCGCAACCCGAAGAAACGCTCGCGGCTGATCAGGGAGCATGAGCGACGCAAGGGCGATCCGGCGATGGGCGGCTCTACGCGCGCGCCGATCATGACGGCCTATCGCCAACAGGCGCTGGCCTGCGCTGCGGCGCTTTCGGGTGGTCCGCGGCGCGTGAAGGATTTGCGGATCGAGATGCCGGACGCCGGCAAGATTCTACTGCACAATGTCTATGGCTGGTTCGATCGCGCCGAGCGCGGCATTTACGTCCTGACCGATGCCGGACACGCCGCGCTCAAGCGCTGGCCGCAACACGCGCTGGATCTGACCGCCGCCGAATAGCTCGGCGCAAGCCGGTATCTGGAACGACGGCACAAGGAGGATCAAATGATCGTGGTTACCGGCAGTGTGACCGCGCGCCAGGACAGTTTCGACGAGGTTCGCCGGCTGAGCCCTCGAGCACGTCCATCGTTCGCGCGGTGAGCCCGGATGCATCTCGCACGCCGTGCATGTCGATTGCGAAAACCCGCTGCGGCTGGTGTTTTTCGAGCAATGGGCCGACCGCGCGGCGCTGCTTAACCATTTCGCGGTCCCCGCCTCGCGCGATTTCGTCAAGTCGCTGCAGTCGCTGGCCGCGGCCGCCACGTCCATCGAACTGTACGACGCTACCAGACTGGAGAAATTATAGACGCATGGCTGTAATGCCATGCGAATTTCATATTGCAATGCAACATAAGGGCACATAGGTATCTCCGCATCATATGCGAGGCCCCGATGAGCGAAGACTGGAACACGAAATACGGCACCCGGCGCGTACGGCGCGATCCGCCGACGCTGGAGGAAGCGATCTTCGCCGCCGTCGGCATTACCGACGATCAGCAGCAGCAGGCGGAAATCGCCGCGGCGCTGATGGGGCTGCCGTTCGAAGAAGTGCTGGCTGAGGTGAAGAAGACCGGCCGCGCCGTTGCGCGGACCGCCACCCGCGTCATCACGGGTGAGCAAGGCGCTCAGCGCTCGGTCGTGGTCGAGCGCAAGGTGATCAGGCGCTTCGGTAACGACAAGCGCACCGGTACCTGACATCCACTCCTGAAGATCCTAATGTTAAAGGCCCCCGGGCAATTCGCGCGATCGAGCAGATCCGCGAGTTGCCGCTAAAGCGTTTTTCAAGCGAAGTGGGCACCGGTTCGCGTCAAGAAAACGCGTCAAATCAAAAATACAGAGCCCCGTTCCGATGCAAGCGGAACGGGGCTCTGTCGATTGGCCTTCCGGTCAGGCCGTCCGGCCCCAGCCGGACATTCTCAGCATCATGGCCCAATAAGCGCGATTGAAGTTCGTGATCGCACGGGCTGCTTCGAGCGTCGTCACCATTGCGGACGGCGCCGCTTCCGGCTGGTTTTGTTTGGCCAGATCGATGCTGCCGGTGGATTCGCCGTAGCGGAACGTCAGGTGTGCGCCAAACTTGTTGGCGAGCGCCCGCATCGCTTCATTCTGCGCACCGGTGGTGATCCGCAGGCTCTTGTATCCCTTGGCCCGCGCCTCTGCGATCAGCTTCCTGAACAGGATGCTGCCGACGCCCTTGCGCCTCACCGAACTCTCCACGCTGAAGGCGATCTCCGGCAGTGCGTCAGGCGATTGCTCCGGCGGATGCAGTTCGGCGGCGCCGCGCACCACGCCATCCTCGAAATAGGCGATGATGACCGTGCCGTCGTTGGCGCATTTTTCGGCGTAGCGTTCGATGAAGCTGTCATCCATGAAGCCATGAAACCGATCATGGCGGCTGGTGCGGTCGAGCCGCAAAAGGTGATCGCGCAGAAGCGGCAATTCCTCTTGCTGGCTTAGAATCCGAACGGTGCGCGCGATAGTACCCTTGGCGCGGCTCGGAGCGGTAGTCTGGTAGTTCATAGTCATAACTCCTCGTGGTGGCCCTCGAGGAGGCGTCGAATCCCTAGACCTCCTATATTGTGCGCCGCAATATGAAGTTCAACCCCTTCAAATGCCTAATAAAAAGACATTCTTAGCTTAACAATTCGGTAACCAAATCGACGCCAGTCGCGGCGCCAGGCAAGCTAATTGCAGACACTGGATTTGAGCCGGTCTTTGCCTCACACTTATGCCGGTTCCCGGAGGTCCCATCGTGGCTGTCGTGCTCGACACGAGTTCCTCAGTTCCGGATCGACGCCTGGCGGTCTGGCAGGACATCGTCTGCGACACCTTTGTCGGTCTCGATTGCCATTCCGATATGCGGGAGGGTTTTTGGGGCGCGGTCTCGCAATCCGCGGTCGGCCGCGCGACGTTTACCCGCGTCGATTCCTGCGCCCAGCGGGTGTTCCGCACGCCATCCCGGATCGCACGCGCCAGCGAGGATTACGTGCTGGTGGCGCTGGGCAACCACGGCGTTAACGGCGTGTATCAGGACGGCCGCGATGCCGTCGTCTCCGCGGGACAGTTCGTCATTTACGACACCACCCGGCCCTACGAGTTGCGCTTCGACGACAGTTTTTCACAGACGATCCTGCAGATGCCGCGAAAACTTTTGCAGCAACGCATCGGCGCGTTCGACGCGCTGACCGCGACCACCTTCTGCAGCAGTCGTCCCCTGGAAGGCCTGGCCTACGAGTTTCTGATCAGCACCAGCAAGGTCGTCGACCACGTCGATCCCGCCACAGCATCCCGCCTCCTGGATCAGGGCCTGGATCTCATTGCCATGGCCTTCGCCGATCGGATGCATGCGCGTTCGTCGGATCAGTCGTTTCACCGCTCTGCGCTGCTTTATCGGCTCAGGAATTACATCCTGACGCACCTGAGCGATCCCGACCTCTCGATCTCGCAGGTTGCCGCGGCCACCGGAATCTCGCCGCGCTATGCCAGCGATCTGATGGCCGACGAGCAGCACTCGTTCCGCAGTTACGTCCAGATGCAACGCCTGGAGCGATGCAGGCGCGACCTGTCGGACCCGGCGCATGCGGCCCGGCACATCAGCGACATCGCATTCGCGTGGGGCTTCAACGACCTCGCCCATTTCAGCCGGATATTCAAGCAGAGGTACGGCGCCGCGCCGCGCGAATGGCGCGAGCACCCGCCGCAATAAGCTCTCCTCCGGTCGGTCTGACCTCTCGCGGCGGCACAACGCCGGCCTGCGGCGACGCGCCCGGCTCTCTGCCCTGCGGCTGACAATTGCAAGTTAAGACAAGTTTTCGTTCTGCCACGGACAAGCGCCACGGCCAGGGGCGGCGGTAGGCTTTCGACCCAGCGATTGCCTTATCTCCCAACGTAGAAGGATGATTTCGATGGGTCTCGTGCACCAGAAGTACAAGGTAGCGGTGGTTCAGGCGGCGCCGGTCTTCCTCGATCTCGATGCGACTGTGGACAAGACGATCGCGCTGATCGAACAGGCTGCCAGCCAGGGTGCAAAGCTGATCGCGTTTCCCGAAACCTTCATTCCCGGATATCCGTGGCAGATCTGGCTCGGCGCGCCCGCCTGGGCGATCGGCCGCGGTTTCGTGCAGCGCTATTTCGACAACTCGCTGGCTTATGACAGCCCGCAGGCCGACAAGATCCGCAACGCCGTCAAGCGCGCCAAACTCACCGCGGTTCTCGGCCTCTCCGAACGCGCCGGCGGCAGCCTCTACATCGCGCAATGGCTGATCGGGCCCGACGGCGAGACCATCGCCAGGCGCCGCAAGCTGCGGCCGACCCATGCCGAACGCACCGTGTTCGGCGAAGGCGACGGCAGCGACCTTGCCGTGCACGATCGCGCCGATGTCGGGCGGCTCGGCGCCTTGTGCTGCTGGGAACATCTGCAGCCGCTGTCGAAATACGCGATGTACGCCCAGAACGAGCAGGTTCACGTCGGCGCCTGGCCGAGCTTCTCGCTGTACGACCCGTTCGCGCACGCGCTCGGCCATGAGGTCAACAACGCCGCGAGCAAGATCTACGCGGTCGAGGGCTCATGCTTCGTCCTCGCTCCCTGCGCCGTGGTCTCGCAGGCCATGATCGACGAGCTCTGCGACTCCCCCGAGAAGCACGCGTTCCTGCATGCCGGTGGCGGCCACGCCGTGATCTATGGGCCGGACGGCAGTTCGCTCGCCGAAAAACTGCCGCCCGATCAGGAAGGCATTCTCTATGCCGATATCGATCTCGGCATGATCGGTGTGGCCAAGAACGCCGCCGATCCCGCCGGACACTATTCCCGGCCTGATGTCACGCGGCTGCTGCTCAACACCTCCCGCGCCAACCGCGTCGAGCATTTTACCTTACCCGTCGACGCCGAGGTCATGAGCGAAATCAGGCTTCAGGCCTGAGAGCTTCAAGAGGTGCTGCTAGCCGACGAGGAGCGAACCCATGGAATCCGCGATCCCCGAACATCTGCGAACCGCGCGCACACGCCACCGCCGCGTCCCTGACGACTACGCACCGCCCTACCCGTCGTTCGTGGCGCGCCACAAGCCTGAAGTGGCGCGGGTGGTGATGGCCTATTTCGGCGTCCAGACCCGTGGCGAGCCGTCGGATGCCGCGCAGCAGGCGCTGGCGTGGATCGTCGCCGCTTTCGGGCAGAATGGCGGCCCGACGCATTGGGACCGGGCGCGCTATGTCGACGAAGCCGGTTACTCCAATATCGTGACGGTTGCCTATTGGGACGATCGCACGAGGTTCGACGGCTGGTTCCCGGCGGCGCGCGATGGCTGGACCGGGGAGCGGCGAAACGCCGGCGGTGTAGGCACGTTCATCGAGGTGCTGCGTCCATCCGTGGAAGGCTATGAGACGCTGTTCTCTTCCCTCGGAAGACCCGAAGGCGTCGCGGTTCTCGCCGACGGCATGAGCGGCGAAATTCAGGAGCACGCCTATTGGGGCGGCATGCGCGATCGCATTCCCAAATCCCAAACCAGCGAGATGGTGCCATCAGGAACGAACACCGCTGTCCGTGATGGCGCCCGCATCAGGGTCATATCTTCAGACAATGTCTGCCTGATCCGATCCGGCCAGGATTGGGGCGATACCGAAGCCTCCGAACGCAAGATGTACCTGGAGGACGTCGAGCCGGTGTTGCGGGAAGGCATGGACTTCCTGCGCGATGACGGCCGCTCGATCGGCTGTTACGCCAACCGCTATATGACGGTGGTCGCGCCCGACGGCGCACGCACCGAAAAATCCTACGGCATGAGCTGGTGGAAGAGCCTCGCCGCCCTGGAGCGATGGGCGGAATCGCATCCGACCCATGTCCGGATTTTTGGCGCCGCGATGAAATATCTGTCGACCTTGGGTCCTGCCGCGAAGCTGCGGCTCTATCACGAGGTCACGGTGGCGCGGGCCGACGAAGCCTTCTTTGAATATCTGGACTGCCACCCGCGAACCGGGATGCTGAACGCCGTGCCGGCGGACGCCGCGTAGAGCGCCCGCCTACAGCACCATCTGGGTCTGGGTGACGATCGCGACCAGCTTGCCGTCCTCGGTCTCGAGCCGGGTCTGCCAGACCTGGGTGCGCCGTCCCCGGTGAACCGGGGTCGCGGTCGCAATCACCGTGCTGCCTTCCTTGGCGCCGCCGATGAAATTGGTCTTGCTCTCGATCGTGGTGGTGCCCTTGGCATCTTCGGGCAGATTGATGACGGTCGCGGCTGCCCCAACCGAATCCGCAAACGCCATCACTGCGCCACCGTGAATGGTGCTGCGCAGCGTGCAGAGCTCGGGGCGCACCAGCATCCGTGCCACCACGCGATCCTTGTCGGCCTCGATAAAGGTCACGCCCTTCAATTCCGCAAACGGCATCTTCATCGATTGGATTTTTTCCAGCAGCGTCATGAGTCCTCCGGTTTTTCTTGTTCCTTGCAAGCCATTCCGCAGGAAGCATGAAGGAGCCAGGTAAATCAGGCAATGACCTCTGAGGTAATGGTGCCGTGACAAGAGGCTGGTAATTCTGCATATGGTCCCGATGCGCCAGTTCCCGCCCCGCCGGATCGTCTGCCTCACCGAAGAGACCGTGGAGACGCTGTACTTGCTCGGCGAGCAGGACCGCATCGTCGGTGTCTCCGGCTATGCGGTGCGGCCGCCGCAGGTACGCCGCGAGAAGCCGCGGGTATCGGCGTTCATTTCGGCGGACATTCCGAAGATTTTGGCGCTGCAGCCGGATCTCGTGCTCGCCTTCTCCGACCTGCAGGCCGACATCGTCGCCGATCTCGTGCGTGCCGGCGTCGCCATCCATGTCTTCAACCAGCGCGACGTCGCCGGCATTTTGGCGGTGATCCGCACCCTCGGCGCGCTGGTCGGCGCCGCCGATCGCGCCGATCAGCTCGCAAGCGGCTTTGAGCAGCGCCTCGCCAGCATCGCCGCAACGCCCCGTCCCGCACCCAAACCAAAAGTCTATTTCGAGGAATGGGACGATCCCATCATCAGCGGCATCGGCTGGGTGTCCGAACTGATCGAGATTGCCGGCGGCGAAGACGTGTTGCCAAAGCTGCGGTTTCAGCAGGCCGCCAAGGATCGCATCATTTCGGCGGATACGGTGCGCGACACCGCGCCCGACGTGATCCTGGCCTCCTGGTGCGGCAAGAAGGTCGTGCCCGAGCGGATCAGGCAACGGCCGGGCTGGAGCGACATCCCGGCGGTGCGCAACAACCGCATTTTCGAGATCAAATCGCCGCTGATCCTGCAGCCGGGCCCGGCCGCGCTGACGGACGGGCTCGATGCGATCGTGCAGGCGTTGTGGCCGCAGCAAGGTTGACAGCCGACTTTGAACCGACACGGACACTTCTGAAACAAACGGTCTCAGAATCATCGCGTTGAATGTGACGTAGAGAGGGTTGTGCAGCATGTGGCTACTATCGACAGCGAAGCGACATCTTGCTTTCGGCCTGGCTCTGGCCGGCGGCCTCTTCGCCGGCCTCGCAAACGCTGCCGATCCGGTCACGCCACCCGGCAGCCGCATCAGTCTCGCGCCGCCGAAGGGCTTTGTCGTCGCCACCACATTCACCGGCTTTCAGGATCAGGCGCACCATGCATCGATCCTGATGGCGGAATTCCCTCCGGTCGCGTTCACACAGTTCCGCAACGGTCTGACCGCGGAAGCCATGGCCAAGCGCGGCATGCGCCTGCTGTCGACGGAGACGATCGAGGGGCTGCCCTACGAGCAGATCACCGTGCGTGCGGAGCAGCGCGCCGGCAATCAGGTTTTTGACAAATGGCTGATGGTCATCAACGGCCCCGACATGACCGGAATGTTGACCGTCTCGATCGCAAAGCCCGCGCCAAAGCAGCTGTCGGATGCCGTGATCCGCACCGCGCTTGCCAGCGTCCGGATCCATGCGACGGCCTCGGGCGATCCGATCGCCGCCCTGCCGTTCTCGATCGAGCCGGCAGCGCGCTTTGCTTACCGCAAGCCGCTGGCCGGCAGAGGCCTGTTGCTGAAGGAAACGCCGCCTCCGCCGGAAGGGAAGCTGGACGACGTCGGCTTCATCGTCAGTCTCGCGACCGAAGCCACCATTGCGCCCTCTGATCAGCAGCGCTTCGGAGAGCAGCAATTTCTCAGCTCGAGAACAATCACCGACCAGAAAATCCTGAGCACCAGACCGCTCACGACGTCGAACATGGCCGGCTTCGAATATCTTGGAGAGGGCAAAGGCGCTGGTGGCCGCCCGCTCCGCTACCTCGTCGTTGCGCTCTATCCGTGGGGACGCCCCTTTGTCCTGCTGGGCATGGCGCCGCCGGAGCGATTTGACGAGGCCTTGCCGGAATTCCGAGCGATGGTCGAAAGCTTCAAAGCAAAGCCGTAGAGCGTTTTCGAGCGAAGTGAATACCGGTTCGCGTGAAGAAAACGCGTCAAAATAAAAATCTAGAGTTACACCTTCTCCACCCCGCACCATTCCGCGATGAACAGCGCGGTGGCCTTGGTCGATTTGCGCAACGAGTCCAGATCGACATATTCATTGAAACCGTGGATCGCCGCGCCGCTGGCGCCGAAGCACAGGCTCGGGATGTTGTAGTTCAGGCCGTAGAACCGCGTATCGGTCAGGGCCGTGAAGACGAGGTCTTCGACCTTGCCGCCATAGACGACGCCAAACGCCTTGCCGAAGGCCGCTTCCGGCGCGGCGGCATCCTTCAGCTCATAGCCTTCGGACAGGAAGCCCGACCATTGCACCTCGGGCGGATTGTTGGAGAGGAAGCGGTGGTCGCGCGAGGCCGCGGAGACGCAGGCCAGGATCTCCTTCTGGCAATCCTTGATCGACCAGCCCGGCAGCACGGCAATACGGCAATCGACGTCGCACCACGCCGGCACGCTGGAGGCCCAGTCGCCGCCCTTGATGATGCCGGGATTGAAGTTGATGGGATGCGTCAGTGTCTTGAAATGCGGATCGGCCTTGGCGCGCTCGTTCCATTCGGCCTCGAGCTTGCCGATCGCATGAACCAGGTGATAGGCCGCCATGATCGCATTCGAGCCGGAACCTGCTTGCGCCACATGCACGGGAATGCCGCGCACCTTCAGCCGGAACCAGATCACGCCGACCTGCGAGCGCACCATCTTGCCGTTGGTCGGCTCGGGAATGAAGCAGGCGTCCGCCCGGTAGCCGCGCTGCAGCGTCGAAAGCCCGCCGACGCCGGTAGACTCCTCCTCGATCACGGATTGAAAGTGAATCCGCGCGGTCGGCCGCAGGCCGGCGGCCTTGATCGCATCCAGTGCATAGAGCGCGCCGATGGTGCCCGACTTCATGTCGCAGGCGCCGCGGCCATACATCTTGCCGTCCTTGATCACGGGCGAGAACGGCGGCGTCTCCCACATGTCGAGCGGGCCGGCCGGCACCACGTCGCAGTGCCCCTGCAGGATCAGCGATTTGCCGCCATTGGTCGGCGGACGGTAGGTGCCGACCACCGTGCGCGCCTTGGAAAAATCATGCTCGATCGGCCCGAAGCCGCGCAGGTCCTTCAAATCCTCGACGTCGATATGCCAGTCATCGACCTCATAGCCGCGGGCGCGCAGGAGGTCGCCGATCATGTCCTGGCACGGCCCCTCGGCGCCGCGCGTCGAGGGAATCGCGACAAAATCCGCAGTCGTCGCAAGCTGCGCATCAAAGCCGGCATCGACGGCGTCTAGGATTCTTTGTTGCGTATCGGTGGTCATGCGGCGGCTCCAATCGGGAATTGCGTCACGAGAACGCGCACTTTAGCCCGATCTCAGCCCCCGGGGTAATGCAGAAGATGGGTCTCCCGCAAGGCGTCATCGAGCAGACGGCCTTCCGAATAGGCGCGCAGCGATTGCGGCCGTTTGACGCCGTCCAACAACCGCGGGCAAGGTTCCGGCGCGCCGATCACGGTGCGGACCGGAATGCGCTCGGCGTAGATCGGCAGTGCGTAGTCCTCATCATCGTCGGCGACGCCCTTGGTGCGGATCTTGGCCGACGCCTGCTCGATCTCCATCGCGATGACGGCGCTCGCCTTGATTTCCTGCTTGGTGCTTTGCCGCAAGGAGGCGGTGCGGTCCGGAAAGAACCGATCGACCATCGCGACAAGCGCGCGCGCTTTCTCGTCCGGGTCGGTGACGATGTAGGCGGTACCGAACGCCATCACGGCGCGGTAGTCGGCCGAATGGTTGAAGCCGCACCTTGCCAGCACCAGGCTGTCGAGATGCGCGACCGTCAGGCACACCTTCTGCCCGTCCGACTGGTTCTCGAGCATGCGGCTGGCGCTGCTGCCGTGCCAGTACAGCCTGCTGCCTTCCCGCCAGAAGAACGTCGGTGTGCAATAGGGCTGGCCGTCGATCACGTAGGAGACGTGACACAGCATCGACGCGTCCAGCAGGCCGTGGACCGTCGCGTGATCGTAGCGGCCGCGCTCATGGAGGCGCTTCACCCGATTGCGCGGCGACACGGGATAGGAATTGGTGGCTTCGATTTCGGTCACGGCAGTTCCTGTCAAATCAATCAATGACGAGAGTTGTAGCGGCGAATTTGGTCTGCGATAGTGCCAATTCCATGCGAAAAATTCCGACCAATTCTCCGGCGCCGCCGCGGAAGACCGAGCTGCCGCTCGACCTCTCCGGGCCGCATGTGACGCCGCGGGCCTCCTCGCCGCATCGGCTCTACCAGGCGCTTTGCCACGCCATCGTCAGCGGCATCGTCAAGCCCGGCGAACCGCTGCCGCCCTCGCGGACGCTGGCAAGCCAGACCGGTTTTCGCCGCAACGCGGTCACGACGGCCTATGAGCGGCTGATATCAGACGGCTTTGCGGTCGCGGTGGTCGGCTCGGGCACCTTCGTCGCCGCGCGCATCCCGGCGCAGGTGAGCGGCGCCGGCAAGGCCAGGATTGTCATCGAGACGCCGCCGCAAGGCACCCTGTCGCTCGGCTGCACGCATATTGACGACCGCGCCCTGCAGCGCTTCCGGTCCTTTGTCGGGCGGCGGATGCGCGCCTTCGGCACCGATCACCTTCATTATGGCGATCCCCGCGGCAGCCGCGAACTTCGCACCGCCATCGCCGATCATCTGCTGTCGGCCCGCGGGCTGCGCTGCGATCCGGACCAAATCATGCTGGCCTCGGGAACCCAGCACGCCCTGCGGATCGTGCTCAGCGCCATTCTCAAGCCGGCCGATCAGGTCTGGTGCGAAGACCCCGGCTATCCCGCCGCGCGGCGCGCCATCGAGCATTGCGGCTACCGCCCGGCCCCGGTTCCGGTCGACGCATCAGGCTTGATCGTCGCCAAAGGCCGCACGTCAGCGCCGTCAGCGCGCGCGGCCTATGTGACACCCTCGCACCAGTTTCCGCTCGGCGTGCAGATGTCGATGAGCCGCCGGCTCGAACTGCTCGATTGGGCCAGGGACGCCGATGCCTTCGTGCTGGAAGACGATTACGACAGCGAGTTCAGATATGACGGCGCGCCGTTGTTGTCGCTTGCCGGCATCGATCATTTGCAGCGCGTGATCTACATGGGCACGTTTTCAAAGACGCTGTTTCCGGGATTGCGCATCGGCTATTGCGCGCTGCCCGAGAGATTGATCGGACCGGTGACGACGGCCCGCGCCGCGCTCGACCGCTTTCCCGGCACGCTGCTGGAAGGCGCTGTCGCGGATATGCTGAATTCTGGCGCGTTCGCTGCCAATCTGCGCAGGGTGCGCACCCTCTACCGCGAGGCCCGCGACGTGCTGGCCTCCACACTGTCGGCGGCATCGGAGGGCCGCCTCTCCGTGCCGGTGCCGTCGCAGGGCCTGCATCTGGTGGCGCGGTTCGATCCGTCGGTCGATGCGCAGGTTGCAGCCCACGCCAAATCCGCGGCCGGCGTCGAAGGCTGGCTGCTGGCGGACACCTATGCTCGCGCGCGGCCGCTGCCGGGATTTGTGCTGGGATTTGCCGGCCACCCGCTTCCGCAACTGAAAGCATCGGCCGAAAAGCTGGCCAGGGCATCGCTCGTGGCGATGCGGGCCGACCGCAAGCCGGACACCGGCGGAACCGGAAAATCGCGAAGGCCGGCGTCGGCGCGATCCCGATCGGCGCGCTAGCTTAGCGCCCTAGGAGAATCGCCGCCGCATCCGCTAAATGCATTGAATCGTCGTCACGATGGAGACACCGGATGCCAGCGAATCGCAACGTCATGTACCTGATTATCGGTGTGCTGGTCGTTGCCGTCGGCGTGCTCAGCTACAATCTCTATCAGGCCAGGAAACAGCCCGAGGGCGTGCAGATCAATCTCGGTCCCGACGGGCTGAAGATCCAGAGCAAGTGAGGGAGGTCAATTTGGCAATCACGAAGGCCGTGACGGCCCCGGCTCTTGCACTTTGCGCCAGCCTTGCCCTGTGCCTGCTCGCCTCACCTGCCGCCGCGCAGCAGGTCGTCCCCAACGAGCGGAATATCGTCGATCTGCGGCTCGGTCAGCGCATCCTCGTCGACGACGGAACATGTCCTGCCGGACAGATCAAGGAAGTTTCGGGCTCGCAGATGACCACATCCGGCGTGCTGCGCACCCGCAAATGCATTCCGCGCCTGGGGACGAAGCAGCGGCGGTAGGGCCTGAGCTCATTAAACCGCGATAGTCGCAATCTCAGGCAGGCGAGCCTGCCTTCGCGCGAATGGCCATCGACCGCTTGAAAAGCGCGTTGGCATCGCCGTAGCGGCGCTGATCCTTGTAGAGACCGGCCAGGTTTTGCAGAACGTCCGCGAGGTCCGGATGGTTAGGGCCGAGCGTCTTTTCGAAGGTGGCCACCGACCGCTTGTAAAGCCGCTCGGCGTCGGCGTTACGGCCCAGTCGCCCATAAACGGTGGCCAGACTGTTCAGCGCCTGCGCTACATCAGGATGATCGCGGCCGAACGCTTTCTTGGTCACGGCCATCGACCGCTTGAGCAGCCGTTCGGCATCGGCATAACGATGCCGGTTGATGTAGACATAGGCCAGGTTATTCATCAAAACCGTGGCCTCTGGATCGCTCGGACCGTGCGCCTTCTCGAGAATGGCCAGCCCGCGCTTGAACAGCGGCTCGGCCTGATCGTATCGACGCTGGTTGCTATAGAGAGCGGCCAGGTTGCTCAGCGCCAGCACGATGTCCGGATCGTCAGGACCGACCGTTTTCTCGCGAATGGCGATCGACCGCTTGAGCAGCGGCTCCGCCTCGGCAAAACGCTCTACCGCGCGGTAGAGTTCGCCGAGATTATTCAGCACGCTTGCGACTTCGGCATGATCCGGACCGAGTGTCTTCTCCCTGATCGCCAATGAACGCTTGTACAGCGGCTCGGCGACGGCGTATTGACCCAGATTGTAGTGGATCGTGCCGAGGTCATTCAGCGGCAGCGCGACCATTGCATCATCGGGACCAAACTCCTTGTCGCGCATGGCCAGCAACCGCTGGGCCAGCGGAAGCGCTGCCGCGTACTTTCCGACCCGATAGAGTTCCTTGGATTCCTGGTTGAGACGGCTTGCCTCATCCTGCTCGGCGTAGGATGGCACGATGACTGACAGGCTCAGGGCCAGCGCGGTGACCGCAATGCGGATAGATGCTTTCATGGCCTTCATCACATTTGCCTCCGTCGCGGTTCTTCCGCGACATACCCGCCCTTTGTATCTTCAGTGGCTAGAGAGGTTCATACTGACGGGTCACCGCGCAGCAATCACGCCGCTTGTGGCACGAAACCGACATGCGGCGGCGTCACGTCAGATCAATTCGCCGCTTAAAGCGTGGTCGTAAAGGCCGCCATCGTTTCGCGCCGTCTCGCCAGCCCGTTGAGCCTTACCAGCGGCCGTATTTGCTGACGATCCCGCGCCAAACGGCACCGCGTTCGAAAGCGAACGATTCCTTTCCGACATTGGCGTTTTTGGCTGCGGCCGTGACCACCATGACGAGCTTGAGCTCGGGGTCGACGAAGATCGACTGGCCGTAGACACCGAGCAAGGCAAACCTCCGCTTCTCGCCGGGATAGAGCCAGAACTGATAGCCGTATCCGAAATACGGCGTGGCCTTCCCCGGCGCGAATGCCGGAGGTTGCCGCTGCCAGTCGGTCGCATCCAGCAGATAGTCCTTCGGCACAATCTGCTTGCCGCCGACCGCGCCATCATTGGCCAGCAGCATTCCCAGACGTCCGTAATCGCGCAGCGTCGCATTGAAATTTCCCAACGCCACTTCCGAGCCGTCCGCCGTCGTGGTCCACGTCGCGTCGGCTTCGGCGCCCATCAGTTGCCAAGAGCCGCGTGGTCAGGTATTGGCTGAGCGTGGTGCCGGTGACCTCGCGGAGCAGCACGGCCAGCAGAACGGTCTCGCTGGAGGCATAGTGAAACCGCGTGCCCTGCTCGGCGTCGCGGGTCTCGAACTGGCGCAGCGCTGATATCGATCCTTCGCGGCCGCGGGCAATCACGAACCGCGTCAGATCGTCCTTGCCGTCGTAGATTTCACTGAACTGCACGCCGGACGACATGCGCAGGGCACTGCGTATGGTGGTCTCGCCATAGGCACTGCCGGCAAGTTTGGGCACGTATTTCGAAATCAGATCATCCAGCGAAGTGATGCGGCCCTCGGCGAGCGCCATCCCGACAGCCAGGCTGACGATGGATTTCGCCATCGAATGCGAGATGAAGCGGTCGGACGGCTTGCGATCGTACTGGTAGCGCTCGAACAGGACCGCGCCGTCCTTGATCACCAAAAGCCCGGTAACGCGCTGGTGCGCGAGAAAATCGTCGAGGGTCCAGCTCTGGTTTTCGAACCGGTAGCCGAGCTTTGTTTCGCCGCCGGCCGCAACAAAAGGCAATGGAGATTCGGCCTTGCCCAGCCTGTTGTATGGAAAGATCTCGTCAATATGACTGAAGGATCCAACCCGCACACCTTCATCGAAGAACCAGTTGGCGCGGGTGCCGACCGGATAGCCCTTGTCCTTGCCGAGCAGCTCCTCGTCGGGGGCGGCAAAGGCCGGGACTGCCAGGGCACCAAGAAAGCATGCAAGGAGATAAGTGGAAAAAATTCGTCGTTGCTGCATTGGCCGACTCCCGCGCGCGGGGGCGAACGCCATCGCGCTCCCCGGAGATCATCGAACAACATTGCACATCATGGCGGTGACGGCTTGCCGAACCCGTGACGGCATCGAGATCGCCGTTAACCAGTGGTTGCGTGAGATCTCGCGCGAACTAGTTCGACGGCTCGAACATGCATTGCAGCGTCGGCTTGGCGATCTTGGTGAAGGTCGGGCCGATTTCGGACTGCTTCGACGCTGGCACCCAGGCGGTCTCGATCGTGGGCACGCCGGTCTCGCTGATGCCGCGCAGCAAGGCTTCGCGCAGATCATTATCCTCGACGGTCGCGGCCGCATGATCGTGCAGGCAAGTGCAAACTGTTTCGGGATGCGCCCAACGTCCGACCATGTGGGGCGCGCACAGCCGTACAAACTCACCGCGGGGATCGGGGAGCTTGAACATGGAGCCGATCGGCCCCTGCTGGAACCGCATCTGCGCCGTTAACTGGGTTTGGGCCTGGGCTGAAGCGCCCAGCAGGCAGGAAACCAAAATCGCAGCGGCACCAAAACGTACAAACATACTGAGCCTTTACCGGCAAATTCTCTTGCGAGCTGTTAGCTGCGATCAGTTGACAGCTGCGACAACGATCGGCTGCGGAGCCGAGGGCGCCGCCGGCGCGCCGTTGTAGGAGAAGGTGCCGATGCCGGGCAAGCCCTGATCCGAGGAGCCCGCGACCGAGGGACCAGCCAGGATGAAGGCGAAGGCGAGGATGAAGCTGATGGTCCGCATTTGACTGTCTCCGGTTTCGGTGCCGGCGTCCCCGCCGTTTCGTTGGCAGAGTGATAGCCAACGGCTGTTTCCGGATATCTGCGCCAAAAGCGGAAAATGGTTTCATTGCAGGGGTGAATTGTTTCGTCGGTCGGCCAGGGACGAAACATTAGCGAGAAAAACCCAATGATTTCAGTATCAATGGCTGCATAGAGCTACAGGTCACCTGCGAACCGGGGCCATTCTACTTTGCGTGGGGTTGTTTTCGCGATTTTGAGTCTGGGCCCTGCCGTGTACCGCCGAAGGGAGGCGAAACGGGCTCACTCGCTGTCGACAGCAGTCAAATCGGGTTCGGGCGTCACGACAGGCGATCCGCAATAGGTGAACGTCCCTACCCCAGGCATGTCGCGATCGGCACTGCCCGCCAGTGACGGGCCGGTCAGGACGAAAACAAGGGCAATTATGCAGCTGAGGGCGCGCATCTGACGTCTCCATTCACCATCTGGCGATGAGACGCCCCTTGCTGTCAGGTGGTTCGACGCCGTCGCAAGTTCTTAATCCAGGTTCTTAATCTTTGTCTGCTGAATAGGCCGCAGCGCAGCATACTCAGTTGTGAACCGAAGCCTCGGTCCGCCCGACTCAAGCAGACACCCCGTGCAACCTTTCCCGTTGGTTCGGCGTTGTTCCCGTTCACAGTCCAACAAAGGATAGCCGTCGTGGGCAATGGCAACATCAGTGTTGGCAATCAATCCTCGCCCCGCAAATCCGGCCAGCAACAGATGGCTGGTGCGATGTCGCAGCAGGGCGCACCGGTCATGGGCGACAATCAGTGCTCGCCACAGAAGTTCGTGCGGCTGGTTGGCTGCCACGAGCCTAAGGTCCGGCCCGCCGGCTCAGAGGTCCGCCCACAGCCCAATCCGGTGAAACGGTAAGTCCCGGGACGGCCGCCTGGTCCGGACTACTATTGGATGAACTCGGCACATTTCTGCACCGCGGCGTCGGCGGCTCCCCAGGGCATGACCGGCACCGAGGATGTCGAGTTCTTGGGTGACCCCTCGATCAGCCGGTCCGAATACACCATGTAGACGAGCACGTTCCGCTTGGGATCGCAGCCGCGGACAATCTGCATTTTCTTGAAGAACAGCGAACGGCGCTGGCGAAACATGTCGTCGCCCTGGGACATCTTGCCCTTGAACCGGATCGGCCCGATCTGGCGGCAGGCCAGCGAAATATCTGAAACTTCCTCGGCAAGCCCGAGCCAGCCCTTGTAACCGCCCTTCTCCGGCACCGTAAAATGGCAGGCCACGCCGTCGACCTCGGGGTCATCGACACCGTAGGTCGCAAGCTTGTCATTTGGGCTCAGCCATTTGAACACGGTGGAGCGACGGAAGATCAGGTCCGGCTCGTCGGCGGCAAAGGCCGGACCGGCCTGCCACACCATCGCGGCCAACACCGCCAACGATGCGCCCAAGGCCAGATTTCTCCATGACTTGTCACATTTACCGATGGCCTTGAATGTCATTTCTATCTCCGCTGAAGGACCCACCGGTTATGTAATGTGCAAATGCCGCACAGGAAGGCTGAGGAACGGTGCGGGGGAGCTCGCGTTTAACGGAATGTGAGGCTTTTTTGCTACGCTTGCGGCGAAAAGCGCGGGTTTAGAGGGCTTAAGCTGGTGAACGCTTTTCGCGTCTGCAACAACAAATGATTATCGGAACATCGGATTCGACGATCTGGACTTAGGGAATTTGGGCGTGAGCGGGCATCGGCTTTTTGGGTTGAATAGTACGAGCGTAAGCAGCGCGAACCAGCGATTTTGGCAGATAGCTATTCTGGTTGCCGCAGGCACGATCGCCGCCTCCTCCCACGCCGACGCCGCCCTGTATTACTGGCAGGATTCCGACCCCAGCTTCTACCGGCCGGCACCATCAGCCCAGCCGCGCAAGCAGCGGACCCGCAAGCCCTCGAAGGCCATGATGGCCGCCGAAAAGGAAGTCAGCGCCAAGCCGCAGGGCCCCCTGATCATCGCGATCTCGATCAACCAGCAAAAGGTCAGGGTCTACGACGCCAACGGAATCTTCGCGGAAAGTCCGGTGTCGACTGGCACGAAAAGCCATCCGACCCCGATGGGCGTGTTCAGCATCATCCAGAAGCACAAGATGCACCACTCCAATATCTACAGCGGCGCGCCGATGCCGTTTATGCAGCGCATCACCTGGTCGGGTGTCGCGATGCATGCCGGCGTCCTGCCCGGCTATCCGGCGTCGCACGGCTGCATCCGTTTGCCGATGGCCTTTGCCGCGAAGATGTGGAAGTGGACCAAGATGGGCGCGCGGGTCATCGTCACGCCCGGCGAGATGACGCCTTCGAGTTTCTCGCACCCGCTGCTGGTGGCACAGAAGGTCGTGCCGCAACCTGTGGTCGCCGACGAGCCGATGTCGGACGCGCCGGCGGTGAAATCCGACAAGGGCGCGGACGCTGGATCCGCAATCAAGTCCGCGAGTTCAGACACGAGCCTCGAGTTGCGATCGACCGTCGGTCACGGTCACGGCACCCCCGATCGGACGCCGTTACGCGAACGAACCCATACTGCGGATGCCAGCGGAGCCATGCCGGCGACCAATTCCGCTGTGACGATGTCCGATGCTTCGTCCTCGGCGAGCAGGATGCCGGTCTCCAGCGAAGTCGCGAAGTCCGAGCCGGTGAAATCGGATGCTGAGCCAGAGCCCGCCAAGAGCACCGACGCCGCGTCTACCGACAGCAAGCCGGCCGAAGTGACATCGTCCGAGTCCAATTCGTCGGATGCTGCAACGGCCGAGGTCAAATCGGTTGAGACCGGCAACACGACCAAGAGCGAAATCTCCGCCAGCGACGCCCCGGTCGAGGCCAAATCGGCTGACGCGAAACCGGATGAGGTGAAGTCGGACGAAGTCAGAACCGGGACGCTCAAGGCCGAAGCGCCCAAGGTCGAGACACCGAAAGCTGAAGCAGCCAAGGCCGCCGAAAAACCGGCCGAGCCCGTCAAGGCAATCGCCGATACGCCTGCCGTTGCGCCCGATGCGAAAAAGGATCCGTCGCGCCTGCCAGGCGTCGAGAAGGCCGCGGCGAAGCCGGAACCGAAGCGCACCGGGCAGATCGCGGTGTTCGTCAGCCGCAAGGACGGCAAGCTCTACGTGCGGCAGAACTTCACCCCGCTGTTCGACGTGCCCGTGACGATCGCGCCGAGCGAGCGGATGCTGGGCACGCATGTGTTCACGGCGGAAGTCGACAAGAACGATCCCAATCTGCTGCGCTGGTCGGTGGTGTCACTGCCGGTGACCGCCCGCAACGCGGCCATCAAGGAAGAAGACGAGCGCGCCGCGCGCCGGCGCAAGGTCGCCGGCGGAGCCCCGGCCGAGGCCAAGCCGGCACCAGCGCCGAACAGCCCGGCCGAAGCACTGGACCGCATCACCGTGCCGCCGGAAGCGATGGCGCGCATCGCCGAGGCCCTGACGACGGGCGGCTCGATCGTGGTGTCCGATCACGGCATCAATACTGGGGAAACCGGCGAAGGCACCGACTTCATCGTTCCGCTGCGCTGACTCGCATAACAGCTTGTTGACGAGCGCCGGTTCGCCGGTTCAGCTATGCTTTGCGCCGATCAATCTCGCGCGAGGCCGGCCATGATCGACCGCAGAACCATGATGACGGCAACGTTGGCCGCCATTGCGGGTATGGGCTCAACCCGGATCGCGAACGCCCAGGCCGGCATGAGCCGGATCACCGCCTACGCGTTTTCGTTTGGCGGATTGGCCGGCGGCGATATCAGGCTTTCGGAATATGCCGGCCGTCCCCTCCTGATCGTCAACACCGCCTCGCTTTGTGGCTTCACGCCGCAATATAAGGGGCTGCAGGAATTGTGGACGCAGTTCAGCGACCGCGGCCTGATGATCGTCGGCGTTCCCTCCAACGATTTCGGCGGCCAGGAACCAGGCGGCGCGACCGAAATCGCAGCAACCGCGCAGCACCATTACGGCGTGACCTTCCCGATATCGGCCAAGGCCATCGTGAAAGGGCCAAATGCGCATCCGTTCTACAAATGGGCTGCAGAAGCACGGCCGAAGGATGTTCCGCGCTGGAACTTCCACAAATACCTGATTGGCCGCGACGGCTATATCGCCGAAGTCTTCCCGGAATCCGTCGACCCCTCGGATACGCGGGTGAAGACCGCGATTGCGCGGGCGCTCGCACCAGGTGTTTCCGAACGAAGCGGCTAGCGGGTCGCTGCGGGCCACGCGTCGAAGCAGCGGGAAATAATCCCCTGAATTAACCGGTTCGACGACAAATCGGCTGCCTGTGTGGCAGCCGTTGCCTTGGCGAGGCAGCGGCAACTAGGCTATTGTGCGTTGGGGCGGGAAGCGGCCGGACGACGGCAAAGCCGGTACCGGACGCGGGATCATTTAAGGAAAACAAGATGCGTATTGCGGCAGGGTTGATCTTTGCAGGCGCGGTTTCGTTGTTGACCTCGAGCGCGGCCTGGTCGCAGACGCCGCCAGCCAAGGGCGGCGCTGCGGCCCCGGCGGCAGCTCCAGCACCTGCTGCCGCAGCACCCCAGCCAGCACCTGCCCCGAAGGCCGCGGCCGCTCCGACCCGGCCTCCTTGCACCAACCCGAACGCACTCGGCGTCGGCCGCACTGTGGAGATCGACACAACGGGCGGTCCCGGCTTCGGCTTCGAACATTTCAAGGATCTGGACTTCCTGCGCGACAAGGAAGTCGTGCTGACATTCGACGACGGCCCGTGGCCGGTCAACACGCCGTCGGTGTTGAAGACGCTCGCCGAAGAATGCACCACGGGCATCTTCTTCCCGATCGGCAAGCATGCCACCTATTATCCAGAAATTCTCAAACAGGTCTATGCAGCCGGCCATGCGATCGGTTCACATACCTGGTCACACGCAGCCCTGGTCAACAAGAAGCTGACCGAGCAGCAGCGCAAGGACGAGATCGAAAAAGGCTTCAGCGCGGTCAAGTGGGCGCTCGGCGGCACCTCGCCGGCACCGTTCTTCCGCTTCCCGGCGCTGCAGCATCCGCCTGAGATCGTCACCTATCTCGGCACCCGCAACATTGCGATCTTCTCCTGTGACCTCGACTCCTTCGACTTCAAGGCGAGCAAGTCGCAGACCATCATCGATACCGTGATGCGCAAGGTCGAAAAGCTGGGCAAGGGCATCATCCTGATGCACGACTTCCAGAAGCACACCGCCGAGGCGCTGCCCGAACTCCTGAAGAAGCTGAAGGCCGGCGGCTACAAGGTGGTTGCGATGCGCGCCAAGACGCCGGTGCAGACCCTCCCGCAATCCGACGAAGAACTGCTGAAGGAAGCCAAGCTGCCGACCGTAAGCTCGCGCCCGGTTTCCAGCGTCGTGCAGACGATCTCGGAATAATCGGCTTCGACTCGGCGACAAGTCCATGCCGGCGCTGCGCATCGAAGGCTACGTTATCGTCTCGGCGGACGGCATGCTGGCGAACGCCAGCAATGTCATGCCTGATGATTTGAAATTCGAGGGCGACAAGCAGTTCTTCACAGCCGCGCTCGACCGCGCCGACCTGATCCTGCACGGCCGCAATTCCTTCGAAGACCAGCCGAACTCGCCGCGGCGCAAGCGCCTGATCCTGACGCGAAAGGTTCGCGCGATTGCGCCCGATCCCTCCAATCCCAACGCCACGCTATGGAATCCGGCCGGCGCCTCCTTTGAGGCCGCCTGCACGCAAGTCGAGGTTCGCGCCGGCACAGTCGCCGTGATCGGCGGCCCTTATGTGTTCGGCATGTTCATGGACCGCTACGACGAGTTCTGGCTGTCACAGGCGCCGCACGTGCGGCTGCCGGACGGCGAGCCCTGCTTCCCCGGGGTGCCCGCGCGCTCGCCGCAACAGGTGTTGGCGTCGCACGGATTACGCGCCGGACAACCGCAAATGCTCGACCCGGCGGCTGACGTCACCGTCACGCCGTGGCGGCGGACCTGAGCACGTCCGCTCTAGACATCGTAGGCAGGTTCCGACGATCGCGGCCCGCGGCCGTAGCCCGCGATCATGAACAGAGCGCCGATGATCGAGAGATTCTTCAACGCCTCGATCAACGTCTTGGCGTTCTCGGGCGAGGCCTGATTCCAGAAATCGTGGAAATAGAAGGTGGCTGTCAGCACGAAGAAGATCAGAAGGATCGCAAAGAACCGCGCGCCGAAATTAACCGCGATCATCAGCCCGGCGATGATCTCGAACCCGCCAATCGAAATTGCCAGCAATTGCGGCGTCGACATGCCCGTCAAGGTTTCGAGCTGCGAAGTATAGGGCGCGAGCAGCGTGGGAATGGTCACCTTGGACGCGATAAAATCCGCCGTCTGCTGGATGCCGAAGAGCTTGGTTGCTCCGGTGTAGATGAAGAGCACGGCAAACAAAACTCGCCCGAAAGTAAAGAACGCTGGCATGGGTCGGCCTCACTGGATGGCAATGCAATGTCACAAGCGGTCGCGCAAGGCGATTATGAGCGTTTCGCCCCTGCTTTTCAAACGATCAAATCGAAGCCATCCGCGTTAGAACCCGTCGACATCAGCTAGCCGAACAGGGTCGGTTGCGCACGGCCGGCACGCTCCTGGGCCTCGACGGCGGCAACCGCCGTCATGTTGAGAATGCCGCGCGCGGTCACCCCCGGGGTAAGGATATGCGCCGGACGCGCCGGTCCGATCAGGATCGGCCCTACCGGCAGCGCATCCGCCAGCGTCTTGATCATCTGGTAGGCGACGTTGGCGGTATCGAGGTTCGGCATGATCAGGATGTTGGCATCGCCTTCCAGCTTCGAATGCGGCAGCACGAGCTTGCGCGCGGCCGCCGATAGCGCGGTATCGCCCTGCATTTCGCCGTCGGCCTCGATCTCCGGATGCTTTTCCTTCAATAGCGCGGTGGCGAGACGCATCTTGCGCGAGCTATCGGTATCATAGCTGCCGAAGTCGGAATGCGACACGAAGGCAACGCGGGGCTTCATGTTGAAGCGCTGGACGTGGATCGCCGCCAGCGATGCCATCTCGGCCAATTCCTCGGCGCTCGGATTGGGCCTGACCTGCGTGTCGGCGATGAAATAGGAGCCCTTGCTGGTGATCATCATCGCCAGTGCCGCAAAATCGCTGACGCCCGGCAGGAAGCCGACGATTTCCCGGACATGACGCAGATGGCTCATGTAGCGACCCTCGACGCCGCAGATCATCGCGTCGGCCTCGCCGCGAACCACCGCAAGCGCTGCGATCACGGTGGCGTTGGTGCGAACCACGGTTCGCGCGGCCTCGGGCGTGACACCGCGCCTTCCGGCGACGTCGATATAGGTCTGGACGTAGGAGCGGTAGCGCGGATCGTCCTCGGGATTGACGAGGTCGAAATCCTGCCCGGCCTTGATCGACAGCCCGAACCGCTTGATCCGGGCTTCGACCACCGAGGGCCGCCCGACCAGGATCGGCCGCGCCAGTTTCTCTTCGAGCACGACCTGGGTGGCGCGAAGCACGCGCGCGTCTTCGCCCTCGGCATAGATCACGCGCACCGGCTGGGATTTCGCCTTGGCAAATACCGGCTTCATGACGAGGCCGGAACGGAATGCAAAGCGCTCCAGCAGCGCGGTGTATTCGTCGAAATTCTTGATCGGCCGTGTCGCCACGCCGGAATCCATCGCTGCCTTGGCCACAGCCGGCGCGATGCGCAGGATCAGGCGGGGATCGAACGGGCTCGGAATCAGCGAGCCGGGTCCAAAGCCCTGGGTTTCGCCGCTGTCGAAGCCCTGCGCCACCGCGTCCGACGGCGGATCGCGCGCCAGCTGGGCGATCGCGTCGACCGCGGCGTGCTTCATTTCCTCGTTGATCCCGGTGGCGCCGACGTCGAGCGCGCCGCGGAAGATGAACGGGAAACACAGGACGTTGTTGACCTGGTTCGGGAAGTCGCTTCGCCCGGTGCAGATCATCGCATCGGGGCGCGCTTTTCGCGCCTCGTCCGGCATGATTTCCGGATTCGGATTGGCCAGCGCCATCACCAGCGGCTGATCCGCCATCGCCTTGACCATTTCCGGTTTCAGCACGTTGGGCGCGGATAAGCCCAGAAAGATATCGGCGCCGCCGATCACGTCGGCGAGCACGCGCGCGCTGGTCTTCTGCGCATAGACCGCCTTCCAGCGATCCATCAGCGTGTTGCGGCCCTCATGCACGACGCCGTCGATATCGCAGACCCAGATGTTCTTGTGTTGCGCGCCGAGCGACACCAGGAGATTGAGGCAGGCGATCGCGGCGGCACCTGCACCGGAGCAGACGATCTTGACGTCGGCAAGCTTCTTGCCGTTCAGCAGCAGCGCGTTTGTGATCGCGGCGGCGACGATGATGGCGGTACCGTGCTGGTCGTCGTGAAACACCGGGATCTTCATGCGCGCCTTGAGCTGCGCCTCGATCTCGAAACACTCCGGACCCCTGATGTCCTCCAGGTTGATGCCGCCGAAGGTCGGCTCCAGCGCCGCCACCGTCTCGACCACGCGCTCGATCGTATCGGCGGCGATCTCGATGTCGAAGACGTCGATCCCTGCGAATTTCTTGAACAGGACCGCCTTGCCCTCCATGACCGGCTTGGACGCCAGCGGGCCGATATTGCCGAGGCCGAGCACGGCCGTCCCGTTGGAGACCACGGCTACCAGGTTGGCGCGGGCGGTCAGGGTCGCCGCTTCAGCTGGATTGTTGGCGATTTCGGTACAGGCGGCTGCAACGCCCGGCGAATAGGCCAGTGCCAGGTCGCGCTGGTTGGCGAGCGGCTTGGTGGCCTGAATTTCCAGTTTACCGGGCCGCGGCAGCCGATGGTACGCCAGTGCTGCGGAATGGAGATCTTCAGAATAAGACGACATGCATACTCCCGCGTTCCCGGTCCCGATCTTTTATTTCTTCGCCACGTCCGGACGAGGTCAGTTTGCCGGCAGATTGAGCCGGATGTGAAGCACGCGCAACCGCTTGGATGCAACAGCTGACGGCGCCCCCATCAACAGGGCGCGGAGGCCGGCGGATCGACGCAAACGATCGAAGCCGGTAGCATGGCCCCTCCCCATCCCCGGTCATTCGACCGACAACGGCAAATTGCCCTCCGCCCAACCGGCAACCGGAGCTGCCCGAATGGTAAAGGTTCTGAGCGGCCTGGTTGCCGCAATCGTGATCGCGGTGGGCGGTTTCTTCGGCTTTCAGTTCTATACCCAGCATCGAATAGCCAGCGAGGTCGACGCCGCACTTGAGCAGGTTCGCGCGGCGGGCGGCAAGGCGAGCCGCGGCAAGGTGTCGTTCGACCTCCTGAACCGCACGGTCACGATCGCCGAAATCGCGGCTCAGTCGGCGGCGCAACCGCCGGTCAGCGTCAAGATCGGCAACCTCACAGCATCCGGCGTCAGCCAGCCGGACGCGGCGCGGTTCTCGGCCGAGACCATCGAAATCGCCGACCTCGATATCGGCGCTGCAATCGGCCCACAGCCGCCATCGAACCTCTCCTACAAGCTGCCGCGGATCACAGTGAAGGAATATTCCGGTCCCGCCAGCCTGCAGCGGCCGCCGGCCTCGTCGGCCCTTGCCGACATCTACCGGTCCGTACTCGAGCAGTTCGCAGGCGTTGCGGCGACGTCGATCACGGCCCCTAGCCTGACCGGAACCATCAACTCCGGCGTTGCGACGCCGGGCGGTGGCGAGGTCGCGTATACGGGCCTTGCGATGCAGGACATCAAGGACGGCAAGGTCGCCAGCGCCAAGATCGACGGTGCGGTGTTCACGGTCAACGCTCAAGGCGCGGGGGGCAAGCCGGACAAGCTCACCGGCAACCTCGCCAATATCGCGGGCTACGACATCGACAGCCGCGCGGTGGCCGCGATGTTCGATCCGCAGAAGGCCAGCGACGACCAATATTACCGCGCCTACCGCCAAATCACGACGGGGCCCTATGTTGTCAGCTCCGGGCAAGGCCTGAACATGCGGATCGATGGCATCACGATTGATGATCTGGGCTTGCGGCCCTCGCGCATGCAAGTGCCGGATCTGCTGGCGATGATACCTGCGCCCGGCGCCGCGCCGCCGACGCCGGCGCAGGCGCGCGCGATGATCGAGAAGGTGGCCAAGCTGTACGAGGGCATGCGGATCGGCAATGCCGAGATGCGCGGATTCTCCGTGGAGACCCCGCAAGGCCCCGTCAAGCTGTCGGCGATGCGGCTCGATCTGGACAATGGCAAGGTCAACGAATTCGCGATCGAAGGCGTCGATGGCCGCGCTCCCGAAGGGCCGGTCAAGCTTGGCCGCTTTGCCCTCAAATCCCTCGACGTCGCCAATCTGCTGCGGCTGTCGGCGCAATTCGCCGGTTCGCCGCCGCCGCCCGACAAGGCGCTGGACATGATTCCGCTGATCGGGGGCGCTGAACTCAGGGGACTGGTGGCCCCCTTCAAGAACACCGGCAAGCAGGTCAGCATCGAACAGTTCAGCCTGGACTGGGGGCAGTTTGTCGGCCCGATCCCGACCAAGGTCCGCATGACCACCAGGATGACGACGCCTCTCGACGCCTCCGATCCTATACTGATGGCGCTGATCGCGGCTGGCCTCGACAAGGCAGTCATCGATAATGACGTCGGCGCTGTTTGGACGGAGGCGACGAAGACGTTCGCGCTTGAGCCGGTGTCGCTCGAACTGGGCGGGCTCCTCAAGGCAAATGCGCAACTGTCGCTCACCAACGTGCCTCGCGGCGTGTTCACGCTCAACCCGGTGCAGGCGGCGGCGATGGCCGAGCAGATCGAGGCCGGCCCGATCGAGCTCGTGCTGCGCGACACCGGCGCGATCGACATCGCGGTTGCCCAATATGCTCGCCTTCAGGACGTGAGCCGCGAGGCGGCGCGGAGCGCCATCGTCGACATGATCCGGTCGGCACGCGAACCGGCCGCGGCCTATCCCGACGTGCTCGCGGCGCTGGACGCCGTCGCCCGCTTTATCGAGACGCCGCGGCAGACGTTGAATGTCAAACTCACGCCGCGCGGCAAGCTGCCGCTCCAGCAGCTCAACCAGTTCATGAACACCGACCCGTTGCTGGCGCTGTCGCAATTCCGGATCGAGGCCTCGACGGGACTCTAACCCTGCACTAGCTCTTGTCCGGCAGGTTGAGCCGGATGTGCAGTTCGCGCAGCTGCTTGATCGCGACGTCAGACGGCGCACCCATCAGCAGGTCGACGGCCTGCTGGTTCATCGGGAACAGCGAGATTTCGCGCAGGTTCGTGGTGCCGCAGAGCAGCATCACAATGCGATCGACGCCGGCCGCCATGCCGCCATGCGGCGGGGCGCCGTACTGGAACGCGCGGTACATGCCGCCGAACCGCTCGACCACGTCCTTCTCGCCGTAGCCCGCGATCTCGAACGCCTTCACCATCGCTTCGGGCTTGTGGTTGCGGATGCCGCCGGAAGCGATCTCGTAGCCGTTGCAGACGATGTCGTACTGGAACGCCTTGATGGTCAGCGGGTCCTGCCCGTTGAGTGCGTCGAGGCCGCCCTGCGGCATCGAGAACGGGTTGTGCGAGAAGTCGACCTTTTTCTCAGTCTCGTCATACTCATACATCGGGAAGTCGACGATCCAGGCGAGCTCGAACCGGTCCTTGTCGATCAGGTTCAACTCCTCGCCGACCTTCGTGCGCGCGAGGCCAGAGAACTTCCAGAACTTGTCGGGGTCACCGGCGACGAAGAACGCGGCATCGCCTTCCTTGAGCCCGAGCTGGCCCCGGATCGCCGCCGTACGTTCCGGTCCGATGTTGTTGGCGAGCGGACCTGCACCCTCGCCGCCCTCGCGCCACATGATGTAGCCGAGACCGGGCTGGCCCTCGCCTTGCGCCCAGGAGTTCATCCGGTCGCAGAACGCGCGTGAGCCACCGCCGGGTCCGGGGATCGCCCAGACCTGGTTCTTCGGGTCTTCCAGCATCCGCGCGAACACCTTGAAGCCGGAGCCGCGGAAATGTTCGGAGACGTCCTGCATCTCGATCGAATTGCGCAGGTCCGGCTTGTCGCTGCCATATTTCTTCAAGGCTTCGGCGAACGGAATCTTCCGCCAGCCTTTTGTCACCGGCTTGCCTTTTGCGAATTCCTCGAACACGCCGGTGACGACCGGCTCCATCGCCGCGAACACGTCTTCCTGCTCGACAAAGCTCATCTCGACGTCGAGCTGGTAGAACTCGCCCGGCAGGCGGTCGGCGCGCGGATCCTCGTCGCGGAAACACGGCGCGATCTGGAAGTAGCGGTCGAAGCCGGACATCATCAGCAGCTGCTTGTACTGCTGCGGCGCCTGCGGCAGCGCGTAGAATTTGCCCGGATGAATCCGCGACGGCACCAGGAAGTCGCGCGCCCCTTCCGGCGAGGACGCCGTCAGGATCGGGGTCTGGAACTCGAAGAAGCCCTGCTCCTTCATCCGCTTGCGCATGGAATCGACGATCGCGCCGCGGGTCATGATGTTCTGGTGCAGTTTCTCGCGACGGAGGTCGAGGAAACGGTACTTAAGCCTTATGTCTTCAGGATATTCCTGCTCGCCCGCCACCGGCAGCGGCAGCTCGCCGGCAGGCCCCAGCACTTCGACCGCGCTGACATAGATCTCGATCTTGCCGGTCGGCAGTTCGGCATTGACGGTGCCTTCGGGACGATGGCGCACCTTGCCGTCGATCCGCACCACCCACTCGGAGCGGAACTTCTCGACTTCCGCAAACGCCGGCGAGTCCTTGTCGGCCACGCATTGGGTGATGCCGTAATGGTCGCGCAGGTCGATGAACAGCACGCCGCCATGGTCGCGGATGACGTGGCACCAGCCCGAGAGGCGAACGGTTTCGCCGATGTGGCTGTCGCGGAGCGCGCCGCATGTATGTGACCGGTAGCGATGCATGGAAATCCCAAAAACTGATAATGGAGGTCGAATCGAGGGCCAAAGAATCGCGGAACAAGGCCTGCCCGAGCTGCGGCAGGGTTTAGCCGACGAGGTCAGGCGCGGCAACCAGTGGCGGCCCCTGTTTTGGCCCAAAAAGCGGCGTTTTGAACCCACGGGCCTCCACCCCTTTGCCTATCCCCCGGGCGCGCCTATCTTTGTGGTCATGACCGTCCATTTCCCGTTCCAGAACACCTATGCGGCGCTGCCGGCGAACTTTTTCGCCCGGGTAGCCCCGACTCCCGTGGCGGCCCCCCGGCTGATCAAGCTGAACCGGGCGCTCGCCGTCCATCTCGGCCTCGATCCGGAGGTGCTCTCGAGCCCTGAGGGTGCCGAGATCCTGGCCGGAAAACGCGTCCCCGACGGCGCCGACCCGATCGCGATGGCCTATGCCGGCCACCAGTTCGGGCATTTCGTGCCGCAGCTCGGCGACGGAAGGGCCATTTTGCTCGGCGAAGTCATCGACGCCGACGGCACCAGGCGTGACATCCAGCTGAAGGGGAGCGGCCCGACGCCGTTTTCCCGCCGCGGCGACGGCCGCGCGGCGCTGGGCCCGGTGCTGCGGGAATACATCGTCAGCGAGGCGATGTTCGCACTCGGCATTCCCACGACGCGGTCGCTCGCAGCCGTGATCACCGGCGAACGCGTCCAGCGCGAGACCATGCTGCCCGGCGCGGTGCTGACCCGCGTGGCCGCGAGCCATATCCGCGTCGGCACCTTCCAGTTCTTCGCCGCGCGCGGCGACACCGACGGCGTGCGCAAGCTCGCCGACCACGCGATTGCCAGACACTATCCGGAAGCCACCAAGGCCGAGCGCCCCTATCACGCGCTGCTCGAAGGCGTGGTCGCCCGGCAGGCTGATCTGGTCGCGCGCTGGCTGCTGGTCGGCTTCATCCATGGCGTCATGAACACCGACAATTGCTCGATCTCGGGCGAGACTATCGACTACGGCCCGTGCGCGTTCATGGACCATTACGACCCCGCTCAGGTGTTCTCCTCGATCGACGAGATGGGGCGCTACGCCTACGCCAACCAGCCGCAGATCGCGCTGTGGAATTTGACCCGGCTGGCCGAATGCCTGCTGCCGCTGTTTTCCGACGACAAGGACAAGGCGATCGAACAGGCGCAATTCATCCTCGGCGAATTCGCCGAACAATTCACCACCGCCTACCAGGCCGGCCTGCGCGCCAAAATCGGCCTGCTCGGCCGGCGTGACGGCGACGAAGCGCTGGTGCAGGACCTGCTCGACGCCATGGCCAAGAACCACGCAGACTTCACCCTCACCTTCCGCCGCCTCGCCGATGTCGCGCTCGACGCGAACGACGACAGCGTCAGGGCCCAGTTCCTCGATCCCGCGGCGTTCGATGAGTGGGCGGCGCGCTGGCGGCAGCGGATTGCTGACGAACCGCAATCGGCAGCCGAGCGACACGCCGCGATGCGCAAGGTCAACCCGGCCTTCATCCCGCGCAACCATCGCGTCGAAGCCGTGATCCAGGCCGCGATGAATAATGACGACTACGCGCCGTTCGAGGAATTGCTGAGCGTGCTGGCAAAGCCGTTCGAGGATCAGCCGGAGTTTGCTGACTACGCCAATCCGCCATTGCCGGAGCAGCGCGTGTTGCAGACGTTCTGCGGGACGTGAACTCGTCATGCGCCCCATGCCGTGACCGTCGTCCTCCGCGAAAGCGGGGGACCCAGTACGCCGCGGCTTCTCGGTTCTATCATCGGCTTCTCTGGAATACTGGGTCGCCCGGTCAAGCCGGGCGATGACAGTTGAATATGTGGCCGCCTTCTCGCGACGATTGCGCCCGAGCTTTGCCAGAAACTTCCCGCCCTCTGCAAATAGAGGGCGCAGGGAAGACCGGGTGCGCGCTGCACCCGCGGTCTCGTGTGCGGTTTGCACTAAAAAGGCTGCACACGAGCATACAGGGCAGCGGTGAACACCCGGCCTTCCCTGCGCAATGGCTTTACGGCTTATGCCGTGATCTCCCCGGAGACGAGTTCTTGGTTGACTCCGTCGCTGCCGTTTCGGCTCTCGCCTACCCGACAGCTTGACGCCTGCAACGGGCGCCAGGACCACACGGTTTTGCCGTACGCTTAATCCACGCCGTCGTCTCAGCGCAAACCAGCGTCCACCGCAACCCGTCCAACGTCCGTGACGACGGCCGACGCCCTCTGAGTGGGACGGGATGGGCAAAGATATGCACCTGATTTTCCTTCCGGTAAACAGAAATATTTTTTATTTTGGGGCTTGACACGATTTCCGTAAATCAGAACTGATTTGCCCGTCGGGTCGTTTTGTCGCGCCCCGGTGTCATTGCACGCAGGCCCGAACGGCTTTCGCGACATCGCGGCGGCCAGTCTCCTTCAAGCCGATCGCATCGGATCAGGCGACAGACAGCTTTGCAGTTGCGCCGAACCCCGGCATGACGCCGCCAAGAATCGTGCCCAACGCCACCAAACACGGCTCGCCTGCGGATGGGCGGTAATGTCAATTACTCGACATTTGATCGATCGCGCTAAGCTGCCCGCAATCTTCGGCATCACGTTGCAATTGTGCGGACGAATCTGAAAAAATCCTGATATCGCTTCGCCCGCCCGGGCCAAGCTCGCCAACGTACGGGTTCAAGAAGGAGCACCGATGAGCAAGGGCGATGACGTGCAGATCGAAGTTGCGCTGGCCGCGACCGATGAGGTGCGCCTGCTGATCGGCGAGCTCGAGGCCGTGCTTGCGGTGGAGTATCCGCCGGAGCAGCGGCATGGCTTTTCCATCGATGCGATCTTTCAACCGCATGTCCGCTTCTTCCTCGCGCGACGTCACGGCGCGGCGGTGGGCTGCGGCGGCGTCGCCCTCTTCCCTGAATATGCCGAGGTCAAGCGCATGTATGTGCGCGGCATCGCGCGGGGCCAGGGCGTTGCCGACGCCATTCTCGCGCGCATCGAAGACGAGGTGCGTGGCGCCGGACTTCCTGTGTTGCGCCTGGAGACAGGAACGCGCCAGATCGCGGCGATGCGGCTCTATATACGCACGGGATTCCGGGAATGTTCCGCGTTTGGCGATTACGCGCTGAAAGCGCCGCAATCCATTGCGGCGAGTGTGTTCTTCGAGAAGCGGATGTGAAGCATATCGCGGCAGGACCCAGCCCCGGTTCAAACTGCCCACGGGACGGAACCCGCGTTGCTTTCAGTTAAGAAACTCTCAGTATTTCTACGTTAGGCTGCATCGCATTGGGGCAGTGCTTCGGGCGCACAATGGCGCGGTGACCTGGTTTGTCGGGTCGCATCCAGCTTGGCGCTGTTTCCATTGTCGAGAAATTTGATCTCGTTGCTGGACCAATCGATGCTCAAGTTAAAGAAAATTTCTGATCTACTGAAGGACTCTGCAGATAGCCTCGAAGGGCACGGCAGGACGGCCACTGGAAAAGCAGCGGACGAAACGACCAAAATGATTAGAGACCTGCGCGATGCGGCCCGAGAAATCCTGACGAGTCAGGAATATCAAAATTCAAAGATCAAGTTCTAGAACCAAGACGCGACCATCAGGCGTTTAGTCCGATGATGAATTTTTTCTGCTCAACCGGAGAGTCCGGTTATGGTCGAAACTCGAATTGCGCCTCGCTTCCGTGTCGCCAAGCCCGCGAAGATTGATCACGGCGGCGACAAGATCAGATGCATGATCCGCGATATCTCCGCTACGGGAGCAGCGCTTGAGATATTCGATATCGTCCGGGTGCCTCAAAGCTTCACATTGATTGTGCCCGAAGATGGCCTGAAGCTGCCGTGCCACATTGTTTGGCGCAAGGAATACCGGATCGGTGTCGCCTTCGATTAGTTGTGTAGCCGGGAGTTGCGTAGTCCGGATGAGCCAACGGGCAAACGCGCGCCCGATGACAGGCTCCGCGACATCCGGGACTCCTGCATTTCTCCGATACCCGCATGTCGCTGGCGCTCATGCGGGCTACCGGTCTCACAGCCCCGGCAAGCTGCCGGCGGATGCCTGCTATTGTTTTGCGGTGGTCTCGGCCTTGCTATCCGTTTTGGCCGCCTTCGGTTTCGCGGGCGCCTTGGCGGCGGCTTTCGGGGCGGCATTGTCGCTGCGCACGGTTCCCCAGGGATCGGTGCTCTTTTGCTCCGGAATATTGCCCAGCGACCGCTTGTAAGCCCGCTCGGCCTCCTTCTCCGCCGCGATATCCGATCGCGTCTTTTCCTTATCCTCCTCCCCGTATCTTTGAACGGGTGCCTGCTGGGCCAACGCCGGCCCGGCCAGCAAGACCATCACAGCCACGATGCCAATCATTTTCATGCGATCACTCCCCGGACTTTCCTGCCAAACGAATAGCACAGCTCCCGCGCCAGCCTAAATGCTGGATTAGGCGGAAATTGCTTATGAATGCTTCGTCGCTGGTGACATCATTCCCTCGAATTGCACGTTCCGGTGGCCATTAACAACCAGCTTCGCTACGCTGTATGGATTCCTCGTTGATACTTGGCGACCATGACGCAAATCATTCATATTGGGATCGGTAGCGGCGAGAAGCGCGCCAACGTCATTTTCCTTCACGGACTAAACGGTGATCCCCGCACCACTTGGCAATCTACACCGGATGATCAATCGTTCTGGCCGCGCTGGCTCGTTGAGGACGTGGCAGGCCTTTTCAGTCTATTCAGTTAGCTACGAAGCATCGGTTTCACGCTGGGACGGCACTGCCATGCACCTCACCGAGCGGGCGAACAACGTGCTCGCCCGGGTACTAGCCGAGTCTGAATTGCAGACCGGCCAACTGGTCCTAATCGGGCACAGCCTCGGCGGTCTGGTCATCAAACAACTCTTGCGAACTGCCGAAAGCACCGCCCGCCACGATGCTAACGCGGCGGGCCTCCTGCGACGTATTGAAAAAGTCGCATTTCTCGCGACCCCGCACACCGGCGCCGCCCTCGCCCGTTGGGGCGATCGTCTGCGGATTTTGGCCCGTCCTTCAGCGGCGACCGCTTCTCTCGTGGAGAATGATCCCAATTTACGCGATCTCAATCTTTGGTACCGGGATTGGGCGAATGAATACCATATATCACACCTGACGCTGACCGAAACGGACGCGGTCAGTTTCCTCGGCACGATTGTGGAACCTGACAGCGGCGATCCGGGCTTGGCGAATTCTCGTCCGGTCTCGATCATCGCGGACCACTTCACCATTTGCAAACCCACGAGTCGGGACCACGACACCTACGTGTTGGTACGGAAGTTCATTGAGACAGCGTTTGAACGGCCAAAAACTCCCACAGAGGAAAAGCTTGAGGCCCTGCCGGATGCGGTTGTCGCGAAGCTTTTGGCTGCACTTCGCGAACGCGGTGAGACGACAAGCGCCCAAGAATCAGCCCGCAAGCCATCATTCAACTCGCGCAACGAATCAACGAGGACATTGATGATTTCGATCAGGCTTTGCTCGAATTGGAGCGAGCAGTCGGAATCGCGATTGAAGTCGCAAAGGAAGGCCGCGGCGGCAGCAATGTGGGGGATTTCATCGACGCTGTGCTGGCTCGTATTGCCGAGAAATCCGCAGAAGGACGATTTGAGGAGGCCGCCACGGAGGCCGACACAGCCTTCGACCAGTGGCAGCGCGAGGAGGCCGAGCGTCGCGGTGCTGCCGTTGCGGGTGGGCTGAAGCTGCTGGACGCTGGTCTGAGACAAGACATCCTTCGGCGCGATCCGATCTCTGCAGCCAAGCGCATTGAATGCATGGTTGCACTCGAAAATCCCGAAAATCGCGCCGCTCGGTTTGATGCAATGTACAAGAGCCAGAACGAGTGGTACCTAAGCGGTCGCGATAAGGGACTGAACTTTGACCTCCAAGTCTCGCTCGAACTCGCCCGGATGCTCCTTACTTCGGCTCCTGGCCTCGACGAGACGGGTACCGCCCAAATTGCTGTCGGGGTAACTCTGGTTACGCTTGGTGAACGCGAGGGGAAAGCTGCGCGTCTCTATGAAGCAGTCGAGTCGTTTCGAGCGGCATTGCAAGGACCTAACACCCGCGAGCGCGCGGCATTCAAATGGGGCGGGACCCAGAACAATCTTGGTATTGCGCTCCAGTCGCTTGGGATGCGCGAGAGTGGGACGGCACGCCTCGAACAGTCGGTCGACGCCTTTCACGCCGCCTTGCAGGAGCGCACCCGCGAGCTTGCGCCGCTCGACTGGGCTGCGACCCAAAGCAACCTCGGCAATACACTCCAGACACTTGGGACGCGCGAGCGCGGCACGGCACGGCTCGAACAGGCGGTCGATGCTTATCGCACCTCCTTGCAGGAACGCACCCGCGAGTTCGCGCCGCTCGACTGGGCTGCGACCCAGAACAACCTCGGCAATACGCTCCAGGCGCTTGGGACGCGCGAGAGCAGCACGACGCGGCTGGAACAGGCGGTCGACGCCTATCACGCCGCCTTGCAGGAACGCACCCGCGAACGCGTGCCGCTCGAGTGGGCCATAACCCAGAATAACCTCGGCGGTGCGCTCGCATCGCTAGGCAGGAGCGAGGGTGATGTGGCGCGGTTCGAAGAGGCGGTCGATGCCTTTCGCGCGGCATTGCAGGAACGCACCCGCGAGCGCGTACCGCTCGACTGGGCTATAACCCAGAACAACCTTGGCACCGCTCTTCAGATGCTTGGAGCGCGTGAGAGCGGCACAGCGCGGCTCGAACAGGCGATCGAAGCCTTTCATGCGGCTTTGCAAGAACGCACCCGCGAGCGCGTACCGCTCGACTGGGCGATGACCCAGAACAATCTTGGCTATGCGCTCCAGACGCTTGGTGAGCGGGAGAGCGGCACCGCGCGACTGGAAGAGGCGCTCGAAGCCTATCGTGCGGCCTTGCAGGAACGCACCCCGGAGCGAACGCCATACTGGTATGACCAAACGCGGCAAAATCTTGCCGCCGCTATGGATATATTGGAACGGCGAAAGGCTGAAGGTACCTCTTAGGCAATCCGTGTAATCGTTGCTCCCATCCTTCAATTCTCGTACACCTCCCCCATGCTCACACCGCCTCTCATCCCCAACTCCGCCGACGCGCTGCTGTTCGATCTCGGACGCGTCGTCCTCGATATCGACTTCGGCAAGGTGGTCGCCACTTGGGCCGGCCATGCCGGTTGCGAGCCCGCACAGCTGGTCCAGCGATTCTCGCCCAATGACGCCTGGCATCGTCACGAGCGGGGCGAGATCAGCGATGCCGAATTCTTCGCAGGCCTGCGCGTCTCGTTGGGCATCGGAATAACGGACGCCGAGTTCCTGGAAGGCTGGAACGCGATCTTCGCCGGCGAAATGCCCGATATATCAGCATCGCTGGCGCGCGCCGGACAACGGCTGCCGCTTTATGCCTTCTCCAACACCAATAACGCGCATGTCGTGCATTTCAGCCAGGCCTATGCCGGCGTGCTCGGCCATTTCCGCGAAATCTACCTGTCATCGACGATCGGGCTTCGAAAGCCCGATGCGGCGGCCTATGATCATGTCGTCAAGGCGATCGGTGTTCCCGCCTCCCGCATCGTGTTCTTCGACGATTCCGCAGCAAATATCGACGGCGCGCAGGCGCGCGGCCTGGCCGCGGTGCATGTGACAGGGCCGGATGACGTCGCAAAGGCGCTTGCCGCGCTGGGAATTTGAGAGGGTGTTGCCGTGGCCCTGATGCCGGTCGTTGATGCACTGACCGCGATCCTTGCGGGCGCCGATCCCCTGGCGGAAGAAATGGCCGCACTCGACACCGCCTGGCATCGCGTCCTCGCGCGCGACCTTGCCGCAAAGCGCACGCAGCCGCCGCGGGCGATGTCGGCGATGGACGGCTATGCGGTGCGATCGGCCGATGCCGCCGACCTCTCCGCGCGGCTGAAGGTGATCGGCGAAGTCGCGGCGGGCCGCCCGTTCGAACGCCAGGTGGGCCCAGGAGAAGCGGTCAGGATTTTTACCGGCGGGGTGATCCCCGATGGCGCCGACGCCGTCATCATCCAGGAAGACACGGCCGCCAGCGGCGACCACATCACGATCACGGAAGTTGCAAGACCGGGACGGCATATCCGCGCCGCCGGCGCCGATTTCCGCGAGGGCGACGTGCTGCTCACCAGGGGAAGCCGCCTCACCGAACGCGATCTGTCGCTCGCCGCCGGCATGAACTATCCGGAACTCGCCGTGATCAGCCGCCCCAAGGTGGCGGTGCTCGCCACCGGCGACGAGCTGGTGATGCCGGGCTCGATCCCGGGCCCCGGCCAGATCGTCTACTCCAACGGCTACGCGCTGCGCGCGCTGGCGCGGGCCGAGGGCGCCGAAACCATTGATTTCGGCATCGCCGCCGACACGGTCGAGGCGACCACTGACGGCATCCGCCGCGCCCGCGCCTCGGGCGCCGACATCCTGATCACGATGGGCGGCGCCTCGGTCGGCGACCACGACCTCGTCAAGCGCTCGCTGGAGGCCGAGGGCGTCGCGATGGCGTTCTGGCGCATCGCGATGCGGCCGGGCAAGCCGATGATGCACGGGCGCCTCGGGGCGATGCGGGTGATCGGCCTGCCCGGCAATCCGGTCTCGTCCTATGTCTGCGGTTTCCTGTTTCTGGTGCCGCTGATTCGCGCGCTGTCGGGCCGAAAAACCATCCATCACGCGCGTGAGACCGCCCTGCTCGGCCGCGATCTTCCCGCCAACGACCAGCGCGAAGACTATCTTCGCGCACGGCTTGAGCAGCGCGAAGACGGTGCGTTGATCGCGGTGCCGGTGAGCCACCAGGATTCGTCGCTGCTTGGGAATCTCGCTGCGGCACGGGCGCTTTTGATACGTCCGCCGTTTGCGCCGGCGGTGCCTGAAGGCACGCCATGCGAGTTCCTGCGCCTGCCGGAATGACGCGTCCGGGCGGCCTGTTCGAGTGAACTCGGCGCGCGTTCACCTGAAATTAAGTGGTTGCGGAACATGTATCGAACATATAGTGTCCGTTCATGATTTGTTTCGAGAGCTAGTGTCTACAAATGGGAGTTTTGGACTTCCGAATTTGAGACCGCGGCCTCTGCAAGCTGAACGACCACGAATTACGACGCGCCAACCGGGGGATTGCTCGAGATGCTTACGCGCAAACAGTATGAACTTCTGCGTTTCATCAACGAACGGCTCAAGGAAGCCGGCGTGCCGCCCTCCTTCGACGAAATGAAGGATGCGCTCGACCTCCGCTCCAAATCCGGCATCCACCGCCTCATCACCGCCCTGGAAGAGCGCGGCTTCATCCGCCGCCTGCCCAACCGTGCCCGCGCCATCGAAGTCATCAAGCTGCCCGAGCTTGCGGGCGCCGGTAACGGCAACGGCCGCCGCGGCTTCACCCCGAGCGTCATCGAAGGCACGCTCGGCAAGGTCCGCGCCGCCAGCGCGCCCGCCGAGGACGATGGCAACCGTCCGGTCGCCGTTCCCGTCATGGGCCGGATCGCCGCCGGCACGCCGATCGAGGCGCTGCAGACCCGCAGCCACACCATCAGCGTACCGCCGGACATGCTCGGCTCCGGCGAACATTACGCGCTCGAAGTCCGCGGCGATTCCATGGTGGACGCCGGCATTCTCGACGGCGACATGGCGCTGATCCAGCGCAACGAGACCGCCGACACCGGCGATATCGTGGTGGCGCTGATCGACGAGGAGGAAGCCACCCTGAAACGCTTCCGCCGCCGCGGCGCCTCGATCGCGCTGGAGCCCGCCAACACCTCTTATGAAGTGCGCATCCTGCCGCCGAACCGGGTCCGGATTCAGGGCAAGCTGATCGGGCTGTACCGGAAGTACTGAGCGCGGCCCGCGCCAGATGCAAGCCGCGTTCGGCACCGCAAAAAAGCCCCGGCCATCGACCGGGGCTTTTCGTTGCCTGGACGTTGGGACAGCCTTAACCGTCGCGGTGCGCTTGCATACGTCCCACAATTGCCCAGAACGCAGCAAAAACTGGCGGCGTGAGCGCGCTGTTTGGTTTGAGGCGTGCTCGAAAGCGTGCGAACGGGGGGACGCGACGTGGTCAGCAATATGATCACCAAGATCACCTGGCAGCGGGCGGGCCTAGTGACCGAGCCGGGCCGCTACATGCTCCGGTTCGGCTGGCTGACAGTGACGGCGGAAGATCTCGCGATCTGGCAGCAATTTCCGGAGGCTGCGTTCACGCTGGTCGCGCTGCCCGGGATTGCCGACGACGGACGGGAGCAATTCCATCTCGGCGCCTTCGAACTGCCGCTGCCGCCGATGCCTGAAAATCCGCAGCCGCCGTAGCGCGTTTGTGATCGGTTGCGCCGGCCTTTCCGTCGCACAAATGTCCAGAACAGGAATAGACTTTGCTCAAGTCCACTCTGATAGAGGCCAGCGCCTCGAGGGAGGCACGGGTCTTTATCTCTTACGAGGGAGCGATCCGATGTGTGACTATAGTTTGCACGCGATGGCAACGCGTCCTGCTGAGGTCGGCGAGACATTGATATCGACCACCTTCCGCGGCACCTCGACCCGCGGCTTTGCCAGCGAACGCGACCCCGCAGTCGCGGTCTGCATGCTGCCCGGGACCGAACTGGCCTTCGCGCAAGACGTCAAATACGACAACCGCTGGATCTGGACGCGGACGATCGGTTTTCGCGTCGGCAAGTTCAACACCATTGATCCGCATATCAAGGAACGTCACCACGACGCAATCGAATTTCCCGACGGGAGCCATGTGCTGGTGACGCAGCTTTGCGAGGGTCAGCGCGTCACCGTGCTGCAATTGCCGGTGGTGCATCCGATTCCCGAGCGCGCGGCAACGAAGGCGGACACTACGACGACGACACCGCTTTCCACCGGTTGAATTCCGCGCCGCCGGTCGCGCCGCGCCGGGGAACGTGAATCCTTATTCCTCGGCCTGCAGGTCCGCTTCCGACGGGGTCGCATCGACCGCACGCGGCGCCGCACGGCGTGGCGCGAGGATGGTTGTCTCCGCGTCACCTTCGCCCGCGATCGCCGGCGACCATGGGCGATCGACGCCCCTGGGCTTGACGGCATCGATGGTAAATCCGCCGACGCTTCGCCGCAGCACCATGGCGCCCTGCCGCCGCAGACGCTCCGCATCGATCACCGAGGCCCCGCACGCCGCAGGCGCCTGCCTTGCGGTTACCACCAGCGCCGCACGCTCACAATCATCCGCCAGCGCTTCCGGCCGCAGCGCCAATGCCACGAACCCGCCACCGGCGCTTTGCGTCACGCAGCCGCTCTCGTCGCATGAGACGCCCTCAGTGAGCGAGGCATCGGCAGGCTTTCGCGCGTCGGCATCCGCCGCCAGCCATTCCCTAACGAGGAAGCCATCTCGCGAGGCTCCGGTCGAAGTCACCTTGGCCGCCCGCATCAAATGCAGTTTGCCGTCCTGGCCGCGGACACCGACATTGCGCCCGTCGGCGGAAATCAGGATGTCCGGCTGCGGCACCCTCGCCGCCCACACCGCCGCCACCAGCACCACGGCCACGCCGGTATAGCGCAGCGGCGTTCGTAACAGGCCGAGCAGGATGATGCCGATACTCGCCGCAATCAGCGGGCCGATGCCGAACGCCGGCACACGGCCGACCGCGCCCGGCAAGGCCGCGACCCATTGCGTGACCACGATCATCCAGTCGATGCCGACGCCCATCACCCACCAGCAGATGCCGTCGAAGCCGAACGGCATGAAGACCAGCCCGAACAATCCCGCCGGCATCACCAGCGCCGAGACCACCGGCATCGCCGCCAGATTGGCGAGCACGCCGTAGGGCGTCACCCGGTGGAAATGAAACGCCGCATAAGGCGTGGTGGCGAGGCCCGCCACCAGCGAGGCCAGCAGCAGCATCGTGATCTCGCGGCCGCCCCACAGCGCCACCTGCGCGGTCGCGGAATGATCCGGCTGCGCGAACAGGCGCGGCATGCCGAGCTGCACCAGCGCCACCAGCCCCAGCGTCGCCGCAAACGACATCTGGAAGCTCGGATGCACCAGCGCCTCGGGTGCAATGGTCAGGACAATGAGCGCCGCCACCGCGAGCGTTCGAAACGTGATGGCGCGGCGGTCGACCATGACGGCGATCAGCACCACAGCCGTCATGAAGAACGAACGCTGGGTCGCGACTTCAGCCCCCGACAGCAGCAGATAAAACGCGGATGCTGCGAGTGCCGCCACCGCCGACCATTTCTTGATCGCAAAGCCAACCGTGAGCGTCGGGAACAGCGCCAGCAGCGCCCGTACCGCAAAGAATACGACGCCCGCGACGACAGCCATGTGATAGCCCGATATCGATAGCACATGGCCAAGTCCGGAGATGAACATCGCCTCATTGACGGGCTCGGAGATCGCGTCGCGCCGGCCGGTCAATAGCGCGGTCGCGATCGCGCGCTTGTCGCCTTCCAGCACGGTCCGGATCCGCGCGTCGATCGCATCCCGCATGCCTTGCATGAACGCCGAATAGCGCAGCTTCCACCCGCCGCCATCAGGCGCTTCCGCGGCCTTGATCGCACCCATCACAAAGCCGGAGGCGCCGATGCCGGAGAAGAACATGTCGCGGCCGAAATCGTAGCTGCCGGGCCGGAGCGGCGACATCGGCGGCAACAGCCGCGCCTTCAATTCGACAAAGCTGCCGACGTCAGGCGCGGTGCCCTTCTTGACCGACAGCCGCACGCGTTCGATTTTTGTCGCGTCGCGCGCGCTCTCCATGGTCACGACGCGCAGCACAAAACGGTCGGTGCGTTCGCGGATGTCGCGGGTCTCGACATATCCCGTCAGCGACACCGAAAACATCGGCCGCGCCAGCACGCCATGCGCAATCCGCGCCGTCTTCCAGGTCGCGATCGCAAAGCCGGCGGCGACAGCCGCGATCATGACCGCGATCGGAAACATCTTGTGCCGCCGCAGCAGGAACGCCGCCGCACACAGCGTGATGGCGGTAACCGCCACGACCGTCAGCACCGGCTCATGGTCGGCGGCAAAATAGAGGGCGATGCCGGTACCGAACGCGACGGGCACCCAGGGCAGCAAACGCCCCGCCCCCGCCTCCGCGCGCGCCCATTGCCGCAAGGTCTCGATCAGCGGCGCCCACAGCGCAAGACGCCGGGGCGCAAGGCCGCCGACCGGCGCCGCCCCACGCGGCGGCCACGTGCCGGCGTAGCCTCGCCTTTGGCCCGGCGTGTTGCCCTGCTCCGACATCAAGCTACCCACACGATACGCTCGCGGGGACAAAGCTACCGGAAGGTGTGAGGTGCCGGCTAGCAGAACGGAAGTGGAATATCGGGGAAAGGCGCCGCGCCGCTCATTATGCCGTGATGTCGCAGAACGAGGTGATCGGGCCTTTTGCAAGGGCGTCGCCGGTGCCTCGCCGCGCCCCGTGCCGGCACTTCCCCTTGACATGCCGGCGCTCCGCCGCCCGAATGGCGGGTAGCGCAAAAAGCGCGCGCCGCGGTGCAATGCCCGGCGCATCAAAAACAAAATGGGGAGGGTTTGCGAATGCTTCGCCAAATAATCCGCGATGCCAAGAGTCTGACCAGAAATGTTGCCCTTGCTTGGCTTGCAGCCGCAAGCCTGCTCGGCGCCGGCAACGCGCAAGCGGCTTTCCCGGAGCGACCCATCACGCTGATCGTGCCGTGGGCCGCCGGCGGCGGCACCGACGCGGTCGCGCGCCAGATCGCCAACATCATGGAGCGCGATCTCAAGCAGCCGGTGAACGTCGTGAACCGCACCGGCGGATCGGGCGTGGTCGGCCACCAGGCGATCGCGACTGCAGCGCCCGACGGTTACACGTTCGGCCTCATCACGCTGGAGATCACCCTGATGCACTGGGCGGGGCTTACCGATCTTACGTTCGAGAAGTTCACGCCGCTCGGGCTGGTCAACCAGGACTTCGCCGCGATCCACGTCAAGGCGGACTCGCCCTACAAGAACGTCAAGGAGCTGTTCGCGCATATCAAGGCGAACCCGAACAAGGTGGCGGCTTCGGGCACCGGGCAAGGCGGAAGCTGGCATGTCGCGCTCGCCGGCCTGATGCAGGCCGACGGCGTTTCGCCGACCTCGATCCGCTGGGTGCCGTCCACGGGCGCTGCGACCGCGCTGACGGATCTGGCCGCCGGCGGCGTCGACTTCGTCGCGTGCTCGATGCCGGAAGCCGAGGCACTGATCAAGGCGGGGCGTATCCGCAGCCTCGCCTTCTTCTCGCCCAAGCGCGCGCCGAACTTCCCTGACGTGCCGACCACCGAGGAGGCGACCGGTCACAAGGTTCACAAGGGCGTGTGGCGCGGCTTTGCGGCGCCCAAGGGCCTGCCGCCGGAGATCGCCAAGACGTATGAGGCCGCGATCAAGAAGGCCTGGGACAGCGACGAGTTCAAGGATTTCATGACCCGGCGCGGCTTCGACATGATCTATCTGGATGCGGCAAGGTATGGCGAGTTCATGAAGGCCGACGACGAGAGCAACGGCAAGGCGCTGAAGTCGCTGGGGCTGGCGAAGTGAGGCGCGCCGCAAGCTTCGTCGTCGCCTGACGGCAACCCGACGACCGCGAAGGCTTAGTGGTCCGGCCGGTTAATGTCCGGAGCATCTCCTGCCGCCATGTCCAAGCGGAATCTCAAAAGAGATCAGTAAGGCGCGCGCTCCTGCAACCGTGACCCGCACGGCCCCAAGCTGCACTATTTCCACGACCTGTAGGCGTCCAGCGCGTGAACGACAAGGATGCCGACGCTGAGAATTATCAGAAGTGCTGCAATGGCCTCGAACATTGGCGATCTCTCAGGGTTGCTCAAGTAAGCAACTCGCCCCGCTGCACAGTCAAAATGATTCGCCTTGTCGCCGCAGATCGCGGTGCGGCTGGTGACTTTGAGCAACGGTTGATCTGGTTTTCACCTGAATCTGCAAGCTTGATTGCCCATTTTTTGCCTATTTTTCGACGGAAACAGCGATCCTAGCCCTTAACCTAGCGGCCAACGCAGGCGGTGGCTGAAATGACGGACCGATCGCACGAAATCGCGCCGGACGACGACCTCCGTATTCTTGTCCGCGTGGTCTCGATTTGTACTCTGGGACTCTGGTCATTTGCAGCCGGTTTGCTGATAGGCACTTTTCTGTTTTCGTGATCAATGCCCGCTGCTGCGCCATGGCCTCTCGGCCATCAACTTGGTCGCGGGTGAGTCAACACTGCCTTCTGACATTCAGCGCCGTTCAACCCTGACTTCGGCGAGGTGCTTGATGCGACGGGCGATCATCGGACTCTTGCGCAAGATTTTAGCCACCCGGCTCTTCACTTCAAGCGCGCAACGATATCGGCGCCCTATGATCCCTACCTTGAGCCGCGCGTCGTCCGTGCTGGTTGGCACGGCAGCGTTCGCACTCCTGGCCCCGCACGCCGCTGTTTCCCAAGGCCGCATTGAAATAGTAAATTTCCAAAGCGTTACCTTCCCCGGCAGCCTGTTTACGCCTCCTTTTATGGCCGCCCCGCAGGAGGGGTCGCCGGCAATGATCTTTGGTATTCTGAGGCTTCCGGAGACTACGGACCGGGTTCCTGCCGTCGTCATAACGCATGGTTGTTCGGGCATCACGGGAGCGGAGACGTACTGGGCGGAAAGTCTCATTCAACTCGGCGTCGCTACGTTCGTCGTCAATAGTTTTGTCGGGAGGAGTATTCCGCGTGTCTGCTCAGGTCCTCACACAATAAGCACGGCCAGTGTGCTCACCGATGTCTATCGCGCAAGGGATCTTCTGGCAGAGCATCCGCGCATCGACCCTTCACGAATTGCGGTGTTGGGATTTTCCTTCGGTGGCCGCAACGCGCTCTGGGCAGCCTCCCCGCGGTTCCAGCAACGCTACGGTCCCGGGCTGTCACCCTTTGCAGCCCATCTCGCGTTTTACCCCACAGGCTGTCATATCAAGCTCATCGATGAAGATCGCGTGGCTGATGTCCCGATACGGATCTTTCATGGCGCAGCCGACGACGCGACGATCATCGGCCGCTGCAGGGAGTACGTCGCACGGCTCCGCAATGCCGGCCGTGACGTCGCCCTGTTCGAATACGTCGGCGCCAAGCACTGGTTTGACAACGCCGATCTCGCCAACCGTCAAACGGCGACCGGCTTCCTGAACTACAGCAAGTGTACGTTTCTCGAGCAAGACGACAAGATCATCGACGTGGTCACCGGCGGCCCGGCAGGAACGGGATCGCCATGCGTGGTGTCGGAGGGGTCGTTTGGTTACAATCCCGCGGCGCGCGAGCAAGCGACAGCGGATGTGCAGAATTTTCTGCGATCGTTGTTCAAGCTTTGACCGCCGCACAGGCAGGGGTCATGGCCTCAACTGACCGGTCGGGACACATGGCGTCGTTACGCTACGATGCGGAATTTGGTCCGCTATCATAGACAGGGCAGCAGCAGCCCCCGCCTCCGCGCGCACCCATGTGCGCAGAGTCTCGATGAACGGCGGCCAGTTCGAAAGACGCGACGGGAGCAATCCGCCGGCCGGCGCCGCCCCCTGCGGCGGCCAGGTCCCGGCGTAGCCTCTCCTGCCGCCTGGAAGCGGCTATCCGCGGGCGAGTGGAACAGATGCGAAATGCGGACGAAAGAATGTCCGCCCGTCGTCCAGCCGATTGAGCCGAAAGTCTCAGAAGGTGCCGGTGTGATTGGGGATTTGACTGCTGTCGCGCCTCCGATCCCGGACAGTGGGGACGGAGGCATTGGAAGCTCGCGGCATGAAGGCCGCTGGAGCTTTTCTCAGGTGGTTCAACGCTCCTCTGAGACCAGGCGTTGCGGCCGCTACTTGCAATGTTGGCCTGTCGCGTCGCGCACCCGCACATGGCAATTCAAATCCCGGCCCACGTCGCCGAGCCAATTCCTCTCCTCCCGACCGCAAGTAGATAACGGTCGGGCCAAAGGCTCGGCAACCACCCTTCTCAGCTGGCTGGATGATGCCAGCGATCGTGCCACCAGGTGCTGAAATCGCGATCGGTCGCTAGTTCCCAGGCTGCAAGCAAAATCACCAATATGCCTGAGACCACACTGCTTGCCGTGGCCGATACCGACTCGTAGCCGACCGTCCAAGGTACCGCCACCAGAGCCAAACCGATGAGGATCTCTCCCCATTCCTCCAGATAGGAGGGAATGACGAATCCCTCTACGGCAAACAGAATGACGCACAAGCCAAGGGCGATAGTTAGCACGACTTCTGCCCCAGCCATGCCCAGGGCGAACGGCGACACGACCAGCCAGACACCCACCACCAGGCTGGCAACGTCCTGCCAGTGTTGAATGCGCATGATACTCACCTCCTCTCCTCCATGAATATGGTGGCGCCGCGCTGAAAAACGCGTTCCTCAACCTGCGTTGTGTTGACGCTGCTGCTGCCCCCGGCGCCGTCGTCCCACCCTGGCCGCCCATCACCCCAAAAACGCTCTTGCAAGTGCGCTGCAGCAGGACGCACGCTGCGTGCGCCTGACCAGTGTCGACGTCTCGCGGGCCAGCGGAACGGAAACGAACCGCCGTCTCGATCGATCCGGTGCGCGCAAGTACGCATTGCGGCTTGTTGAAGCCCTCCGGCAGCGATAATTTCACTTCACTTTATGGTTGTACGAGACCCCGGCTCAGATGCAAAAATCCAGACTTGCTGTCCGCGTTTGGCGGCGAACGGGCAACGCGGCTCGCCGCCGCCTCCTTCTTACCTTCGCCGTCGCTTCGTTTGCATTGCTTGCAAACGGCACCGCAAAGGCCGCATCGGAAAACAATATCCCCCAGCGGGCTGTGCTGTATGACGAGGACCCTTCCGATCCCAAGGGCACCAAATATGAAGGCTCGGTCTCGTGGCGTACCGTCCCAATCAAGGCTGCGGGTCAGCCTGACGAATTGGCCGTCTACGCCGACGTCGAGATTCCATGGCGCAAGCTCAAGCTGACGCTGTCATTCCGGCGCAATACCGACAAATCCCTGCCAGCCAGCCACACCGCGGAACTGAGATTTACCTTGCCACCGGATATTGCCGTCAGCAGCGTTCCGGGACTGCTGACGAAATCGAGCGAACAGAGCCGTGGCGTTCCGCTCGCCGCCGTCGTGGTCAAGGTCACCGACTACTTCTTCATGGTAGTGCCTGCAGGACACCCCTGCAGACCGCGCCAAGAACCTGCAGCTGCTGCTCGAGCACACATGGTTCGATATTCCGATCGTCTATTCCAGCGGCCGCCGCGCCATCATCGCGATCGAAAAAGGAACGCCCGGCACCAATGCATTCAAGGTCGCTTTCGGCGCCGGGAATCCGGCTCACGCGCCTGCAACGTCGCCGTCGCGTCCGGGCTATGCTGTTCAGGTATCCGCCCAGAACAATGAAGCGGACGCGCTGGCTTCCTATCAGGTGCTGCAGGCCAAATTTCCCGCCGTGTTGGGATCACGCGCCCCCATCGTCAAACGCGTGGACGGCAACGACGGCGTGCTCTACCGCGCTATGGTCGGCCCGTTTTCGACCGCCGACGAAGCGTTCGATTTGTGCGAGAGCCTGAAGGCCGCCGGCGGAGAATGCATCGTCCAGCGAAATTGACGGGCGAAGGCCGCAGCGTCCCTATTGCTGGATCAACGGCGCCTTCGACGACACGTGATGGCTGACGATTTTCCAGTCGCCGTCTTCGCGGGCGATCACCCAGGTGATCTTGACCGACAGTTTTACGGCGCCTTCATCGGCGTCGAACGACGCCGTGCCGGCGACATTGACCAAATCGGGTCCGGCCTGCTCGGCCACGACATCGGTGAACTGGACGGCCGACGTCCGCCACCGCGGCAATCCCTTGAAGTAGGCCGTGACGCCGTCGCGTCCGCGATAGAGTTTCGGGTTCGAGCCGAAGAACAGCGCGTGCCTCGAATAGAGCGAAGCGAGCGCGTCGGCGTCCAGCCTGCTGAACGCCGCGGCCCACTTCGCCATGGTGCCGGATGCGATGTCGTCGGCCGGGCTGTGCATCGGAATATCCAATCGGTTTGAAGCGACGTCAGCCCTTCTCAGCCCTTGGCGACTTCCTTGGCAAACGTGTCGCGCAAGCCGATGGTGCGGTTGAACACTGGTTTGTCCGCCGTCGAATCCTGGTCGCGCACGAAATAGCCCTGCCGCTCGAACTGCATCACCTCGTTCGAATTGCTTTCGGCGACGCCGACCTCGATCCGCGCGTCGGACAGCACTTCCAGCGACTGCGGGTTGATGTCGGCGGCGAAATTGCCGGCGTCGGGGCTCGGTTTTGCAAATAGCTGGTTGTAGACGCGGATTTCAGCAGGCCGCGACTGCGCCGCCGGCAGCCAGTGCATGGTGGCCTTCACCTTGCGTCCATCGGGCGCGTTGCCGCCCTTGGTGGCAGGATCATAGGTACAGCGCAGCTCGACCACCTCGCCGGCGTCATTCTTGATCACGCCGGTGCATTTGATGAAATAGGCGTAGCGCAGCCGCACTTCGTTGCCCGGAGAAAGCCGGAAGAATTTCTTCGGCGGGTTCTCCATGAAATCGTCCTGCTCGATATAGAGTTCGCGGCCGAACGCGATGCGGCGGGTGCCGGCATCGGGATTGTCAGGGTGATTGACGGCCTCGAGCTCCTCGACCTGGCCTTCAGGATAATTCTCGATCACGACCTTCAGCGGCCGCAGCACCGCCATGCGGCGCTCGGCCGTCTTGTTGAGCAGTTCGCGGATGCAGAATTCCAGCATGCCGACATCGACTACGCTGTTGGATTTCGCCACCCCGATGCGCTTGACGAATTCGCGCACCGCTGCCGGCGGCACGCCGCGCCGCTTCAGGCCGGCGACGGTCGGCATCCGCGGATCGTCCCAGCCGGCGACATGGCCCTCGCGCACGAGCTGCGTCAGCACCCGCTTCGAAAGCAGCGTGTAGGTGATGTTGAGCCGGGCGAATTCATACTGCCGCGGCTTTGACGGCACCGGCAGCTTGTCGAGCAGCCATTCATAGAGCGGCCGGTGATCCTCGAACTCCAGCGTGCAGATCGAATGGGTGATGCCTTCGATGGCGTCCGACTGGCCGTGGGCATAGTCGTAGCTCGGATAGATCGACCATTTGTCGCCGGTGCGCGGATGATGGGCGTGCAGGATCCGGTACAGCACGGGATCGCGCATGTTGATGTTGCCGGAGGCCATGTCGATTTTGGCGCGCAGCACGCGGGTGCCGTTCGGGAATTCGCCGGCCTTCATGCGGCGAAACAGATCGAGGTTCTCGTCCACCGGCCGGTCGCGGAACGGGCTGTTCTTGCCGGGTTCCGTCAGCGTGCCGCGGCTGACGCGGATTTCCTCCTGCGACTGGTCGTCGACATAGGCATGGCCGGCCTTGATCAGGCCTTCCGCCCAGTCGTAGAGCCGCTCGAAATAGTCAGAGGCGTAGTAGAGATCGGTTCCCCAGTCGTAGCCGAGCCAGCGCACGTCGGCCTGGATGGAATCGATATATTCCTGCTCTTCCTTGGTCGGGTTGGTGTCGTCGAAGCGCAGATGGCACTTGCCGCCAAACTCCTGCGCGATGCCGAAATTAAGGGCAATCGACTTGGCGTGGCCGATATGCAGGTAGCCGTTCGGCTCCGGCGGAAATCGGGTCACGATCCGGCTGTGCTTCTGGGTGTCGAGGTCGGCCTGGACGATGTCGCGAATGAAATCGCGCCCTGCTTCTGCCGCTGCCGGTTCTGTGGTCATTACGTGTTCCCGCTCGGTAAGCGGCCCTTCTGCCAAATTCGCCCCTGCCCGCCAAGCCTGCTTTGGCCAAGGCAGCACTAAAGGGCTGACTTTAACGGCGAGACTTTAGTTATGCACCGTCCTGCTATACACCACGGCCGTTCACGCATAGGCCTGCCCCAATCATGACCGATTCCGTCGTCACCCGCTTTGCCCCCTCGCCGACCGGCTTCCTCCATATTGGAGGCGCCCGCACCGCGCTGTTCAACTGGCTCTACGCCAGGAAACACGGCGGCAAGATGCTGCTGCGGATCGAGGATACCGACCGCGAGCGGTCGACCGAGCCGGCGATTGCCGCGATCCTCGACGGATTGAAGTGGCTGGAGCTCGGTTGGGACGGCGACGTCATCTACCAGTTCAGCCGCGCCGCCCGCCACCGCGAGGCTGCCGAGTCCCTGCTCGCCAGCGGCCGGGCCTATCGCTGCTACGCCACGCCGGAGGAACTGACGGCGATGCGCGAGAAGGCCCGCGCCGAGGGCCGCACCCGCCTCTATGACGGCCTGTGGCGCGACCGTGACCCGTCGGAGGCGCCCGCGGGCATGAAGCCCACCATCCGCCTCAAGGCGCCGCAGACCGGCGAGACCGTGATCGAGGATCAGGTCCAGGGCCGCGTGGTCTGGCAGAACGAGAACCTCGACGATCTCGTGCTGCTGCGCGGCGACGGCAACCCGACCTACATGCTGGCGGTCGTGGTCGACGACCACGACATGGGCGTCACCCACGTGATCCGGGGTGACGATCATTTGATCAACGCCGCGCGCCAGAAGCAGATCTACGACGCGCTGGAGTGGACGCTTCCGAACATGTCCCATATCCCGCTGATCCATGGGGCCGATGGCGCGAAGCTGTCGAAGCGCCATGGCGCGCTCGGGGTCGAGGCCTACCGCGCACTCGGCTATCTGCCGGCGGCGCTGCGCAATTACCTGGTCCGGCTCGGCTGGGGCCATGGCGACCAGGAGATCTTCTCGACGGAGGAGATGATCGCCGCGTTCGACCTGCCCGCCATCGGCCGTTCGGCGGCGCGGTTCGATTTCGCCAAGCTGGAAAACCTCAACGGCCACTACATCCGCCAGGCCGACGATCAATCCCTCGTGACCATGTTCGAGCAACTGCTGGATCATGTCCCTGACGGCGCCGAGCTGAAGGCCAAGCTCAACGACACCACGCGGGCGCAATTGCTGCGAGCGATGCCGAGCCTGAAGGAGCGCGCCAAGACGCTGCTCGAATTGATCGCGGGCTCCTACTTCATCTTTGCCGACCGTCCGCTCGAGCTCGAGCCGAAAGCGGCCGCCCTGCTGACGCCGGAAACCCGCGGTTTGATCGGCAAGCTGCGCGATGCGCTGGAGGCCGTCACCGACTGGAATTCGGAAACCACCGAAGCCGCCATGCGGAATTTCGCCGAGCAGAATAACCTCAAGCTGGGCGCGGTCGCCCAGCCGCTGCGGGTGGCGCTGACAGGGCGGACGACGTCGCCCGGAATCTTCGACGTGCTGGCGGTGCTGGGGCGGGATCAATGCCTGGCCCGGCTCGGCGATCAAGCCGCGGGATGAACCCCTGCTATGTGCTAGCGGCGGCCATCTTGCAGTGCACAGGGCAATAAGCTACCCCTTTCCGGCCGCCTTCTAGACAATCCGGCCTGCCCCTTTTCGCCCCAGAGAATGGCATCAGGAACAGCCGGTTTTCGCAACGATTTCATCGGGGACTACACGATGGACGCAAAATCCAGCAACAAGACCGCAACGCTAACGGTAGGTAACAAGACCTACGATTTCCCGATCCTGAGCGGCACGGTGGGGCCGGATGTCATCGACATCGCCAAGCTCTACGGCCAGGCCGGGATGTTCACCTACGACCCCGGCTTCACCTCCACCGGCAGCTGCCAGTCGAAGATCACCTATATCGACGGCGACGCCGGCATCCTGGAATACCGCGGCTATCCGATCGAGCAGCTCGCCGAAAAGGGCGATTTCCTCGAGACCTGCTATCTGCTGCTGTACGGGGACCTTCCGACCAAGGCGCAGAAGGAAGATTTCGACCACCGCGTGATCCATCACACCATGGTTCACGAACAGATGGCCCGCTTCTTCCAGGGCTTCCGCCGCGACGCCCATCCGATGGCCATCATGGTCGCGGCCGTCGGCGCGCTGGCCGCGTTCTATCACGACAGTACCGACATCAACGATACGAAGCAGCGCATGATCGCCTCGATGCGCATGATCGCCAAGGTTCCGACGCTGGCCGCGATGGCCTTCAAATACACCGTCGGCCAGCCCTTCGTGTACCCGAAGAACTCGCTCACCTTTGCCGAGAACTTCCTCAACATGTGCTTCGCGGTGCCTTGCGAGGACTACAAGATCAACCCGGTGCTGGCTGACGCGCTGGACAAGATCTTCATCCTGCACGCCGACCATGAGCAGAACGCCTCAACCTCGACGGTGCGTATCGCCGGCTCTTCCGGCGCCAATCCGTTCGCCTGTATCGCCGCGGGCATCGCCTGCCTGTGGGGACCGGCGCATGGCGGCGCCAACGAGGCTGCACTGGCGATGCTGGCCGACATCGGCACCGTCGACAAGATTCCCGAATTCATCGCCAAGGTGAAGGACAAGAACTCGGAAGTCCGCCTGATGGGCTTCGGACATCGCGTCTACAAGAACTACGATCCGCGCGCCAAGATCATGCAGAAGATGTGTCACGCCGTGCTGGCCGAGACCGGCCATGGCGACGACCCGATGCTGAAGGTCGCGCTGGAGCTGGAAAAGATCGCGCTGAGCGATCCCTACTTCATCGACCGCAAGCTCTACCCGAACGTCGACTTCTATTCGGGCATCACGCTGAAGGCGATGGGCTTCCCGACCTCGATGTTCACCGTGCTGTTCGCGGTCGCCCGCACCGTCGGCTGGATCAGCCAGTGGAGCGAGATGATCGAGGATCCGCAGCAGAAGATCGGCCGTCCGCGCCAGCTCTACACCGGCGTCGCCCGCCGCGACTACGTCGAGATGGGCAAGCGCAAGTAAGGCCTGACGGATACGAGACCGAAGAAAGCCGGATGCGATCGTCGCGTCCGGCTTTTTTTGTAGGGTGGGTGGAGCGCAGCGATACCCACCGTCAAGCCGAAGAAAGTTGGTGGGTATCGCTGCGCTCCACCCACCCTACGATTCCAGGAGACCCTCATGCTCACCGGAAGCTGCATGTGCAAAAGCGTGGCCTATGAGGTGGACGCCGAACCCGGCGCCATCGTGCACTGCCACTGCGCCACCTGCCGCAAGGCGCATGGCTCGGCGTTCTCGACGGTGACCAGCGTCCCGCGTGACCGCTTTCGCTGGACCAAAGGCGAAAGCCTGCTCCGGGGATTTGAATCCTCGCCCGGCAAGCAACGCTATTTCTGCACGCAATGCGGCTCGCAAATCATCGCCGAGCGCGCCGGCACTGGCAACATCCTGCTGCGGATGGGGTGTCTGGACACACCGATCACCAAGCGGGCCGTCGCACACATCTGGCGATCGGATTGCGCGACGTGGTTCGACCCGAAGGATCAATTGCCGGAGTGGCCGGAAGGTTCGGCACCGAAGGGTTAGCGCTAGAGCCTTTTCCGTTCCGCTTGTATCGGAACGGGGCTCTAGATTCTTGGTTTGACGCGTTTTCTTAACGCGAACCGGCGTCCACTTCGCTGGAAAACGCTCTACCGCCGCGCCTTGCGCATCGTCGCGAGCACGATATCGGCGGCGCGGGCGCTCGGCGGCGTGTTGCCGGTCGACATGATCCGGTCGATTTTCGCGAAGGCTTCGAGCTGCTTTCGACGCAGCGCGGAATCGCCAAGCAACTCGCGCAACACCTGCGATAGTTTTTCCGGCGTGCAGTCCTGCTGCAGGAATTCTGGAACGACGTTTTCGCCGATCACGAGATTGGCCAGGATCACCGAACTCACATTGATCGCCCGCCGCAGGATCCAGGCTTCCGTCGCGCCGGTGCGGTAGGCCGTCACCATCGGCACGCCTGATAGTGCAAGCTCGAGCGTTACGGTGCCGGATTTTGCCAGCGCCGCATGCGCGATCCGGAACGCGGCCCGCTTCTCCTGTTCGCCGATCACGACGCGGGGCTGCACCGTCCAAGTCTTCAGCGCTTCCGCGACCGGCTCCTGCAGATGCGGCATGGTCGGCAGGATCAGTTCGAACGCGACGCCCTCGGCATTGAGCCGCGCCAGCGCCTGGCCGAACACCGCCATGTGGTGGCGGATCTCGCTGCGGCGGCTTCCCGGCAGCACCAGCAGTACCGGCGGCGGCGCGTCGCGCCGCTGTCGCTCCTCAGAGGTGGGCCGGAGCGAGGCGAGCTGTTCGGTCAGGGGATGGCCGACATAGCTGCAGGGCGGCCCGCGAAGCCTCTGGTACGCCTCTGGTTCGAACGGCAGCAAAGCCAGCACGTGATCGACATAAGTCAGCATCGCGCGGGCGCGGCCCGACCGCCACGCCCAGACCGAGGGCGAGACATAGTCGACGATCGGAATGTTGGGATCGCTGGCGCGGACACGCTTCGCCACGCGGTGGGTGAAATCGGGGCTGTCGATGATGACGAGAATGTCGGGCGCAGCCTCCGTGACCGCAGCGGCGGTTTGCTTGATCAACCGCAGGATCTTCGGCAATTGCTTGACCACCGCGGCAAGGCCGATGATCGAGAGTTCCTCGATCGGAAACCACGAGTTCATGCCCTCGCGCGCCATCGCGCGGCCGCCGACGCCTTCGAACTGCACCGCGTCGCCGAGGCGCTGGCGCAACACTTTCATGAGATTGGCGCCGAGGCGATCGCCGGATTCCTCCGTCGCGATCAGGACGATCTTGCGCACCGTGTCGGTGGTCGGACGCGGCGGCATCACGCCGGCAGCCCCTGGATGAAAAGGCCGGCGCTGTCGGCGGCATCGATCATGGCCTGCGCGTCCGCCGCGATGGTTTGTCCGGCAATGATGGCAATGCCGGCAAGCCCTGCCTTGGCCGCGCCTTCGACCGTCGTTGCCCCCACCGTCGGCAGGTCGAAGCGCAAATCCTGGCTGGTCTTGGGCGCCTTGACCAGTACGCCACGGCCCGTGCTGGCGCGGATGCGGCCCTCGCTGCGCAAGCGCGCCACGCGTGCCAAGAGCCTGTCGGTGCCCTCGATGTCTTCCACCGCCACCACGTGACCGTCGATCACCACGACGGCCTGGCCGATGTCGAACGGGCTTAGCGCGCGCAACACCTCCCGTCCCTTCTCGATGTCGGCGGTGCCGGCCGGATCCGGCGTTGCGCGGGCAATCCGTCCCTCGGGCATCAGCATATCAGGGGCAACCTGCCTGATGCCGACCATGCGAAAGCCGTCCTGCTCGAAAATCCGGCCGATCCCCGACAGCAGATGGTCGTCGCCGCCGCGAAACGCCGCCAGGATAGGGCCGATAACGCGGATCGTCCCCCAGTCCAGCCTGATTTCCGACAGCGCCGGCCGCAGCAGCGTGCCGATGAAGATCAGGTCGCGGCAGCCTTCGCTGCGCAACAGCTTTTTCGCCCGGCCGATCTGCCCGACCGAAATCCAGTGGTGGCGAAAGCGTTCCGCCCGGACCGGGTCGCAGGAGCCCCGCAGCGCGAACAGCACCGGCGCGATGCCGCGAGCGGCAAGCGAATCCGCGACCGCGAACGGCATGGCGCCACCGCCCGCGATCACGCCGACCGGCGAAGAAATCTCTGAAGCCGCTGAACTCATGGGCTGCGGCGATCCCGTCATCAGGATTTATGAGCGTCGTCGGCCGGCAGGCACAGCGCGCGATGCTTGCCCGCATCGATGAAGGCGAGGATTTCCGCGATCGCCGGATCGTTCGCCGCCAGCGGCTGAACCTCGCTCAGCCGCTCGGCAAAGATGCCGGGGCCATGGAACAGCTTTTGATAGAACGCGCGCACCGTGACGAGCCGGTCCTTGGTGAATTTGCGCCGCTTCATGCCGATGATGTTGAGGCCCTCGAGGCTCGCATACTGGCCGTTGACGAGGCCGAACGGGATGACGTCGCCGCGCACGCCGCAGACGCCGCCGACCATCACCTGCGGCCCGATCCGGGTGAACTGATGCACGGCGGACAGCCCGCCGATAAAGACGAAATCGCCGATCTCGCAATGGCCGCCGAGTGTCGCGGACGTCGCGAAGATCACGTCATTGCCGACCTGGCAATCATGACCGACATGGCTGCAGTTCATGAAGTAGCCGCGCTCGCCGACCCGCGTGACGCCGCCGCCGGCAACTGTGCCGGCGTTCATGGTGACGGATTCGCGGATGGTGCAGCCGGCCCCGATTTCAAGCCTCGTCAGTTCGCCGCGATAGCTCAGCGATTGCGGCGGGGTGCCGAGCGAGACGAACGGATAGATCGTGCAGCCGTCGCCGATGGATGTCCGCGCCGTGATGTGCACATGGCCGATCAGCTTGCAATTGGCGCCGATCGCGACGTGAGGCCCGATGATGCAATAGGGACCGATCGAGGTGCCCTCGCCGATCACAGCGCCATCTTCAATCCGCGCGGTGGGATCGATCATGCTCATCAGGACAGGTCCGGCCATTCGTTAACAAGGAAGACGCTAAATCGTCGGGTTTTCCGGTGGTTACCGCGACTTTGCCTGATCTGTCCAGTGACGTATGATCTCGGCTTGTTTCAGCATTTGTGACACCATGGTCCGAGTTGCCGCGGCGATTTTCATGCACCTGCTGGCCACGCCGGTCGTTTCCGAAACGATCGATGTCGCCGGCCGCAGCAGCATCGACCTGAACAGTTTCGAGTGCCGTGACATCACCCGCAGCAGCATCGTGCAACGCGTCTGCTACGACCGCGCGAGGCGCCATCTGATCGTCGCGATCAAGGGAGCCTACGACCAGTATTGCGATCTGCCGGCCGAGACCTACGACGCCTTGCTGGGCGCGCGGTCGATGGGCGGGTTCTTCAACCGCCATATCAGGGGAGTGTCGGGCGCTCGCTTTGCTTGCCCGAATTAATCCGTGAGCATCGCGCCGACGTCAGCCTCGGCGACCACGGCGCCATTGACCTTGGCGTCGCCGTGAAACCACCACATCGCCTTGCGGCGGCCGATCGAGCGCATGTGGTATTCGATGGTGTCGCCGGGCAGCACGGGTTTGCGGAACTTGCACTTGTCGATGGTCAGGAAGTACACCGCGCGCGGCTTCTCGGTGCCTTCGACCGACTTGATGCCGATCACGCCGGCGGTCTGCGCCATGGCCTCGATCATCATCACGCCGGGATAGACCGGCCGTTCCGGGAAATGTCCCTGAAACGCCGGCTCGTTGAAGGTCACGTTCTTGACGCCGATGCCGGAGTAATCGGTGCGGATGTTGATCACCCGGTCGATCAGCAGCATCGGAAAACGATGCGGAAGCGTCTTGAGGATCTCGTTGATATCAACGAGTTCAAACCTGACCGGCACCTCCTCCATCACTCCCGTCCCTCGTTCTTCGGATCGGCGGCGTCCTGCGCCAGTCGCTCCACTGCAATAATCTCCCTAAACCACTGTTTGGTTGGTTTTGCAAAAAAACCGCCCCAGCGGCCATTGGGCGGGATGTCGTCCTTGACCCCGCTCATGGCGGTGACCTGGGCACCGTCGCCGATCTTGAGATGGTTATTGATGCCGACCTTGGCGCCCAGCGCGACATTGTCCCCGATCGTCAGGCTGCCCGCGAGCCCGATCTGGGCTGCGAGCAGGCAGTGCCTGCCGATGGTCACGTTGTGGCCGATCTGGACCTGATTGTCGATTTTGGTGCCCTCGCCGATGACCGTATCGCGCAGGCTGCCGCGGTCGATGGTGGTGTTGGCGCCGATCTCGACATTGTTCTGGATCAGGACGCGGCCGGTCTGCGGCACCTTCAGATGGCCCTCGGGACCGAAGAAAATGAAGCCATAGCCATCCTGGCCGATGCTGCAGCCGGGGTGGATCAAAACGTTGTTGCCGATCAGGGAGAACTGGATCGCGGTACGCGCGCCGACATTGCAGTCCCGGCCGATGCGCACCTCGGCCCCGATCACGGCCCCTGCACCGATCACCGTTCCCGCCCCGATCTCGACCCGAGGGCCGATCACCGCCAGCGGATCGACGATGACGCCGTCTTCCAGATGGGCGGACGGGTCGATGATCGCCGACGGGGCAATTCCGTCATTATCGAACCAGGACTGTGGACGCAGCGCGTCTTCATGCCACTGGCGCGCGATCTGCACGAACGCGCGGAACGGCTGGGCGGTCCGCAGCACCGCGACATGAGGCGGTACCTGCGCCTCAAAACGCGGGCTGACCAGGCAGGCACCGGCCTTTGTCGCGGCGAGCTGGTCGGCGTATTTGAGGTTGTCGAAGAACGCCAGATGCATCGGGCCGGCCTCGTCGAGCGACGCGAGGCCCCGGATGAGATGGCCGCCATGTGCGGGGTCGACCAATACCGATTTCGTCAACGCGGCGATATCAGCCAGCGTCGACGAAGGCGGTTGCTTGAAGAACATCGGCTGCGCCATTCCACCCGTCGCAGTCCGGCCGGCTGTCGCTTCAGAGGCCCGGTTCTGAATAATCAAAACCGACGCCTCTCTTTGTTTTGACGCGTTTTCTTCACGCGAACCGGGAATCCACTTCGCTTGAAAACGCTACGTTTAGAACGATGTGCCGCCGCCGAACCTGAATTCCTGCGTGCGGTCATTCTTACCCTTGGTGATCGGAACCGCATAGTCGAAGCGCAGTGGACCGAACGGCGACGCCCAGATCAAGCCGACACCGACCGAGCTGCGGACCACATTGCCTTCGTCATACTGCAGGCCGAGGCAGGTGCCCGGCGTCGCCGGATTGGTCGTCGGCCGCACGCAGCCGGGAACGTTGACTTCACCGGTCTGCGCCCACGAGGTCGTGCCCCGGTAGTCAAACAGGCCGCCGGCGTCAGCATAGATCGCGCCCTTGAGCCCGACTTCCTTCGGCAAGAACCAGAACGGCATCTGCAATTCCGCCGACGCGCCCCAATATTTGGTGCCACCGAGCGCGTCACCCGTACCGTAGGGGTTGATGTCGCGCGGGCCGATGCCGTTCGGCGCAAAGCCGCGGACCAGGTTCGGGCCCATCTGGAAGTGATCGAGCATGCGCAGCTGGTCGTTGCCGAGCTGGTTGAGCATGCCGCCCTGGAAACGGAGCAAGCCGACGATATCGGCGACCAGCGGCGTGTAGTACTTCGCATCGATCGCGGACTTGACGTAGGAAACGTCGCCACCGATGCCGGCGAAGTCCTGCTTCCAGTCGACCAGCAAGCCGGTGGTCGGGTTCTTGTTGTTATCCAGGGTGTTGTAGTTCAGCGAATAGCCGACCGACGAGGTCAGGGTCTTGCCGCTTTGCAGCTCCTTGCGGACCGGCAGCGAGGCTTCGCCGTCGCTGTAGCACCACAGACCGACGCCAGAGGCATCGGTAGCGCCCAGTGCGGTCGCGGCCGGCACACCGTTCAGATTCACCCAGGCCGGCGACGGGTTGAACGCCAGCAATCCGTTGTTCGGGTTGTTGTTACAGTTCGACAGCGAACTCGGCAGCTGGATTTCCTGCTGATAGATCGAATAGCGCAGCTGCAAGGCCAGATCTTCGCGCAAGGTGAAGCCGAGGCGCGGGCTGAAGCCCATCGTCTTGGTTCCATACGAGATGTAGCTGTTGGCAAGTTGCTGGCGCTGGAACAGGTCGAGGCCGAGCGCGACGCGATAGTCCAGCAGATACGGCTCGACGAACGACAGCGAGTAACCACGCGCATACTGGCCATAGGTGACCGCCGCCTTCGCATACAGACCGCGGCCGAGGAAGTTGCGTTCCGAGATACTGACTTCGGCGAGCGCGCCGTCGGTGGTCGAATAGCCACCAGATACCGAGAAGTCGCCGGTCGACTTCTCGTCTATATCGACGATCAGGACGACACGGTCGCTGGACGACCCCGGCTCGGTGATGATCTTCACGGTCTTGAAGAAGTCGAGATTCTTCAGCCGGCGTTCGGCACGATCGACCAGCGCGCGATTGTAGGCGTCGCCTTCCGAAAGGTCGAACTCGCGGCGAATCACGTAGTCGCGGGTCCTGGTGTTGCCCCGGATATTGATGCGCTCGATATAGGTTCGCGGGCCTTCATCGATCGAGTACACGATCGAGACGGTGTGCTGTTCGAAATTGCGATCGCCGCGCGGACGCACGATGGCGAAGGCATAGCCGCGCCGCGAGGCTTCGATCTGCATTTCCTCGACGGACTTTTCGAGCGCCTCGGCATTGTAGAGCGATCCGACGCTGACACGCGAGAAGCTGCGCATCGAGTTCACATCGAGGGTTGCAATGCTGGTCTGGAAATCGACGGTGGCGACGCGGTATTGCTGCCCTTCCTCGATCTTGAAGGTGACGAGGAAGCCTTTGCGCTCCGGATCGTATTCGGACAGCGCGGCCACCACTTGCACGTCGGCAAAGCCGTTCTTGAGATAGAATCGGCGGATCAGGTCACGGTCGGCCTCGACCCGGTCCGGATCGTAGACGTCGGCGCCGCCGAGGAAGCTCAAGAGGTTGGATTCGCGCGTCTTGATGACGTCCTTCAGCCGGTAGGACGAATAGAACCGGTTGCCGATGAATTCGATGTTCTTGACGCCGGTCTTGCCGCCTTCGCTGATCGTGAAGATCAGGTCGACGCGGTTGTTCGGCTGTTCAATGATTTCCGGGGTGACGCTGACGTCATAGCGGCCCGAGCGACGGTAGATTTCAGCGATCCGCTGGGCGTCCGACTGAACCATAGGGCGCGAAAACGTGCCGCGCGGCTTGGACTGGATTTCGGCCGAGAGCTGGTCGTCCTTGACCTTCTTGTTGCCCTCGAAGGCAATGCGCCCGATGACAGCGTTTTCGACCACGACCACGATGATCCGGCCGCCGGCCTGATTGATTCGCACGTCCTGGAACAGGCCGGTTTCGATCAGGGCCTTCAGGCCGTCATCGATTTGGGCCTGCCCGAGGCGGCCGCCGGGTCCCGGCTTGAAATAGGAGCGAATGGTCTCGATTTCGACGCGCCGATTCCCTTCCACGGAGATCGAAGCCACCGTCTGGGCAGCAGCTGGCGCAGCAAAAAGCACCCCCGCCACCGTGGCAGCCACCGGCACGGCGAACATGATCGAGGCGGCCAACAAGCCCCCCCGCACTCGCATTCCAAACATCATGCGCCAAGCGCCCTTGTCATTCTTGTGCTGGCCCGCACCCCCACGAACCAGCAGATTCCCATTTTCCGCATGTCTTGTAGCCAATTTCCCCAAGGCGGCAAACGGAACATCGCTCCGCAATTCCATTTTCATTCCAAGACGTTGCCGATGGGCAACGCCACAAAAAAGCCGCTTCACGATGCCGCCAGATGCAGGATGTCGTTATAGGTCGCAAACACCATCAGCATCAGCACCAAACCCAGTCCGATCCGGAACCCCATCTCCTGAGCCCGATTCGACAGCGGGCGTCCCCGGACCGCCTCCACGGCATAGAACAAAAGATGACCGCCATCGAGCAGCGGAACCGGGAACAGGTTCAACAGGCCGATCGAGATCGACAGCACCGCTGCAAGGTGCACCAGCGCGGTAAAGCCGATGGTGGCCACCTGCCCCGAAATCTGGGCAATCCGAATCGGGCCACCGACCTGGTCGGCTGCTTCCCGGCCGGTAAAGACGCCGCCGATATAGGCCAGCGTGCGATCGATCACGAACCAGGTTTCCTTGACGCCGAGCCACATCGCGGTTGCCGGATCGACCCGTTCGGTCACGACATCGCCCGGCGCGGTCGCGCGGGTGATGCCCAAAACGCCGAGCCGGTGGGCGTTGCCGAACGGATCCTTTACTTCGCGCTGCTCCGGCGTGCCCTTCATTTGCAGCGTGGCATCGCCGCGCTTGATGGTGAAGTTCAGCTGAACGCCGGCATTGACGCCAACGACGCGCTGCATGTCGGAGAAGCTGCCGATGGTCTTGCCGTCGATCGCGGTGACGATGTCGCCGACCTGAAAACCCGCCTTCGCAGCGGCGCTGTTGGCTTCGATCTTGTCGACGCGCGCGGTCGTGCTCGGCTTGCCGAAGAAGGTGAACAGGCAGGTGAAGATCACGATCGCCAGGATGAAATTCGCGATCGGTCCGGCGGCAACGATCGCCGCGCGCGGACCGACTTTCTTGTGGTGGAAGCTGCCTGCCTGCTCTTCCGCGCTCATGCTGGCAAGCGCCTCGGTCGAGGGCGTTGACGCTTCGGTGTCGTCACCGAAGAACTTCACATAGCCGCCGAGCGGGATCGCCGAGATTTTCCAGCGGGTGCCGTGGCGGTCGTTGAACCCTGCAAGCTCCGGCCCGAAACCGAGCGAGAACGTCAACACCTTCACGCCGCACCAGCGGGCGACCAGGAAATGGCCGAGCTCGTGGAAGAAAACAACGATGGTCAGGACGAACAGGAAGGGAATGATGTAGCCGATGAGCCCACTGCTCAACGTATTGAAACTATGTAGAAAAAACTCAGTCATTCGATTCCCCTCGCGCGAGCCTAAGGCTGCGCCCCCAACCCTCTAGGATGCCTTTAAGGCAATTTGAGGCAATAGGGAGGCAGCTTTATTTCGCGCATTATGGTCAACGGAAATCGCATCATCCGCCGAGCTCAAAGGCGCCAGGTTTCCGGAGCGGACCCAGTCGTTCATGGTCGCCTCGACCAGCCGTGCGATCGCGCCGAATCTGATCTTGCCGGCGATGAAGGCTGCCACCGCCACCTCATTGGCGGCGTTGAACACCGTGGTCAAACCGCCGCTGGCGCGCAGCGCGTCGTAGGCCAGCCGCAAGCCGGGAAATCGCTCGAAATCCGGTGCCTCGAAGGTCAGCTGGCCGATTTTGGCGAGATCCAGCCGCGCCGAGGGACCGACGATCCGATCGGGCCAGCCGAGGCAATGGGCGATCGGGATGCGCATGTCAGGCGCGCCGAGCTGGGCCACCACCGAACGGTCTGAGAATTCGACCATGCCGTGGATGATCGACTGCGGATGTACGAGCACATCGATCTCGTCGGGCGCCAGCGCGAACAAATACGACGCCTCGATCACTTCGAGCCCCTTGTTCATCATCGACGCCGAATCGATGGTGATCTTCTGGCCCATGCTCCAGTTCGGATGCTTCAGCGCCTGCGCCAGCGTCGCCTGCTCGATGTCGGTAGAGGTCCAGGTGCGGAACGGCCCGCCCGACGCGGTGATGATCACGCGCACAAGCTCGTCACGGTTGCCGGAACTGAGCGCCTGAAACAGCGCATTATGCTCGGAATCCGCAGGCAGAATGCAGGCGCCTGCCTTGGCGGCGCGCTGCATGAAGAAATCGCCGGCGCAGACCAGGCACTCCTTGTTGGCAAGCGCGACCGCCGCCCCGCGGTCAACAGCGGCGAGCGCCGGCTTCAGCCCGGCGGCGCCGCTGACGGCGGCCATCACCCAGTCGGCCGGGCGCGCCGCGGCCTCGATGATCGCGCTCTCGCCGGCGCCGCATTCGGTCCGCGTGCCGGCCAGCGCTTCCTTCAATGCGCCGAGTTTGGTGGGGTCGGCGACCGCCGCAAAGCGCGCGCCGAATTCTCGTGCCAGTTTGGCGAGCCCCTCGACATTGCCATTGGCGGTCAGCGCCTCGACCTGGTAGCGGGCGCGGCCGCCGCGCAGCAAATCCATGGTGCTGTCGCCGATGGATCCGGTGGCGCCCAGCACTGTGACGGTGCGCGCGGCGGATGCCGCGGCCTTGTTATTACGCAATGGAACCGCGCTCATTTTTTCACCAAATCATAAGACCGCGGCCAACGCCATCGGCGCCGCCCCGGAGGAAACCGATCAGCGCCGCCACCGCGACAGCTGCAACAAATCCGTCCAGGCGATCCAGCAGCCCGCCATGGCCGGGAATGATCTGGCTGGAATCCTTGACGCCAAAGCGCCGTTTTACCGCAGATTCAAAGAGATCGCCGAGTTGAGAAACCACCGAAAGAACGCCTGATATCATCAACAGCGGTCCGATTTTCCCGAGATCCAGCACCGCGAATATACCGGCCACGGCAAGACTTGCGACAAAGCCGCCAAGGGCGCCGGCCCAGGTCTTTTTGGGGCTGACGCGCGGCCAGAGTTTTGGGCCGCCGATGCCGCGGCCGGCGAAGTAGCCGCCGCTATCGGTCACCCACACGATGACCAGCAGGAAGATCAGAGCGATAAAACCCTTCACGGGATCGAGCCGCAGCAGGACAGACGCGACCTCCGCTACCGCCGCATAGCAAAACCCCGCAGCGCTCCAGTTTCGCTGCGCCGGCGTGATCAGGAAGACCGCCACCAGGCCGACAGCCAGCACCGCCATCGCAACATCGATCCGCCCGATGGCGAGACAAAGCCCCGCCACGGCCAGCGCGACAATACCTGTTGCGACCACGCGCTTGTCAGCCGCGCAGCCCACCACCATCAGCCATTCGACATAGAGGCCGATCGCGACCGCCGTCACCAGTGCAGCCCAAAACCAGCCGCCGGCATAGGCGATGGCGACGGCGAGCGGAATCAGCACGGCGGCTGCAATGATGCGCGTCGAGAGGTTGCGCGTATCCTGTTCGGCAGCGGCCGCCGGCGCGGCCTTGCCCTCGGTCACGATCCGGTTTTCGCGGCCAGACCGCCGAAACGGCGCTCCCGTCTGGCATATTCTGCGATAGCGCTTTCAAGTGCCGCCTTGTCGAAATCCGGCCAGTGGATCGGCACGAAGACGAGCTCGCTGTAGGCCGCCTGCCACATCAGGAAGTTCGACAACCGCTGCTCGCCGCTGGTGCGGATGATCAGGTCGGGATCGGGAATATCCGGCGCGTCGAGATATTGGCCGAGCGTGTCTGTGTCGATCGATGCCGGATCGCGCTTGCCTTCGGCCACTTCGCGCGCCAGCCGTTGCACCGCGTTGGCGATTTCCTGGCGCGACCCGTAATTGAAAGCGACGACGAGATTGAGCTTGGTGTTGGCCCGCGTCAGGTCCTCGGCCTCGTTCAGGAGCGCGCAGATATCCGGCTCCAGTCCTTCGCGCTCGCCGATCACGCGCACCCTCACCCCGTCGCGGTGCAGCGTCGCCAGATCGTTGCGGATGAAACGACGCAGCAATCCGAACAGGTCGCCGATTTCGGTCGCCGGTCGCGACCAGTTCTCGGAGCTGAACGAGAAGATGGTCAGATAGATCACCCCGAGTTCATGGGCGGCACGCACCACGCGGCGCAGCGCATCAACACCGCGGCGATGGCCCTCCGCGCGCGGCAATCCCCGCGCGGCCGCCCAGCGCCCGTTGCCGTCCATGATGATCGCCACGTGCAAGGGACCGGTTCGATCCGGTCCTTCGGTTGCGGGGGCGGCGGCGTTCGGCATCGTTAAAGTTCCAGGACCAGTCCTAAAGTCTCGGTCTCAAGTTTCGATCTTAAGGCCTTAAACGGTAAGGATTTCCTTTTCCTTCGCCGCCAGCAATTGATCGATCTCGGAAATCATCCCGTCGGTCGCCTTTTGCACGTCATTGGCCAGGCGCTCCTGGTCGTCCTCGGAGATTTCGTGGTTCTTCTCGAGCTTCTTGACCGTATCGAGCCCGTCGCGGCGGACGTGCCGGACCGCAACCTTGGCCGCTTCGGCGTATTTATGCGCGACTTTGACCAGTTCCTTGCGGCGTTCCTCGTTGAGTTCCGGAATCCGAAGGCGCAGCACCTGCCCTTCGGTCGCGGGGCTCAGGCCGAGGTTGGAGTCGACGATCGCCTTCTCCACGGCCTTGACCATGGATTTGTCCCAAACCTGGACGGAAAGCAGCCGCGGTTCGGGCACGCTGACGGTTGCGAGCTGATTGAGCGGCATGTGCGTGCCGTAGGCATCGACCTGGACCGGCTCCAGCATGGACGCGGCCGCACGACCGGTGCGCAAACCGCCCAGTTCATGCTTGAGCGCCTGGGTGGCACCCTGCATGCGGCGTTTCAATTCGTTGATGTCAAAACCAGGTGTGGGCATAACGCTCTCCCCTCCTCAGAAAACCATCCGCCGGCATTATCAGGCCCGCGGTTCGACGTGGCGCGGGCCTGTCAGCCGGCGACCACCGTGCCGTGGCCGGTACCGCGCAGGATCGCACCAATCGAACCGGGTTCGGCGATCGAGAATACGATGATAGGCAGCGCAGTCTCGCGGGCAAGCGCGAATGCGGTCGCATCCATCACCTTGTAGCCACCTTCAATGGCCTGCGAATGCGTCAGGCGGTCGAAACGCTTGGCCGACGGGTCTTTCTTGGGATCGGCGCTGTAGACACCGTCGACATTGGTGGCCTTCAGCACCGCCTGCGCCCCGATCTCGGCCGCCCGCAGCACCGCCGTGGTATCGGTGGTGAAGAATGGATTGCCGGTTCCGCCGCCGAGCAGGACGATACGGCCCTCGGCGAGGTATTTGTGCGCCGCACCGCGGGTGAACAGTTCGGAGATTTCAGGCATCACGAACGCCGACAGGGTTCGCGCCGGCGTCCCCTTGCGTTCGATGGCCGCCTCGACCGCAAGGCAGTTCATCATGGTGGCGAGCATGCCCATGGTGTCGCCGGTCGGGCGCGACACGCCGCGCGAGGATACCTCGACGCCGCGAACGATGTTGCCGCCGCCGACCACCACCGCCACCTCAACCCCGAGCTGGCGCGCGGCGATCAAATCGTCGGCGATACGGTCCACGGTAGGCTGGTCGATGCCGAAGGACTGGCTGCCGGCGAGATATTCGCCCGAGATCTTGATCACGACGCGACGATAGACCGGCTCTGCCATAGCTTGTCGCTTCCTTCATTCCGCGCAGGCATCTTCCGGCGCAATGGCGCCGGAAGATTGTCGACCGCGGTTACTTTTTGCCGCTGGCCGCCGCGACTTCGGCTGCGAAGTCGGATTCCTGCTTTTCGATTCCCTCGCCGAGAGCATAGCGCACAAACGCAGTAATTTTCACAGGCGCGCCGACCTTGCCCTCGGCTTCCTTGACGGCCTGGGCGACCGACTTGCCGGTGTCATGGATGAACGCCTGCTCCAGCAGGCAGACTTCCTTGTAATAGGTCTTCAGACCGGACTCGACGATCTTCTCGATCACGTTCTCCGGCTTGCCCTGCTGGCGATACTTGTCGGCCAGCACGTCCTTTTCCCGCTTCACGGTTTCCGGGTCGAGGCCGGACGGATCGAGCGCCTGCGGATTGGTCGCGGCAACGTGCATCGCGAGCTGGCGGCCGAGCGCCGCGAGCTCATCGGTCTTGCCGGTCGATTCGAGCGCCACCAGCACGCCCATCTTGCCGGCGTTGTCGATGACAGCGCCGTGGATGTAGCTCGCCACCACGCCATTGGCGACCTCGAGCAACGCCGCACGGCGCAGCGACATGTTCTCGCCGATGGTGGCGATCGCATCCGAAATCGCGGTCTCGACGGTGAAGTCGCCGACTTTCGCAGCCTTGATCGTTTCGACGTCGGCGCCGACGCGAAGCGCGACCTGCGCGACCATCTTGACGAGGCCCTGGAACTGTTCGTTGCGGGCGACGAAATCGGTCTCCGAATTGACTTCGACGACGACGCCCTTGTTGCCCGACGTCATCGCGCCGATCAGGCCTTCGGCTGCGACGCGGCCGGCCTTCTTCGCGGCCTTGGACAAGCCCTTCTTGCGCAGCCAATCCTGCGCTTCCTGCATGTTGCCCGCGGTTTCGGTGAGCGCAGCCTTGCAGTCCATCATGCCTGCGCCGGTCGACTCGCGCAGTTCCTTGACCATCGCCGCAGTGATCGTTGCCATCGTTGAATGTCCTTCTTGCCTGTTAGCCGCAAGCGCGGCGCGCCTTGCGCCGTGCCGCCATCAGCTACAGGAATGCCGTAACAGGGAAATCAAACCGGTGGCCGGAAGGCCGGCCACGCGGCGTTACAATTATTCCGCTTCCGCGGTCATCGCCTTGGCCTGGGCAACCCAGCCATCGGCGCGGCTCGGAAGTCCGACCTCTTCACCGATCTTGTGCGCGGTATCGTGGTCCAGTTCGGCCAGCTGCCAATAGTGGAAGATACCGAGATCGTTGAACTTCTTCTCGATCGCACCCGACACGCCGGTGAGCTTCTTGAGGTTGTCGGCGGTGCCACGGGGGCCCGCCAGACCCTGGAAGCCGGCCGGCTGCGGAGCGGCCGGGATTTCCTCACGGACCGGCTGCGCGGAAGCGCCGATGTCGATGCCGTGGTCGCCCTGGGCGCGCGAGATGCCGTCGATGGCGGCGCGGGCCACCAGATCGCAATACAGCGAAATGGCGCGGCCGGCGTCGTCATTGCCCGGCACCACATAAGTGATGCCCTTGGGATCGGAATTGGTGTCGACGATCGCGGCGACGGGAATGTTGAGCCGCTGCGCTTCCTGGATCGCGATGTCTTCCTTGTTGGTGTCGATCACGAAGATCATGTCGGGAAGCCCGCCCATGTCCTTGATGCCGCCGAGCGAACGGTCGAGCTTGTCGCGCTCGCGCTGCAGCGTCAGCCGTTCCTTCTTGGTGTAGGCGTTGGCATCGCCGGAATTGAGCACTTCATCGAGATGACGCAGCCGCTTGATCGAACCGGAAATGGTCTTCCAGTTGGTCAGCGTGCCGCCGAGCCAGCGCGAATTGACGAAATACTGCGCCGACCGCTTGGCGGCCTCGGCAACGCCGTCCTGCGCCTGCCGCTTGGTGCCGACGAACAGGATACGGCCGCCCTTGGCGACGGTGTCGCTGACCGCCTTCAACGCGGTGTGCAGCAACGGCACGGTCTGCGCGAGGTCGATGATGTGGATGTTGTTGCGGGCACCGAAGATGAAATCCGCCATCTTGGGATTCCAGCGGTGCGATTGGTGGCCAAAGTGAACGCCAGCTTCAAGCAGCTGACGCATAGAAAAATCGGGTAGCGCCATGGTAATACTTCTCCGGTTGGTTCCTCCGGAAGCGTGTGAGCAGACGAGCCTTATGGCCCGGCTGCCACCGGACGGCCTTTGAGAGCCATGCTTCCGTGTGAGATGCCGCGGTATATAGCCGGATTCCAGCCAGAAGCAAGGAAATACGGCCGGTTTTTGTCGCCGGCTGGCCCGGTCCGGGCCCACAAATGCGGGCATTCGGGGCCCGAATCCGCCGAAAACCCCCGCGGAGACCCTGTCTCGGCCGGGATGGTGAGAACGATTCGCATTGTCGCCGGCCTCCGGCAGGCGTAATCTTCACCCAATTCGCAAGCGCCCGCATCGTGAGGCGACGACGCGAGTTCCTCCCGATGTCCGGATTGCCCGTTGCAATGGAGGAACTGCTATGACCGTCTCCCCGACCCTGCAGAACTACCTGGACCAGACCGTCACCTACGACCTGATCCCTCATGCCCGCACCATGTCGTCGACGCGCACGGCCGAGGCCTGCCATGTGCCGGGCGACGCGCTGGCCAAAGGCGTCGTCCTTCGCCGTGAGGACGGCTACATGATGGCGATCCTTCCGGCCTCCCGCCATCTGCATTTGCCGGCCCTGAAAATGCAGCTCGGCCACAAGGTTGATCTGGCGAGCGAAGAGGAGGTCGCGAAGCTGTTTGGCGACTGCGAGCGTGGCGCCGTACCGCCGGTTGGCGAATGCTTTGGGCTCGATGTCATCGTCGACGACAGCATCGACACGCAGAGCGAGATCTACATGGAGGGCGGCGACCACGCCACACTCATCCGCCTGGACCGCGAGCAGTTCGCGCGATTGACCGCGAAGGCCTGGCACGGCCACTTCACCACGCACGATTGAGGCCGCTCGAGCGCCGGTCGAGCGGCCTCACGCAACGCCATCGCGCGCGTTCACCGTTGAACAGCCGCGACCAATTGCTCCAAGGCGCCTCGATCGCAAGGCCCCGCCGTGTTTCAGTGATGGGCTGAAACGCTCTTGACGTACCCGGACACCAGGTCGCCGGACGTTGAATGGCTGATGTCACCCAAGCTGATCATGCCGACCATCCGCTTGCTCTTGTTGATCACCGGCAACCTGCGGACTTTCAGCGTCTCCATGTGGTGCACCGCCTTGGCGAGGTCATCGTCCTCCCGGCAGCAGTGGATACCTTCGGTCATCACGTCGCGCGCCTTGGCGCGGCTGGCATCGAAGCCGTTGCCAGCAAGCCCTTTGCAGACGATGTCGCGATCGGTCACCATTCCGATCAGCTGATCGTCCTCCCCGATCGGAATGCAGCCGATATCATGCGCTCGCATCAGCTTTGCGATTTCGGTGACAGGCGTGTCGGGGCTGACCCAGTCGACGCCCTTGTGCATCGCTTCTTTGACTTTCATGGCGGACCTCCGTTGCTGCGATTTCAGGTGGTATCCCCGTGATGCAGAACAGTTCCCCCTTGACTCGACTATACGACGGATCGGATCGGACGGCATCGCAAAAAAATGCGATGACAACTCCGCAATGCAGGGAAAGCCCGCACCGGCAGCGCGTCCATCAATCCAGGATGCCTCGCCAGCGTCGAATGGCGAGGCCGGCGCACAGACGCCGGCCTCAGCTCACCATGCGCTGGCGGTTTTCCCAGTACGGCTTGCGCAACTCGCGCTTCAGGATCTTGCCGGCACCGGACAGCGGCAGCGGTGTCTCGGTGACCTCGACACTGCGTGGGCATTTGTAACCTGCGATCAGTGTCTTGCAGAAATCCATCAACTCGTCGGGGGTTGCCGTCGCGCCGGGCTTGGGAACGACAATGGCGTGGACCTGCTCGCCCCAGCGCTCGCTCGGAATGCCGATCACGGCACATTGCGCCACCGACGGATGCTGCGCCAGCGCGTTCTCGACCTCGGCCGAATAGACGTTCTCGCCGCCGGAGATGATCATGTCCTTGACGCGGTCGACCACGTAGACGAAGCCGTCCTCATCCATGTAGCCGCCGTCGCCGGTGTGCATCCAGCCATCGATGACGGCCTTGGCGGTTTCCTCGGGCCGCTCCCAATAGCCCATCATCACATTGTCACCGCGCACGGCGATCTCGCCGACGGTGCCTGTGGGCACCACCTTGTCGTCGGCGTCGACGATCTTGACCTCGCAACCGAGCGTGGGACGGCCGGCGCCGCGATGCCGCCCCTTGGCGCGGCCATCGCCGACATGCTCCTTCCAGTGCAGTATCGTCGCGATCGGCGACAATTCCGTCATGCCATAGGCTTGCGTGAACTGCACGTTCGGCAATGCCTTCATGGCGCGGCTGAGCACGGCGTCGCTGATGACGGAGGCGCCATAGGCGATCCCCGTCAGCGACGACAAGTCGTAGTCGCCGAGTTTCGGATGATCGACGAACATCTGGATCATGGTCGGCACCAGCAGCACGTCGGTCACGCGGTCGCGCTGCATCGCGCCGGCGACGCCGTCGGGCGTAAAACCCTGGATGATGACGTTGGAGCCGCCGCTCAGCAGCACCGAATACATCGCCGCCCCGTTGGCAAGGTGGAACATCGGCGCGGCGTGCAGATAGACCGTGCTGCTCGGCCACAGGCCTTCGCCGAGGGCGTTCAGCGCGTTGACCATCAGATTGCCGTGGCTGAGCATCACGCCCTTGGAGCGTCCGGTGGTGCCGCCGGTATAGAAGATGCCGGCGAGATCCTCGCTTTTGCGCATCGCATCCTGCATCGGCGTGCTGCGCGCGATCAACGCCTCATACCCCTCCATGCCGGCGGGGGCGTCGCCATCATCGGCATAGATCAGCTTGAGGCCCGGGATCGCCTGAGCAAGGGTCGCGCCGACCTCAGCAAAAGCCTTGTCGACGAACAGGATGCCGGCGCGACAGTCGCGCACGGCGTCTTCGTTCTCCAGCGGGCTCCAGCGGATGTTGAGCGGCACGATCACGGTGCCGGCCCAGCCGGCCGCAAGATAAAGCTCGAGATAGCGGTCGGAATTGAGCGACAGGATCGCGACACGGTCGCCGGCCTGCGCGCCGAGGTCCCGGATGCCTGCGGCAAGGCGTGCCACGCGGTCGCCGACCTCGCGCCAGCTTTTCTTCCGCTCGCCACAGACGATGGCAAGGCCGTTCGGATTGATCTGCAGCGCGCGCCGCAGGCCGTGCGTGATGTTCATCCTGATACTCCCCGTGACTTGCGTTTCCTGACCGGCGGTTTATCCGCCTTTTTCGGTACCCGTTTGATCGCGAGCCCTTCTGTGAGGCGGATCGCGAATTCCCTTACTATGACCTCCGCTTCGAGCGCGCCGCCGGGCTGGTACCAGTGGCCAATCCAGTTCAATGAGCCCGCAATCGCAAAAGCGGAAAGCTTGACGTCGCAGGGCCTGATCGATCCATCCTTGATCCCCTGCCCGATATAGTCGCGAAAAGCCCGGTCGATCCTCTTCTTGGCGAGGCCGACGATCTTGCGGTTGTGCTCGGTAAGGTCGCGGATATCGAACCGAACCAGGCTCTTGCCATAGTCGGTGGTCATCGCCTCGGCGTAGCTGATGATCAGTTCGCGCAGCTTCTCCAGTCCAGTGCCGCTTGTAGCAGCGATTTCATCGATACGCTCGTCGAGCCGCTCGGCGCCGATCGCCCAGCATTCGTAGAGGATTTCGTCCTTGCCGCGGAAATAATTGTACAGCGCCGGCTTGGTGATGTTGAGCCGCTCCGCCACGTGGTTGAGCGTGGTGCCGTGATAGCCCTGCTCGAGGAACAGCGCCACCGCGGTGCGCAGCACGGCTTCGCGCTTCTCGTCGCGGGCGCGGCGACGGCTTTCGAACGGCATCCAGGGCGACTGTCCGGTGGGGGATGAGGCTGATCCATCCATCTTTGCATTCATCCGGCGCGGTTGACTCGAAAGCGAGGGTGTCCGTATATTACCCGTGGGTAATAAAAAGTCCAATGGGTAATAAAGGGAGCGCACCATGGCATCCAGCGTCTATGTTGCCGGCGTCGGCATGATCCCGTTCGTCAAACCGGGCGCGAACGCGCCCTACCCGGTGATGGGCGCGGAAGCGACCAGGCTTGCGCTGGCTGACGCCGGCGTCGGCTACGAGATGATCCAGCAGGCCTATGCCGGCTATGTCTACGGCGATTCAACCTGCGGACAGCGCGCGCTGTACCAGGTCGGCATGACCGGGATCCCCATCATCAACGTCAACAACAATTGCTCGACCGGCTCGACCGCGCTGTTCATGGCGCGGCAAGCGATTGAATCAGGCGCGCTCGATTGCGTGCTGGCGCTCGGTTTCGAGCAGATGAAGCCCGGTGCGCTCGGCGCCGTCTTCACCGACCGGCCGAGCGCGTTCGACGAATTCGACGCCGCAGCCGACAAATTGGTCGACGCGCAAGGCGTCCCGCTGGCGCTACGCTATTTCGGCGGCGCCGGTCTCAGCCATATGAAGAAATACGGCACGCCGCTGACCTCGTTCGCCAAGGTGCGGGCCAAGGCGAGCCGGCATGCCAAGAACAATCCGCTGGCGCTGTTCCGCAAGGAAGTTAGCGCTGACGACGTCATGAACGACCAGGTGATCTGGCCCGGCGTGATGACGCGGCTGATGGCCTGCCCACCAACCTGCGGCGGTGCGGCGGCAGTATTGGTCTCGGAGAAATTCGCCAGCAAGCACAGCCTCCGCAAGGCCGTCCGGATCGCGGCGCAGGCGATGACCACCGACACGCCCTCCACCTTCAAGGCCGGCGACATGATGCAGGTGGTGGGCTTCGACATGACGCGCGCCGCCGCCAACAAGGTCTATGAGGCCGCCGGCATCGGCCCTGACGATCTCGACGTCGTCGAACTGCACGACTGCTTCGCGCATAATGAGCTGATCACCTATGAGGCGCTCGGCCTGTGCCCCGACGGCGGCGCGGAGCGCTTCATAGACGACGGCAACAACACCTATGGCGGCAACACCGTGACCAATCCGTCCGGCGGCCTGCTGTCCAAGGGCCATCCGCTCGGCGCCACCGGCCTCGCGCAATGCTATGAACTGACGCATCAGCTGCGCGGTTCGGCGGAAGCACGACAAGTGGACGGCGCAAGGCGCGCCCTGCAGCACAATCTCGGCCTCGGCGGCGCCTGCGTCGTCACGCTCTACGAACGCGTCTGAGGCCCTGATATGATTGACCCTTCCCTCATCGGCCGCAGCCTTTCGCCTGTCACCGCGCATGTCGAGCCCGGACGTCTGCGTTATTTCCGCGAAACGCTGGGCGAGACCAATCCGGTCTATGGCGATGCAAGGGCCGCGCAGGCTGCCGGCTATGCCGCGACGCCGGTGCCGCCGACCTATCTGTTCTGCCTTGAGATGATGGACGCGGAACAGGCCTTCGAGTTCATCACCGTCATCGGCGTCGACATCGGGCGCCTGCTGCATGGCGAACAGCGCTTTACTTACAAGGCGCCCGTGGTGGTCGGCGACACGCTCAAGTTCCAGCCGCGCATCGTCAGCGTCGCCGACAAAAAGGGTGGCGCGATGACGCTGGTCGGCATCGAAACCAAAGTCACCAATCAGAACGGCACCCACGTCGCGGACTGCGCCCGCACCGTTGTCGTGCTCAATCCGGCAACCGCATGAGTACCGCCGTGAAAACTCAACCCGCGATAGGCGACCGCATCGTCCACAAGGAGTTTCCGCCGATCAGCCGCCACACGCTGGCGCTCTATTGCGGCGCCTCGGGAGACCACAATCCGATCCATGTCGACCTGGATTTCGCCAAGGCCGCCGGATATCCGGACGTCTTCACCCACGGCATGCTGGTCATGGGCTATCTCGGCCAGGCGCTCACCGATGCGGTCCCTCCCCCGCGACTTCGCATGTTCTCGACGCGCTTCGTCGCAATCACACAGCTCGGTGCACGCCTGACCTGCGAGGGGCATGTTTCCGAGTTCGTCGAGCATGATGGCGAGCGATGCGCGAAGCTGGCGCTGACGACCAAGGACGAGAACGGCGATCTCAAGCTTGCCGGCGAGGCCGTCATCGCACTCTGATCAGGGAAAACAAATGACCAAGCTCAAGGGAAAAGTCGCACTGATCACGGGATCGGGGCGAGGCATCGGCCGCGCGATCGCGCTGAAACTTGCCAGCGAGGGCGCGAAGGTCGTGGTCAACGATCTCGATGCGGCGCCGGGCGACGCCGTCGCCGCGGAAATCCGCAACGGCGGCGGCGAAGCCATCGCGATCAACGGCAGTGTTTCCGAGACCGGCTTCTCCGACCGTTTCGTCGGCGCAGCCATGGAAACATTCGGCGGCCTCGACATCATCGTCAACAACGCCGGTTATACCTGGGACTCGACGATCCAGAAGATGACCGACGAGCAGTTCCAGGCCATGCTTGACGTCCACCTGGTCGCACCGTTCCGCCTGCTGCGCGCCGCCTCCGAGCCGATCCGGATCATGGCAAAGAAAGAGGCCGAAGCCGGCCGCGAAGTGTTTCGCAAGGTGGTCAACATCTCCTCGATTGCGGGGCTCTACGGCAACGCCGGACAGGCCAGCTATTCGTCGGCCAAGGCGTCGCTGGTCGGGCTGACGCGCACGCTTTGCAAGGAATGGGGACGCTACAAGGTCAACGTCAATTGCGTGGCCTTCGGCCTGATCAACACGCGCCTGACCCAGCCGATCGAAACCCAGCAGAAGACCATCGACGTCGCCGGCCGTGACATCAAGGTCGGGGTCCAGCCCCAGATGCTCGACGCGATGGCGAGAATGATTCCGCTCGGGCGCGGCGGCACGCCGGAAGAAGCCGCCGATGCGGTCTATCTGTTCTGCAGCCCGGAATCGAACTACATCAGTGGGCAAGTCGTCGTCTGCGGTGGCGGCCTCATCATCTAGCGCGGGGATCCCATGCAATATCGTTCTTCCTGGATGACGGAGGAGCTGGACGTCTTTCGCGACCAGTTTCGCAAATTCCTCGCCAAGGACCTGGCGCCACACGCCGAAGCCTGGCGCGATCAAAAAATGGTCGATCGCTCGGCCTGGCGGGCGCTGGGCGAGATGGGCGCCCTGCTGCCGAGCGTCCCGGAAGCCTATGGCGGGCTGGGCGCCAGCTTCGCCTATGAAGCTGCCGTGATCGAGGATCTCGAAACCGTGGTGCCGGAAGTGACGACCGGGTACTCGGTGCATAGCGCCATCGTCGCGCATTACATTTTGAATTACGGCTCCGAGGAACAGAAGCGGCGCTGGTTGCCGAAAATGGCCAGCGGCGAGTTCGTCGGCGCCATCGCCATGACCGAACCCGGCACCGGCTCCGATTTGCAGGGCGTGCGCACGACGGCCCGAAAGCAAGGCAACAATTACGTCATCAACGGCCAGAAGACCTTCATTACCAACGGCCAGGCCGCCGATCTGATCATCGTGGTCGCGCGCACCGGCGAAGCCGGCGCCAAGGGCATCTCGCTGATCGTGCTTGAAGCCGAAGGCAATGACGGTTTCCGGCGCGGGCGCAACCTCGACAAGATCGGCCTGCACGCATCCGACACGTCCGAATTGTTCTTCGACAATGCGGTGGCGCCGCCGGAGAACCTGCTGGGCAGCGAGGAAGGCAACGGATTCGTGCAGCTAATGCAGCAATTGCCACAGGAGCGCCTCTCGCTTGCCGTCGGCGCCGTGGCGTCGATGGAACGCGCGATCAAGCTGACCGCCGACTACACCAAGGAACGAAAAGCCTTCGGCAAGCCGATCATCGAATTCCAGAATACCGCCTTCAAACTGGCCGAGCGCAAGACCGAAGCCATGATCGCACGTGTGTTCGTCGACTGGTGCGTCGAGCGCCTTGTCGCCGGCGAACTCGATACCGTGACCGCCTCGATGGCAAAATGGTGGACTTCGCAGAAGCAGGTGGAAACCACGGACGAATGCCTGCAGCTCCACGGCGGCTACGGCTACATGGGGGAATACCCGATCGCGCGGATGTTCGTGGATGCACGCATCCAGAAGATCTACGGCGGCACCAACGAGATCATGAAGCTGTTGATCGCGCGGTCGCTGTAACGAGATAACGCGCTACAGCGTCTGCACGTCGACCACGCCGGACACCGCCTTGATCGCGCCGGCGATCTGCGGCGAGACCTTGAAGCGGCCGGGAAGCTTCATCTCGACCTCGGTTTCGAGGTCGAGCATGATCACCAGCGAGACGTCGCCATCGGCGCCCCCCGCCGGCGCGGGCGCCGGTTTGGCCGGCAGGCCCTTTGGCGCGCCGGGCACGACCGGCTCCGGCATGTTCAGCCGTCGCGCGATGGAATCCAGCGGCTTGGTGTCGCGAACGAAGATGCGAAGACCCTTCTGGGTTTTGGCCGCGGCGTCATCCAGCGGCTCGGCATGCAGCACCCTCGCCCGCACGTCCTCGCCCTGCAGTTCGGCGCCGAGCTGCAGCAGCACGGCAGCCCCCGGCTCCAGCACGTCGCGATATTGCGCGAGGCCTTCGGAGAACAGCACCGCTTCGAAATGGCCGGTCGGATCGGACAGGCCCATGATGCCCATCTTGTTGCCGGTCTTGGTCCGCCGCTCCATGCGCGAGACGACCGTGGCCGCGACCTTGCCGGCGGTCGCGCCGGTTTTGACCGCGCGTGAGAATTCCGCCCAGGACTGCACGCGCAGCCGCTTCAACACCGTGGCATAGTCGTCGAGCGGATGGCCCGACAGGAAGAAGCCGATGGCGTCGTATTCGCGCCGCAGCCGCTCGGCCGGTAACCACGGTTCGATCTGCGGCAGCATGATGGTCGGAGCATCCGCGGCGCCGCCGAACATGTCGTTCTGCCCGATCGTCGACGCCTCGTGGCTGCGCTGGCAGGCGGCCAGAATAGCCTCGGCGCCGCCGAATACCCGCGCGCGGTTTGAATCGAGCGTGTCGAAAGCGCCGGCGGCCGCCAGGCTTTCGATCACGCGCTTGTTGATGGCGCGCGGATTAACGCGCGCGGCGAAATCGGCGAGCGAGGTGAACAGCCCTTTGCGCCGTTCCTCCACGATCAGTTCGACCGCCTGCGGGCCGACGCCCTTCAGCGCGGCCAGCGCATAATAGATGGTGTTTTCGCCAACCTCGAAGGTCGCACCCGAGCGGTTGATGTTGGGCGCCTCGACCTTGATGCCGAGCCGCTGCGCCTCGGCGCGAAACTCGCTGAGCTTGTCGGTGTTGTTGAGTTCGAGCGTCATCGACGCGGCCAGGAACTCGACCGGATAGTGCGCCTTCATATAGGCGGTGTGATACGACACCAGCGCGTAGGCCGCGGCGTGGCTCTTGTTGAAGCCGTAGTCGGCGAACTTTGCGAGCAGTTCGAAAATCGTATCGGCCTGCCCCTTCGGCACGCCGTTCTTGACCGCACCGGCGACGAAGATCGCGCGCTGCTTCTCCATCTCGGCGCGGATCTTCTTGCCCATCGCCCGGCGCAGCAGGTCGGCGTCGCCGAGCGAATAGCCGGCCATCACCTGGGCGATCTGCATCACCTGTTCCTGGTAGATGATGACGCCGAAGGTTTCCTTCAGGATCGGCTCCAGGATCGGATGCAGATATTCCGGCTCCTCGTCACCGTGCTTGCGCGCGCAGTAGGTCGGGATGTTAGCCATCGGGCCGGGGCGATAGAGCGCCACCAGCGCGATGATGTCCTCAAAGCGGTCGGGCCGCATGTCGACCAGCGCGCGCCGCATACCCTGGCTTTCCACCTGGAACACGCCGACCACATCGCCCCTAGCCAGCATCTGGTAGCTCGGGGCGTCTTCGATCGGCAGCGTTGCCAGATCGACTTGGATATCGCGTTGCCTGAGCAATTTGACCGCGACGTCGAGCACGGTCAGCGTCTTCAGGCCGAGAAAGTCGAACTTCACGAGGCCGGCGGGCTCGACCCATTTCATGTTGAACTGGGTCACCGGCATGTCGGATTTTGGATCGCGATAGAGCGGCACCAGTTCGCTCAAGGGGCGATCGCCGATCACGATGCCGGCGGCGTGGGTCGAAGCGTGCCGGGTCAGTCCTTCCAGGCGCTGCGCGATATCGAAGGCGCGCGCCACAACGGGGTCTTCGTCGCGGAACGCCTGCAGTTTCGGTTCACTCTCGATCGCCGCGGCCAGCGTTACCGGGGCTGCGGGATTCTGCGGCACCAGTTTGGTCAGCTTGTCGACCTGCCCGTAAGGCATCTGCAGCACGCGGCCGACGTCGCGCAGCACGCCCCTCGCCTGCAGCGTTCCGAAGGTGATGATCTGCGCCACCTGATCGCGGCCGTAGCGCTGCTGCACGTAGTCGATGACCTCGCCGCGGCGATCCTGGCAGAAGTCGATGTCGAAGTCCGGCATCGAGACGCGTTCCGGATTGAGGAAGCGCTCGAACAGCAGGCCAAACCGAAGCGGATCGAGGTCGGTGATGGTCAGCGCATAGGCCACCAGCGATCCCGCGCCCGAGCCGCGGCCCGGCCCGACCGGAATGTCGTTGTCCTTGGCCCATTTGATGAAGTCGGAAACGATCAGGAAGTAGCCCGCATAGTTCATGCGGTTGATGACGTCGATCTCGAACGCCAGCCGCTTCTTGTAGTCCTCCTCCGAGGTGCCCTGCGACAGGCCATGCACCGAAAGGCGCCTTGCAAGCCCCTCTTCGGCCTGACGCCTGAGCTCCGCAGCCTCTTCGGTTGCCGCATCGGACCCGGATCCCGCGCCCACTGTGAAGCGCGGCAAAATCGGCTTGCGCGTCATCGGCCGGAACGAACAGCGTTCGGCGATCTCGACGGTGGAAGCCAGCGCCTCCGGAATATCGGCGAACAGGACCGCCATCTCGGCGCGGGTCTTGAAGCGGTGATCCGGCGTCAGCTGTTGGCGGTCGGTCTCGGCGATCAGCCGGCCGCCGGCGATGCAGAGCAGCGCGTCGTGGGCTTCGTAGTCGTCAGTGCTGGCGAAATACGGCTCGTTGGTCGCGACCAGCGGCAGGCCCTTGGCATAGGCGAGATCAATCAGGCCCGATTCGACGCGGCGCTCCTTGTCGATGCCGTGGCGCTGCAATTCGACATAGAGGCGGTCGCCGAACAGGCTGGTCAGCCGGTCGCAACGCGTCGCCGCCAGCGCAGAATGATCGCCGAGCAGCGCCAGCGAGATCGGTCCCTCGGGGCCGCCGGTCAACGCGATCAGGTCCTCCGAGTAGCCTTCAAGCCATTCGAGCTTGATGTGCGGAGACTGATGAACCGGCGTCTCCTGGAACGCCCGCGAGTTCAGGTGCATCAGACTGCGGTAGCCGCGCTCGCGCGCCGCCAGCAGCACGATTCGCGCAGGCGCGGCGGCCAGCGCATTTCGCGCGTTGGGATCCTGGTCACCGAAATCGATCGCGAGTTCCAACCCGACGATCGGCTGGATGCCATAGCCCGCCATCTTGTCGGAGAATTCCAGCGCCCCGAACATGTTGTCGGTATCGGTCAGCGCCAGCGCCGGCTGGCGGTCGGCCTTGGCAAGCTCGCCGAGCTTGGCGATCTTGATCGAACCCTTCAGCAGCGAATAGGCCGAATGAACGTGGAGATGAACGAATCCGGCGTTGGACATGTCGCTTTGAGGGCTCTTGCATCGTGGATGGGAGCGATCGTCAGGCTCTCCGGAAAACTTCCCCGGGCGCCGACTCGCCAACTCCAATGGTGATGCGTTGGGCTAGCGGAGTCCACGCGGAACGCTCAGCTTGCGCCCGCCATCCGGCTTTTCCCCAAGGGGCTGTCGAAGCCTGCTTTGGGGTACGCCGGCCCCGAATCCCGCCCCCACCTCAGAGCTGGGGAATCAGCTGCGCCCACACCGCGATCATCCCGACAAACAGCGTAATCGACGCCAGAGCAGCGGCTTCTTCCACAAACATCCTCAACATCGCAGGCACTCCCGATCCAAGAACATATGAGGAACATTGTTCCTTTTTTGTTCTACGAGTCAAGCGCGGCCTGGCGGGTCAGTTTGAAGAATGACCGCCGTGGTTAATTCTCGGACCCGACTGCCCGTCGCAATGCCTATGATCTTGCGAGCTGGTTGGTTGGGGTCCCTAGGGCGTTTCGGGTGGCTTGCCGTTCCCGCCTTCTGTCCGAGGCCGTTCAATAAGCTCGTATGTGGGCACGTGGCCGCTATTCCACCACGACTCCAGCGCGGCCCCGCAGACCGTGCAGACCGCGTCACCTGTTTGCGGTACCAAGAACTTCTCTTCCGTACGTCTGTACTCGGCGCCGCAATTGCATTGAACAATCGTCGCCATGCCCCGAATATGCGCCCGGAACCGCCCGTTTTCCAGCCAGCAACCCTGCCACAATCAAACTGTCGACTTGGCGACTGGTTGAGGTCGCGGAGTCAGATGAGACGCCGCATCAGCTTTTCGATGTAGTCATTCACGGCATCTGCAAAGTCGCACTGAGAGCCGGGCCCGGCCGCGTCTCCGTGAGCTTTCACCACCGATCGAACACTTTCCAAGGCGTCCCTTTGCTGAGCTGCAGGCGTCACGGCGACCATCTCGTCGATGGCATTTTCGGCCAGAGGAATGGCGCTCGTCTTAGCCTCCGCAATCAGCGGAGACAGCACGGAGGTACATTTGTGTACGTTTTCCATGTCCCAAATATGCGCCCGGCCCGGCGCGTTTGCCAGCCCTCAGGGACCGTTGCTTGTCACTGGCACGACATCCCCGCTTCCATCGGCCCCCAGAAGCCACATTCCGTGGTGGGGTGATGGGGACCGCGCGCGTGAAGGCGGCCGTTGAAAATCAGCAGGGCTGCGGCGGCGAGCAGGACGGCTGAAACGATGATCGGGAATCTTATTTTCATGTCCCGAATATGCCTTCGGGAGCTGACCAATTCCAGCCCGCGCGGCTAGGCGGTCTTTCGTCCAAAGACCGGTGATGTCTTCTTGATCGGCTTCCAGCCGAAATAATCATGGGTACCGGACCAGGCGTGGATTTCGGTCTGGCAGACCATGCATTCGAATTTGCCCGAATGCTTGTGCTGATGCTGCTCCCTCGTCGCGGAGTAATCCATCCCGCAACCCGGGCAGGTAAATTCTTCTGTGGTCCAGATGCTGCTTGCCATTGCGCAACTATGCGCCGGCGGCGAGGCGATTCAAGTCCGCGAAGTTCCTGTAGTTAAGGGCGCGATAAATGGACTCGCGCTCTCGCGTTAACAAAAACTTCCGCAATGTCGAACCAGTGGGCTCAACAAAAAAGCCCCGGGCGACGCCCGGGGCTTCAATGGTCTCGCTAGCGAGTAGCGAAATCAGTACTTAGTTAGATCAGTACTTCGCGATGACCGGGCCGCCGAACTTGTAGTTCAGGCGAGCGGTGACCAGGTCGACGTCCTGGCTGATGCGATCGGTGCCGAAGAACGCGCCAGCCGGCGTGGTGAAGGTGTAGGTCCGATCCTGCAGGAAGATGTGGTTGTACTCGACGCCAATCGACCAGTTCGGGGCGAAGCCGTATTCGAGGCCAGCACCGACCGTGCCACCCCAGCGGGTGTCGTCGCCGGTGGACGCAGCAAGCGCGCCAGCAACGGTGTTGATGTGGTTACGGTTCGAGGTCACAGCAGCACCGCCCTTGACGTAGAGCAGGACGTTGTTGACGGCATAGCCAACCTGACCGGTGAACAGGCCGAACGCGTCGATCTTCGAGTGGTTGACGAAGCCGGGGAACAGCAGGCTGGTGTTCGAGCCCTTGAAGTCAGCCCAGTTGCCCTGCGCTTCCAAACCGAACACCCAGGTGCCGGCCTGCCAGCGATAGCCGACCTGACCACCGACCGTGGCTCCGGATGCGTCATGGGAACCCTCGGGGCCAACCAGAACATTCGGGGCGACCGCGTCCCAATCAGTGCGGCTCCAACCGCCGCCACCGTTGACGCCGATGTAGAAACCACTCCAGTCATACACAGCGGCGATCATCGGCGGCGCCTTGGTGTAAGGACGCGCAGCGAGATCAGCAGCCACTGCCGGCGCAGCCGCGCCGAGCGCGATCAGGCTGGCCGTTACAAGCAAAACCTTCTTCATCTTTTTTAATTCCCGTTCCAGTTGGTACAGCCCCCAAGGCCGTGGCAGCGTCATACCATTGTTCGTTTGAATTACTGTAACTTGGCTGCAACAGCGGACGCGAAACGACTGCCGTGAAAATGTAAGTTAATATTGTGTAACAGGCACTTTTCGAAACATTGTGTGCACGTTCGCCGCAGAAAAATCACAATGGAACCTTGCAGCGGTATCGGCGTGTGAGATTGTGTTGAAGAGATGGCACGCGTGCGCGGCTAAAGATGTTCAACGATCCGTGATCGAACCGGCGAGCGCGCCCCGAGCTCAACGAGATTCGGATGCATGGGGCGATTCCAATTCCATTGTGGAGCTGTCGTCATTCCAGCTCGACGACCTGACCGTCCACCAGCGACACCCGCCGGTCCATGCGCCCGGCCAATTCCATATTGTGAGTTGCGATCAGCATCGCTACCCGGGTCGCCTTTACGAGCTGCATCAGGGCGTTGAAGACGTGATCGGCGGTGTGCGGATCGAGGTTGCCGGTCGGCTCGTCCGCCAGCAGCACCCGCGGCGCATTGGCGACCGCGCGTGCGATCGCGACGCGCTGCTGCTCGCCGCCGGACAGTTCGGCCGGACGATGGGTGATGCGTTCGCCAAGTCCGAGATAGGCCAGGATCTCCGTTGCACGTTTGATCGTCTCGTTGCGCTTGAGACCACGGATCATCTGCGGCAGCATGACGTTCTCGAGCGCGGTGAATTCCGGCAGCAGCCGGTGCTGCTGGTAGACGAAGCCGATGTCGGAACGCCTGATGTGGGTGCGCTCGATGTCCGACAATTGCGACGTCGGCGCTCCCGCGACATAGACCTCGCCGTCATCGGGGCTTTCGAGCAGGCCCGCGATATGCAGCAGCGTCGACTTGCCCGAGCCCGACGGCGCCACCAGCGCCACCGACTGCCCGGCCCACAGCGCGAGCTTGGCGCCGTTGAGAATGGTCAGCGTCGCCTCGCCCTGCGTGTACTGGCGTTTTATCTCGTGGAGATAGACCACCGGTACATCTTCCGCGCCCTCGGCCATTTTGTCCTCACTCATACCGGAGCGCGTCCACAGGATCGAGGCGCGCCGCGCGCCAGGACGGATAGAGCGTGGCCAGGAACGACAACGTCAGCGCCATGATCACGACGGCAGAGGTCTCGCGGAAGGCGATCTCGGCCGGAAGCTTCGAGAGGAAATAGATCTCTCGCGGAAATATGTCGGTGTTGGTGAGCCACGACAGGAATATCTGGATCGATTCGATGTTGAGACAAATCAGCATTCCGACGAAAAAGCCGGTCAGCGTGCCGACCACGCCGATCGCAGCCCCCGTGATCAGGAATATCCGCATGATCGAGCCACGCGAGGCGCCCATGGTGCGCAGGATCGCAATGTCCTGCCCCTTGTCCTTGACCAGCATGATCAGGCCAGAGACGATATTGAGCGCCGCGACCAGCACGATCATGGTCAAGATCAGGAACGTCACGTTGCGTTGGACCAGCAGCGCATTGAAGAAGGTCGAGTTGCGCTGCCGCCAGTCGACCAGGAACACCGGCCGCCCGGCCGCTTCCGTCACCAGCCTGCGGAAAGCGTCGATCCTGTCCGGATTGGAGGTGAACACCTCGATCGCGGAGACGTCGTCCTTGCGGTTGAAATAGGCCTGCGATTCCAGCAGCGGCATGAACACGAAGCCTGAGTCATATTCCGACATGCCGATCTCGAACACGGCAGCGACCTTGTAGGGCTTGATGCGCGGCGTGGTGCCCGTCGCGGTCACAGCCCCCCTCGGGGCAACCAGTGTGATGCTGTCGCCGGCACGCAACGACAACGTATCGGCGAGCCGGCGACCGATCGCGACGCCCTGCCCCTCGTCGAAGCCTTGCAACGTGCCCTGCTTGATGTTCGCCGAGATCGAGGTGAGGTTGTTCAGGTCAGCGGCGCGCATGCCGCGCACCACCACGCCCGAGGCGTTGAAGGCCGACGACGCCAGCGCCTGACCGTCAACCACCGGCGCGGCCAGCCGGACACCCTGAATCAGGCTGATCCGCTCGGCGACATCCTTCCAGTCGGTCAGTGGCGATTCCAGAGGTTGAACCAAGAGATGCCCGTTGAGGCCGAGGATCTTGTCCAGCAGTTCCTTGCGAAAGCCGTTCAACACGGCCATCACGACGATCAGCGTCGCAACGCCGAGCATGATGCCGAGGAACGAAAAACCGGCGATGACGGAAATGAAGCCTTCCTTGCGCCGCGCCCGCAGGTAACGCCCGGACAACAGCCATTCGAACTGCGAAAACGGCGGGGTACGAACTGTCTCCTTCATGGTCTCACCCATCACTCGTACCGGAGTGCGTCGACGGGATCGAGGCGCGCGGCGCGCCAGGACGGATAAAGCGTGGCCAGGAACGACAGCGTCAGCGCCATGATCACCACCGCGGTGGTCTCGCCGAAATCGATCTCGGCGGGCAGCTTGGACAGGAAGTAGAGCTCCGGCGAGAACAGCTCGGTATTGGTCATCCACGACAGGAATTGCCGGATCGATTCGATGTTCAGGCAGACCAGCATGCCGACGAAAAAGCCGGTCAGCGTGCCGACCACGCCGATCGCAGCGCCCGTGATCAGGAATATCCGCATGATCGAGCCCTGCGAAGCGCCCATGGTGCGCAGGATCGCAATGTCCTGGCCCTTGTCCTTGACCAGCATGATCAGGCCGGACACGATGTTGAGCGCTGCGACCAGCACGATCATGGTCAGGATCAGGAACATCACGTTACGTTCGACCTGCAGCGCGTTGAAGAAGGTCGAGTTGCGCTGCCGCCAGTCGACCAGGAACACCGGCCGCCCGGCCGCTTCCGTCACCAGTTTGCGGAAAGCGTCGATCCTGTCCGGATTGGAGGTGAAAACCTCGATCGCGGTGACGTCGTCCTTGCGGTTGAAATAGGCCTGCGACTCCGGCAGCGGCATGAACACGAAGCTCGAATCATATTCCGACATGCCGATCTCGAACACCGCGGCGACCTTGTAGGCCTTGATGCGCGGTGTGGTGCCCATCGGGGTCACGGCGCCCTTCGGGGCAACCAGGGTGATGCTGTCGCCGGCATGCAATGACAGCGTATCGGCGAGCCGACGCCCAATGGCAACGCCCTGCCCCTCGTCAAAACCTTCCAGCGTGCCCTGCTTGATGTTCTTGGCGACCGAGGTGAGGTTGGTCAGGTCCGCGGAACGTATGCCCCGCACCAGCACGCCCGAGGCGTTGAAGTAGGAAGACGCCAGCGCCTGGCCGTCCACGACAGGCGCGGCCAGCCGGATGCCCTGAACCTGGTTGATACGCTCGGCGACATCCTTCCAGTCGGTCAGCGGCGATTCCAGCGGCTGAATCAAGAGATGTCCGTTGAGGCCGAGGATCTTGTCCAGCAGTTCCTTGCGAAAGCCGTTCATCACGGCCATCACGATGATCAGCGTCGCAACGCCGAGCATGATGCCGAGGAACGAAAAACCGGCGATGACGGAAATAAAACCTTCCTTGCGACGCGCCCGCAGGTAACGTCCCGACAACAGCCATTCGAACTGCGAAAACGGCGGGGTTCGGACTGTCTCGTTCATGGTCTCATCCATCTTTCGATAATCCCATGATTCGGGGCCAAATGTGGCCGGGAATGGCCAAGAATACCCGCCCCCCGTGGATAATCTTTATCCCGCGATCGACCGCTTATCGTCCAACTATCCTGGCGACCGCTTCGGCCGGGCTGAGATTCTCGCGCGAGCCGTCGCTGCGCCGCTTGATCTCGAGCTTGCCCTCGGCGAGGCCCTTGGGGCCGACCAGAATCTGCCAGGGGATGCCGATCAGGTCGGCGGCGGCAAACTTCGCCCCTGCGCGCTGATCGGTGTCGTCATAGAGGACATCGACGCCCTTGGCCTCGAGCTCGCGATACAGCGCCTCGCAGGCGGCATCGGTATCGCTGGAGCCCTGCTTCAGGTTCAGGATCACGGCGGTGAACGGAGCCACCGCCTCGGGCCATTTGATGCCGGCATCGTCATGGCAGGCCTCGATGATGGCGCCGACCAGGCGCGACACGCCGACGCCGTAGGAGCCGCCATGGATCGGCACGTCGACGCCGTCGGCGCCCGCGACCATCGCCTTCATGGCGTCGGAATATTTGGTGCCGAAGTAGAATATCTGGCCGACCTCGATGCCCCTGGTGTGCACCTTCTTGTCGGCAGGCACTTCGCTGTCGAAGCGCGCGGCATCGTGCACGTCCTCGGTCGCGGCATAGACCGAGGTCCATTGCTTGATGATCGGGGTCAGATCGCCGTCATAATCGACGTCGTCGCCCGGGATCGGCAGATTGAGCACGTCGCTGTCGCAATAGACGCCGGACTCGCCGGTCTCGGCCAGCACGATGAATTCGTGGCTGAGATCGCCGCCGATCGGGCCGGTCTCCGCGCGCATCGGGATCGCCTTCACCCCCATCCGCGCGAAGGTGCGCAGGTACGCGACGAACATCCGGTTATAGGAGCGCCGCGCCGCGGCCTCGTCGATGTCGAACGAATAGGCATCCTTCATCAGGAATTCGCGGCCGCGCATTACGCCGAAACGCGGACGCTGCTCGTCGCGGAACTTCCACTGGATGTGGTAGAGATTGAGCGGCAGGCTCTTGTAGGATTTGACGTAGGCGCGGAAAATCTCGGTGATCATTTCCTCGTTGGTCGGCCCGTACAGCAATTCGCGCTTGTGGCGGTCGCTGATGCGCAGCATTTCCGGACCATAGGCGTCGTAGCGGCCGCTCTCGCGCCAGAGGTCGGCAAGCTGCAGCGTCGGCATCAGCAGTTCCAGGGCGCCGGCGCGGTCCTGCTCCTCGCGGACGATCTGCTCGATCTTCTTCAACACCCGAAAACCCAGCGGCAGCCAGGCGTAAATGCCCGCCGCTTCCTGCCGCATCATGCCGGCACGCAGCATCAGGCGGTGCGAGACGATCTCCGCCTCTTTCGGATTCTCTTTCAGGATGGGCAGAAAAAACCGCGACAATCGCATGGGTCAACTCAGGGAATCAGGGGGACGAAAGGAAGAATGGCAGTGAAACCGGATCGGCTACGAAAATACAAGGCCGGAACACCTTAAAAAGCCGCAAGATGCGCGGATTTCCGGCCGTTTTGATCACCGATCTTGACCGCATAATTGCGGCGCGATCAGGTCCGGGTCGGTCTCCGCAGGCAATGACGGGAATGGTGCGTCTCCCGTACGATTCTGTCGTCCTGGCGAAGGCCGGGACCCATACCGCGTGATCTCTCGGTGAAGCCTCGGTAATAAAGACCGTTCGCAAAACTTCTCCCTGTGGTTATGGGTCCCGGCCTTCGCCGGGACGACACGCGGATATAGTTTCGCATTCTCGCGGCGCCTTGCGCCCGAGGTTTGCAGGTTACTTTCGCCCCCGAAATTCAGAGGGCGCAGGGAATGCCGGATGCGCGCTGCACCCGCGGTCTCGTGTGCGATTGTGCTAAGTAGGCTGCACACGAGCATACAGGGCAGCGGAGAACATCCGACATTCCCTGCGCAATGGCTTTACGGCTTATGACGCGCTCTCCCCGGTGAGACGGCCTCTATTGCCACCGTCGCCCCTCGGAAGCGTTGGCTCCCGAAAGACTTGACGCCGTTACGGGCGCCAGGACCACACGCTTTCGCCGTACGCATCAGCCGCGACCGTCAATCGCAACTGTTACGTCCACCGCAACCCGCCCCTCGTCGTGACGACGGCCGACGCCCTCTGAGTGGGACGGGATGGCCAAGAATGAACCGGTGATTTGGGGTCGAAGGAAAGAGAAATATTTTTGATTTTCGGAATTTTTGGACTTGACATGATTTCCGAAAACCGGAACTGATTTGCCCGTCGGGTTGTTTTGTCGCATGCTGGCGGCGAGATTGCACTTGCGGGCGAGGCGACGCAGCATACTCCGTCACCGCACGTCGAAGTCGCCTTCCAGCGTGATTTTCTCGAAATCGGTTACCAGCGCGTCGATCCGCATGTGCCAGCGGCCGGCGAGCGGCAACGGCACGCCGCGCACGTGCCAGGACCCATCCGGCCCGCGCGTCGCCTCACGCCCGAATGGTTCGATGCCGCGCTCCGGCAGGCTCAGCGTCAGCGTCGCCTCCTTGGCCGATAATGCACCGAAGTCGCCGGTCAGCAATTGCAGGACAAAATCATCCGAACCCACTTTGCCCGGCGAAATCGACACCTGAGCCATCGCCGTCTCGGTGTGGATATGGATCGCCAGCGGCGCCTGCGCGGCGGCCGCCAGCACACGCGGCGGCGGCGTGAAACGCCAGCCAGCGACGACGGCGAGAATACCCACCACCACGACGCATTCGATCAGGATCGAGCCGATCAATGACCGCCCTTTCTGCGGATCGGCCGCCACGGCTGGTGTCAGGCGGTACCGGTTCAGCGCGGCTAGCCCAAGCAGGACCGTGACCAGTATCAATTTGACCAGCAGGATAATGCCGTAGCGGGTGTCGATCAGCGCACGAAAACTCTCAAGCTGGACGATTGCCAGACCCAGTCCGCTCAACACCAGAAAACCGACGACCGGCACAGCCAGGCGCGAGAACCGTTGCAGCACCGGCACCATCGCGGCCGTTGATTGGCGCGCCAGCACCGCAAGGGGCGCGAGTGCGCCGACCCAAAAGGCGATGGCAACGCCATGGATGAACATCGCCGGCGCCGTCAGCGATTTCGGAGACGCCGTTGCGGCGTGCCCGCTCGTTGCCAGCGACAGCCCGGCGCCTGCCAGCGCAAGAACAGTCAATACCCGGGCGGTCATCCCGGTCGGGCTGCGCCACGCAAACCAGGCGATGACCATCGACGCGATCGCAATCAGCAGCGACGGCCCGAGGCTGGTTCCGAGCGCGCTGGTCCATGGCGCTGCTGTCGCCAGCCCGCCGAGCGGACGATCGAGCAAGTCGAGACCCTGCAGGCCAAGCGAGGCGACGGCGCTCGCGACACCGACGGCAAGCGCGCCCGTGATCACCCGCGCACCGCCGGTGCCCCGCCCGATCCATGCAGCAAAGAACGCGCCGCCGACGCCTGCGAACAAGCCGACATAAACCCCGATGCGGGCCAGCCAGATCAGGATCGCAACCGGGCCGCCATTCGACTTGGCAGCACTGGCCGTCACAACGCCGATCGAAAACACCAGCGATCCCGCGACGGGATGCCCGTCCTGGGAAACCACGCGATAGCTGACGACCTGCGTCCCGCGCGGCAGATCGTCAGGCAACACGATCACGACGGATTGGTCGACGGCACGAACGGTGACAGCGCGTGTCTTGCCCGCGGCATCGATCAGGTTGACGACAGCGGGTGTGACGCTTTCGTTGAACTGCAATTGCACGGTCTTTGGCGCCTCGGCCACGACGCTGCCATCGGCAGGTTCGGCAGCCACCAGCGACGCATGCGCAAACGCTTCCGTTGCAAGACAGAGCGCCACCAGCAGTGCCGCGACGGCTGCGATGGCGCGTAACATCGAATTTACGGCCTCGAAATCAGCTTGAGGCCCGGTGCCGGTGACGAGCCGTCATGACTATGCGACCCGGCCCCGGCCTTCGGAATATCGATCCAGCGGCTAACCCCCTTCTCGCATTCCTGCACCACCGGAAAATACAGCGTCGTGTTCGGCTTCAGGCCGCCGGTGAGGAAGGTTGCCATGACGAATTCGTCGTAATTGTCGTCGGCAAGTTTGCCCCCGCTCCAGGACACTTCCTTGACGCCTTCGGAGAATTTGCTGCCGTGATATTCGTATTCGGCGGCGTATTTTCCCTTTGTCGTCTCGAGAGTCCAGCCGGCCTTCGGCATCGGCTTGACGCTGATCACGCCTTCGGGGATTTGCACCCGGATTTTGACGGTGGCCGATCCCGCGCAACCATGTGGCACGGCGAATACCGCCTTGTAATAACTGCCGACGGCCGCCTCGCGCTTCTCCAGCGTAACGTGCGCGTTGGCGGAAGACGCGGCGCAGAGGGCTGCGACGGCGACTAGTAGACCTAGCTTCGACATTTTTGGCCTCAGATGTTCATGCTGGATTGAATCGGACGCCCGCCGCATCAGGCGCGAGCAGCCTGGCTCTAAACGGCGAACGCTTTCCATCGCCATTACTTCTTCATGCCGGAATGACCCGAATGATCATGCGCGGGCGCCTGGGCGCCGACGCCCTGCACGTCGAGCGACAGCGTCACCTTGCCCGCCTTTTCGAACTCGAGCGTTACCGGCACCTTGTCGCCCTGCTTGAGCGGGCGCTTGAGATCCATCAGCATCAGATGATAGCCGCCGGGCGCGAGTTTTACGGTCTTGCCGGGTTCGATGGCGAGCCCCTTGTCGAGCGAGCGCATCGTCATCACGCCATTGTTCATCGCCATCTCGTGGACCTCGATCTTGCCGGAGATATCGGCCGCGCCCTTGATCAGCCGATCCGGCGCCTGCCCCTTGTTCTCGATGGTGAGGTATCCACCCGCGATCTTGGCACCGCCCGGTGTGGCGCGGCTCCAGGCTTGCGTGATCACGAGATCGCCAACCTTGGCCTCTTGGGCGTGCAAGGGAGCGGTGAATAGCGCGGCCACGAAAGCGACGCAGGCAACGGTACGAGAGAAAGAATTCATCGGATTTTCCTTGGTTTTCTTTTGCGGCTCGCGCCCGCAAACGGCGTCTCGAATCCCCCCGGCGCAAGGTGCGCGCCGGGAGTCGCAATCAATCACCACCGCGCTTTTACGCCCGCGTACACGGCACGGCCAGTGCCGGGCTCGAATAACGGCAGGTTCGGATTGGCCCTGTCGATGATGCTGGCCGAACTGATGTAAGCCTTGTTGGCGATGTTCCGCGCCTCGATATACATCGAATAGGTGCCGCCATTGTCGACGCCCGCCTTCAACCCGACGATCGCATAGGCCGACGTGTTCAGGGTATTGGCGCTATCAACATAGTAGGATTCCGGCACCCACTCGACGTTGGGGCCAACATAGAATCCCGTCGGATGCTTGTAGAGCAGTTCGGCCCGCAGGTAATGACGCGGCGCGCCGGGCAACTGGTTGTTTCCGAAGACGGGATCGTTGTCGAAGCGGAAATCGTTGAAAGTGTAGGCAAGGTTCACCCAGACCTTGTCTGGCGCGCTGCCCGGGACGAACAGCCCCTTGACGACAGCTGCGCCCAAGCCGGCTTCAATTCCCTGATGGTAGGTCCGATTGGCGTTGGTCACGTTACAATTGCCAAACGCGCTGTAGAGGCACAGCAGTTCGTCCTTGATGTCGGCGCGATAGCCGGTCAGTTCCCAGGTCAAATCTGGACGCCGCCCGCGGGTGCCGATTTCATAGGTGGTCGCGCGTTGCGGCCGGATGCTGGTGAATGGGATGACCGCGACGCCCGGTACATTCGCGCTTTCGCCGAAGCTCGGCACTTCGGCGCTGCGCGAGATGTTGGCGTAGGCCTGCCAGGTCGGATCGATGTCCCACAGCAGGCCGGCTTTGGGGCTCCACAGATTGAATTCCGTCCGGCCCGACTGATCTCCATCGTTTAAGAAACGGTCGCGACGATCGCGCGTGGCGTACAGGAACTGCGTACCGGCGACGGCCGCGACGTTCGGCAGGAAGTAAAACGAGTCCTGGATATAGACCGAGGTGTTCTGGGATTTGTCGACCGACGAGGACAGCAGCGCTCCCTTCTGTCCGGCGATATTGGCAAATTGCTGGTTGTCGATGCTGCCGTTGATGACATTGACGCCGGCCACGAGAACGTTGCGGTAGCCGCCGATGTTGCGATCGTCGGTGACGCGGGCAAAGCCGCCGTAATCCTTGTAGCGATAGTCCAGCCATTGGAAGATCGGATGCATCAAATGGCGGTCGACGCCGAACACGCCGAAATCAACGATCGTGTCCTCGAACCGGATGGTGGTCTTGTTCGCCAGCCGCACCGTATCGATGTTGCGCTGCTGGTCCATCAGGATGTTGTTGGGCGCAGCCGTCTCGGGAGACGTGAGCGCCGACTGCTTGGTAACCGTGCCGGGGATGCGCTGCCGGACCTGATTGGCGTTCACATAAAACCGAGTCTCGAAATCGGGCGAGAACTGGTAGCCGACATTGCCGCTGACGCGCGTTGCACTGCCGTTGCTGTGATCGCGAAAGCCGTCCGCAGCCTGGGTCGATGCGGCCACGAAACCATCCCAGGGCCCGTTGGCGCCGCCCGCGTTGGCCTGCAGCCGGCGAAACCCGAAAGCACCGCCATCGACACTGACGCCGTTCACGAACGGGTCGCGCCCGCTGGGCGTGACGAAATTGATGGCCCCGCCCAGGGAATTCGCGCCAAACCGCAAGGCGTTTCCGCCTTTGAACACTTCGACATATTTGTAGGCGGTCGGATCGATCTCCTGGAAATCGCCATAGCCGTCAGCGGTGTTGATCGGGATCCCGTCCATGTAGAGCTGGACGCCGCGCAGATGGAAGTTGCGCGACAGACCGGAACCACGGATCGAGAGCCTGGTATCGTCACCCCATTTGGGCTGCGCGAAGACGCCGGGGACGTAATCGAGAACATCCTTGATCGTATTGGCGACGGTCGAATTCCGGTAGGCCTCGGCCGGAACGAGCGCCACGCCGCCCGGGGTCTGCTGAATATCGCGGATCGCCTGTTGCACCGTAAGGACCGTCAGCGCCGGTCCCCTCGCCGGTTCGCTTGCAGCCGGCGGCGCAACCGGGGACGGATTTCGGACGCGAGACGCACGCGCCGTGCGCGCTGCACTGCGCTGCGGGGCACGGACTGAAACTGCCCGCTGCGGCGTTGGGGCATCCACGGTGACGGGCGGAAGCGAACTTTGCGTATTGGTTTGAGCACCCGCCGGAACGGATGCAAAGACGGCAGCGCAAGCAAGCGCGCCCGCGGGCAAGTGATAGCGAAACATGTGATAATCCTGACACCGGCCCTGGAGCCGGCTTATTGAACGGCAGCGCTCAGCGCAGCCGAGGCCGCACCGATCGTTCGGATGTTCGAAAGGTCAGGAAATTGACGGAGGCGCGCGCGCTTGCGCGTGCGAGCCGGCGCGGGAACCGAAGCGGTCCGTTGTGAATTCGACCCAGACCACGCGCGCGTGCTGGCGTTCGATGACGATGGCGTTGGTGGTTTGCGGCGCGTCGACCGGCGCACCGGTGTGAAGCACGCTGCAGACCGAACAGCAGCCATCGTGCGCGCGATGCCCGGTCTGGTCGCTCTGCCCTGTGCTGCCATCTGCATTGCCGTGACAGATCACGGCCGCGGCGATCGGATCGGAGGCCGCGATGCTCGCCGCCCAGCACGCGCCGATCGGTGCGAAAATCTGCACCATCAGGGCGATCAGGACTATGGGTAGGAAATTTTTCAGCCGCGCGCGCATCGCAAACCCATCCGGAACAAGAACTAATCACCGGGAGCGTTCGAAGTCGAGATCGGGTTTTGCGGTTTATCCGCTTGTGTTGCGCAAATAACCCGGCGTTTCAGATGCGTTCCAGCCGATTGAGGCGGCGATTCCGGCCCTCCGCGCCCGTGACCCGCCGCGGGTACTGCCCCTCCGCCACAAGGAATAGTGGTGAAATTCCAATCATTTCGCAGATTGATAGAATTTTGAACAATCGTTGCTGAAAATGGTGACAAGGGGAAAAAGATAGTCTACACGTGCTGGCTCAGGCTGGCCGAAAGGTTGAAGTCTGGTGGTCCAAGTCTCGGGAGGAGCCCTGACGCGCACAAGCAGCGTCGCCTCGTCAATCAAGATCAAACCCAAATTTTCGAGGTAAAAGGGTCGACACAATTTTTGAGCAGGGCTCCGTGCCCTGCTCTTTTTTTTCGATGATCGCCCTCTTTAAAGTCGTTCGAAGAATCTTCGAACCGCGTACGCCCTCATGATCGCGTCCAATCCGATTCTGCGAAGCTTTGAGATCGCAGCCAGCCGCTGCGCGGACCTGACGCCATTGGTGTATGCGCGCCTGCACAGCGAACATCCCGAAACACACACGATGTTCCGGACCGAGGGCAGCGAACTCGTCAAGGGCTCGATGCTGGCGCTGACGATCGATGCGATCCTGGATTTCGCAGGTCCCCGCACCGGCCATTTCCGCATGATCGAGTGCGAGATTTCCTCGCACGACGCCTACGGCACGCCGCGCGACCTGTTCATCGCATTCTTCGGTGTGATCGCCGAGACCCTGCGCGAAATCCTCGATCAGGACTGGTCGCCTGAGATCGATGCTGCATGGCGGAAATTGCTCGACGAGATCGAGCAGCTGGTCTTGCAGCGCACAAGCTAAAACGACTCCCGCTCGACTTGCTTAGTTGATTCTGCACCCTCAGCAATGACGTGATCAGCGAACGGGTGGCGCGTGCGCGGCGAGTGTGAGACACTGCGGGCATCCGCGGTGCGTGTAACGCCCTCGGTCATAAAAATGAAAGCGAGGGAGCAAGCAATGTCAGGGACGGACAAATCCTCTACGACCAGGCGTGACCTTCTTCAGTCGGCGGCGTTCGCCGGCGCAGCGACCGCGCTGTTCGGCGGTTTGGGGTTAAGCCCCGCGCTCGCGCAGGCCGCACGTTCCGAAAAACCGCTGAAGGCCGCGTTCTCCAACGCCGGCCTGCAGGCCACCTGGTGCGCGCAGGGCAAGCAGGCCGCGGAATGGTGGGGCAAGCTGTTCAACGTCGAGGTCACCTGGTTCGACGGCCAGCTCGACGCCGTCAAGCAGCGCGCCGCGATCGACAACATGGCGTCGCAGAAATGGGATTTCGTCGCCATCCAGGCGTTCGGCATAGGCACCCTGACCCAGCCGGTGCAGAAGATGATCAGCGCCGGCACCCCGGTCATCGACATGGACACGCTGATCGCGCCGCTCGACCAGATCAACGTCCACTCCTTCCTCGCCCCCGACAATGAATTCATGGGCGCTTCGGTGACGCAGGCGCTCTGCAACGCCATGGGCGGCAAGGGCAAGATCATCATGACCCAGGGCGCCCTCGGCCACACCGGCGCGCAAGGCCGCGCCAAGGGTTTTACCTCCGTCGTGAAGCAATTCCCGAATATCGAGGTGCTCGACACCCAGCCGGCGGATTGGGACGTGTCAAAGACGGCGCGCCTGTGGGAGACCTATCTGACAAAATACCCGCAGATCGATGCCGCTTTCTTCCACAATGACGACATGGCGCTCGCCGCCTACAACATCATGAAGGCGCGCAACCGCACCAACATCCTGATCGGCGGGGTCGACGCCATGCCGCCGGCGATCCAGGCGGTCAGCGAAGGCCGGATGTTCGCAACCGTCCGCAATCCCTCGTGCCGTATCCATGGCGGCGCCATCGTCGCCGGCGTCGCCGCGGTGACCGGGGGCGAGAAGAGCGGTCAGGGTATTCCGAAGCACGTGATAACGGACGGCCCGGTCGTGACCAAGGCCAACGCGGCGGGCATGCAGTGGATGGAGAATCATTTCCTGATCTGAAGTCTGATGACGCCGCAACGCGCACCCATCCTCGAACTGCGAGGCATCACCAAAGCCTTCGGCGGCGTCGAGGCGCTTCGGGGTGTTGATTTTGCGTTGTTCGCCGGCGAGATCCACGGTCTCGTCGGCGAAAACGGCGCGGGAAAAAGCACGCTGATGAAGATCATCGCCGGCGTGCATGCGGAGTTCTCCGGCCGCTTTATACTCGACGGGAAGGACACCCGTTTCCGTTCGACCCGCGACGCGCATGCCGCCGGCATCGCCATGGTCCATCAGGAGCTGAGCGTGGCTCCTGATCTGTCGGTGGCCGAAAATGTCTTTCTCGGCACCCAGCCAACCAACCGCTTCGGCCTCGTGCAGTGGCGGCGCATGGCGCGCGAGGCCGGCGAGCAACTCGCCAAATTCGGCATCGACGTCGATCCAATGTCGCGGCTCGGCGATCTGCCGATCGGCATGCAGCAGCTGATCGAGATCGCCCGCGTCCTGTTCTCGGGCGCCCGCATCGTCATTCTCGACGAGCCGACCTCCGCCCTCTCGCCGCCCGAGGTCGAGCGGCTGTTTGCGACGCTGCGGCGGCTGCGCGACGAGGGTTGCGCCATCGTCTTCATCTCTCATTTCATCGAGGACATTTTGCGCGTCTCTGACACCGTGACGGTGTTCCGCAACGGACGGAAAGTCGCCGAGACGGAATCCGCCGCGACCAGCAAGGCCGCGCTGATCGAGGCCATGATCGGCAAGGGCAGCGAGGCGCTGGGCGAGACCTATACCGACGACATCATGCTGCCGCCGCCGACCGATCGTCCGGCGGTGCTGAAGGCGGACGAACTCACGCTCGCCCGCAGCCTGCAGGACGTTTCGTTCGAGGCCCGCGGCGGTGAAGTTTTGGGCATCTACGGCTTCATGGGCTGCGGGCAGCTCGAGCTGGCGCGGATCCTGTTCGGCAAGATCAAGCCCGACCGCGGCACGCTGATCGTGGGCGGCGAACCCAAGTCCTTCGCCAGCACGGCGGCGGCGCGGCGCGCCGGCGTCGCCTTCGTTCCCGAAAGCCGCCGCGCCATGCTGTTCCACCAGGAGCCGGTCTACAAGAACATCTCGATCAGCGTGCTGGGTCGGATTTCGGCGCTGCTGCTCAAGCCGGCACGCGAGCGGTCGATCGCCACCCGTCAGGTCGAGCAATTGCAGATCAGGCCCGCGGCCGTCGACCTCGAACTCGGCATGCTGTCCGGCGGCAACCAGCAGAAGGTGGCGCTGGCGAAATGGCTGAGCTATCCACCGCGCCTGCTCGTGCTGTGCGAACCGACGCGGGGCATGGACGTCGGCGCTAAGAACGACGTCATCAACATCATCAGGGAACTGCGCGCCAAGGGACTGGCCGTGATCGTGCTTTCGACCGAACCGGAGACGGTGCTGTCGCTGGCCGACCGCATCATCGTCCTCAAGCGCGGCGCGGTGGTGCGCGAATTCGCTCATGAGATGGTCAGCAAGGACCGCCTGCTGCAAGCGGCTTGAGGAGAAAATTGAATGGCAAGTGAAGGCGCGACAGTCCCGGCGGATCGCAAGCGGCCGCGCAGCGTCGGCAGGTTCCTGCGCTCCCAGATGCGCAACATCGCGCCATTCCTGACGCTGATCTGCCTGACCGGCTTCTTTGCCGCCGCCAGTCCGTCGTTTGCGACGCTGGACAATTTCGGCAATATCCTGACCCAGGTTTCGGTGACCGGCATCATCGCCGTCGGCCTCACCTTCGTGATCCTGTGCGCCGAGATTGACCTGTCGATCGCCAGCATCGCCAACGTCACCGGCATCGCGGTCGCCTATTTCACCCTGCAGGAATCCTACGTGAACATCGCCAACGTCCCAATGCCCGGCTGGGCCGCGGTCATGCTGGCGCTTGCGCTCTGCGCCCTACTCGGCGTCGTCAATGCGTTCGGGCTCACGGTGATCGGCATCCCCTCCTTCATCATGACCTTGGCGATGATGCAGATCGCCGCCGGCATTTCCGCGCTCTTGGTGCGCGGCCAGATCGCCTACAAGGTGCCCGACGTGATCACGACGCTCGGATCGGGATCGGTCGGCGGCATCCCATGCATCGTGATCGTGGCCGCGCTGATGCTGCTCGGCGGCCATCTGGTGCTGACCTACACGCGCTTCGGCCGCTACGTCTACATGGTCGGCGGCAACCGCGAGGCGGCGGAATATTCCGGGCTCAACGTCAAGCTCATCCTCGGCAGCGTGATGGTGATCGCGGCGGTCTGCTCGGGGATCGGCGGCATGCTCGGCGTCGCCCATTTCGGCAGCGCGCAGCAGAACGAGTTCGACACCTACCTGCTCGATTCAATCGCCGCCGTCGTGGTCGGCGGCACCAGCCTGTTCGGCGGCCGCGGCGGCATCGGCAACACCGTCGTCGGCCTGTTCGTGCTCGGCGTCCTCAACAACGGCCTCGACCACGTCAACATCGACAGTTTTCTGAAGATCCTGATCCGCGGCCTGATCCTGCTCGCGGCGCTGGTGATCAACGTCTATGCGCAGAAGCTGCGGGAGAGAGCTGTCGAATAGGCGCGGCCTTCTAGGCCGTGAACCCATAAATCTGCCGCGGGCGGACAATTGCCAGTGGTCGCATTGCGTCGATGACCCGACGTCGTCGGAACGGATCGTGATGTCCCCTTAGTGCCGAGAGCAGACGAAGACCATCCAGTTGAGCGTCGTCAGAGAAAACCGACCTGCCCGAAGGCTCTATGAAAGCGTAGTTTTTTTAGAATTCGGTGTGGAGACAAAAGCCTCAAAGTATGGCGATAAATATTACGATGAAGCACTCATGGCCCTCGACTTTAGTCGTTCGGCGGATTTCTCTTAAGGGTCAGAAGGCGACATCGCTTTGCGGTCGCCGTATGCCCGTTAAGTGCCAAAAGCGGCCATGCCCGTCGGTCTAGGGGGACGCCCTCGTCGCCGCATTCAGTGCCGCAACCTTGCAACGACGGTGCGATCCATGAATTTTACGAGGGCATCCGATACAGCATCGTCAGCGATCGCACCGCTTTGGATAATGATTTCCGGCTGTACTTCGCGGTCTTGAAACAGGCCGTCCGGAGAAGTTCCGCTCGCCACAACCACGTTTTGATTGGCACCGTCAACGAAAGTAGTCTGACGCTTGACTGTGAGCTGCATCGTTAACTGCCGATCAAATCCCGGTTGATTCGCTTTGATACAGTCCATGGCAGCCCAGACCTTCCTCGTGTACTTGCTCTGTGTTGCGCTTCCTGCTTCTTGGACCTTGCCTTGTACGGCGCTAGCGACGCGTTCCGCGAGATCGTTGCGCGTTTGCACATTCGGACTCCCGGAAAGTTCGAACACCCAGATGCATATCGGTCCAACGAGCACCGACAAACTCTGATTCGCTTTGGCCGGGGAACATTCAAGGGAGTTCAGGAGAAAAACGAGGGTGAGCAACGGTAATAATGCTCTCCTTGATAGCATTGTTAAGCTCCAGTTTCTTGCAGCTTGCTACATACCGCTTGGATCAAAAACCTAGACGAGTAAAAAATCCATCATGTCCGCTTCGGGTCAATCGCGTGACTTTGACAGCGCGCCGCGAACTTCAGGCTAAGTCCGCATTCCGCCGAAAGCGGAAGTAGATCACGTCTGGCCAGCCGCTAACCCTCACCCTCCAAAATCCGGCTGCCACTCGCGCATTTCCCGCGCCGCCCCTGTGACCGCACCGATGGAAGCAAACGACGTCGGCTCCACCATCATCGCCCGCGCCAGGCGCAGGCTTCGCGCTTCGCAGACGGCGCGAAGCTTCGGCTCCTCGATCAGCTCGAAGTCGATATTGTGCGCGAGACCGAGGATGCGGCGGATGATCTTTGCCGCGGCAAACCCGACGGTGTCGCCGAACAATCGCGCCATGTAGGCCTGCCGTTCGGCCTCGAGGCGAACAGCACCATCCGCGCCGGCAAACAGCGATGCCGGATAGGCATCGCCCTTCGCTTCGGTGCGCCACAACCCGACGAATTTTCGCGCAAATTCCGCCCATACGCCCTCGACCGTCTGCAGCAGCCACGCTTCGAAGGCGCGCCTATCGCCAGGCGACGTTTCGTGGCCGCTGGAGGCCAGATAGCCCATGAGGAGATTTGCGATCACCGCGCCGATATCGAACCCCATCGGCCCATAGAACGCGAATTCGGGATCGATCACCTTCGTCTCGCGCTCGGTCACCATGATCGAGCCGGTATGGAGGTCGCCGTGAATCAGCGCTTCCGGCGAGGCCATGAACTTCAGCTTGAGCCTGGAGATCGCGACATGAAGATCGAGGTCGCCGCGAAAGCGCGCCGCGGTCGCATCCAGCCAGGGCTGTGTCCAGCGGTTCTGTTCGGCGACGCGGTAGGGATCGGTGAAGATCAGATCCTCGGTGATCTTGCACAGCGCATGATTGCCGGCAAAGGCGGCAATGCCCTCCTTCTTCTCCGCGGCGGGGACCGCAAGATCGGAGCTGAAGAACAGCGTTCGCGCCAGAAAATTCGTGATGTCTTCGACGAACCGCGGATAGCTGGTTCCGGCCACCAGCCCCTTGCGCATGATGATATGCGGCTCGAGAAACTCCATCGCGATCAGGGCAAGCGCCGCATCGTGGTGGAGCACCGCCGGCACCAGGGCGGGCGCCAGCCGGGCCTGATGGGTGAGCGCCAGATGTTCGTAGTGCGAGCGCGACAGCGGCAGCGGCCAGCTCTCGCCGACCAGCCGCACATAGGGCAGCGCCTGCTTGACGGCGATGCTGCCAGCCCCGCCGCGCACGATGAAGACGAGGTTGAGGTTGCCGTCGCCGACCTCGCTGATCGACCACGCTGCCGGCACACCGCCAAGCTGGCTTGCGATCGTGGGAAGCTGCGCAAGGTAGTCGCGCAGATCGGCTTCCCGCAGAATTCGGTATTGGTCCGGCCGGGGGATATCCAACACTCGCCCTTGTGCGGTCATCGGTCGTCGCCTCCGGTTGCTGGCGCGTGAAGTTCGGCTTCAGTCCCGCTCGAGGAAGTTGGAACCGATGTCAGCCTTTTTCTTGATCGGATCGTAGTCGCAGTAGACGCTGTCGGCGACCAGCGTGTAGCTCGCGATGATCGTGTCCTTGTTGAGCTTGACCGCATTCAGGCCGATCGCCGCGGTCTGTTTGCCGCCGGTCCATTTGAACGGCGTCGAGCTCTGTGCTTTCTCGCAGGCCACGACGGCGTCGGGAAAGACCGCCTGCTCGACGAAGGCTTTCACCGTTCGAAGCTGGTTCAGCGTCTTCCAGTTCATGTAGAACGACCCGCCAAGGCCGGCGGCGAGCAGGATCACCAGCGCGATCATGATGCGTTGGAAACTCATTCTTGTTCTCCCGGCACGCTAACGCTTGGCCTCGCCGCGCCGCCTGTATGCATTGAGGTACTCAAATTGCTCCTAGAACGGCGTCCCCATCAGCTTGGCCAGCCGCTCGATATTAAGGAATCCCTGATAATAGGCCCACATCGCGATCGCAAAAATGACCGCCGATATGATCGTGGTCCAGATCAGCTTGCGGCCCATCCGCGCCAGGACCGGCGCGCCGGGATCCGTGCCGGGAGCGCCCTCGCCGTCCTCGTGCTGGCTGCGAACGCCGAACGGCAGCGTCACGAACAGCACGACCCACCACAATACGAAGTAGATCGCGAACATCGTCGAGATGTTGTAGACCATGAGGGTTCAGGCCTGTTCGATTTCGACGAGCGCGCCGGAAAAATCCTTCGGATGGAAAAACAACACCGGCTTGCCATGGGCGCCGATCTTCGGCACGCCGTCACCGAGCACGCGCGCCCCCTCGCTGATCAGCTTGTCGCGCGCCGCAATGATATCGGGCACGTCGTAGCAGATGTGATGGATGCCACCGTCGGCGTTGCGCTCGACGAATTTGGCGATCGGTGAGGCGTCGCCGAGCGGCTGGATGAACTCGATCTTGGTGTTGGGCAGCGTCACGAACACGGTGATGACGCCATGCTCCGGCAGCGGCACCGCTCCAGAGATTTCGGCGCCGAATGCGCCGCCATAAATCCTGGCTGCCTTCTCGGCGTCCTTGACCGCGATCGCGACATGATTGAGCCGGCCCAGCATCGTTGCTCCTCCTCTAGTACCCAATTCCGCGGAACACGCGCTAGATCGTCAGCACATGCACGAGGCAGATCGGCTTCTTGCCCCAATGTTCGTTCAGCACGGCACGTACCGCGCGGCGCACCGATTCCGCTGTCGCGTCCGCATCGCGCCGCCGCGCCCGCGGCAGGCCTTCCACCGTCGATACCACCACATCGAACACGATGTCGTCGAGGGGCTCGCCGGCCGTATTCTTCTCGGGGATGCCGACCAGATCGACCTCGGGATCATCGGCCAGCTCGCCCTTGTCGGTCATCGCGATCGCCACGAAGGCACAGCCGGCAAATCCCATCCGCCGCCGCTCCACCACGGCGCGCGACTTGGAATCCTCCAGGATGGTGCCGTCCTTGTAAATACGGCCCGAAGGCAGTTGGTCGATGATGCCGGGGTCGCCGGGGCCGAGCTTGACCAGGTCGCCGTTGCGGCAAATCAACACTTTCGGGACGCCGGCCGTGCGCGCCAGCTTGGCATGCTCCGCCAGATGCAGGGCTTCGCCATGCACGGGGATCAAGAGCTGCGGACGCACCCAGGAGATCATGTCTCGGAGCTCGTCGCGGCGCGGATGGCCGGAGACATGGACCAGATCGGTGCGGTCGGTGATGACCTCGATGCCCTGCGTGACCAGGCCGTTGATGATGCTGCCGACCGCCTTCTCGTTGCCGGGAATGGTGCGCGAGGAGAAGATCACGCAGTCGCCCTTGTTCAGGGTCACCTGCGGATGGTCGTCATTGGCGATGCGCGCCAGCGCCGCGCGCGGCTCGCCCTGGCTTCCCGTGCACAGCGCCAGCACCTTGTCCGGCGGGAAATGGCCGTAGAGATCAGCGCCGCGGAAACTCTGGACGCCGTCGAGATAACCGGTTTCACGCGCGACCTGCACCACCCGTTCCATGGCGCGGCCGACCACGACCACTTCGCGGTCGGCGGCCTTGGCGGCGTCCGCGACCGCCTTCAGGCGCGCGACGTTGGAGGCGAAGGTGGTGACGGCGACCCGGCCCTTGGCGGCCTTTACCAATTTCGTAATGGTGGCGGCGACCTCGGTTTCCGAAGGCGAGCGCCCGTCCCGCACCGCATTGGTGGAATCGCCGACCAGCGCCAGCACGCCCTCGTCGCCCAGTTCGCGCAGGCGCCGCTCGTCGGTCGGCAGGCCGATGATGGGCGTCGGATCGATCTTCCAGTCGCCGGTGTGCAGCACGGTGCCGACCGAAGTGTGGATCGCCAGCGCGTGCGATTCCGGAATCGAATGCGCAACCGGGATGAATTCGACGTTGAACGGGCCGAGATGGACACGTCCCCCTGAAGGCACCACCGTGACCGGGATTTTCGGCGGATTACGCTCGGCCGCCAGTTTGGCCTCGAACAGGGCCGCGCTGAACTTGGTCGCGTAGATCTTGCACTGCAGCTTCGGCCAGAGGTCGATGATGGCCCCGAAATGGTCCTCATGGGCGTGCGTCAGCACCAGCCCCATCAGGTTCTTGCGTTCCTTCTCCAGGAAGCGGATGTCGGGCATGATCAGGTCGATGCCCGGCAGATGCTCCTCGTCGCCAAAGGAGACGCCGAGATCGACCGCAAGCCAGGACCGCTCGTGGCGGTTGCCGAGCCCGTAGATCGACAGGTTCATGCCGATCTCCCCGACGCCGCCGAGCGGCGCAAAGGTCAGTTCATCTGGTCTAGCCATCAGGCAGCTCCCACGGAGGCCGCCGAGCCAAAATAAACCTCGCCCGCGGCGATCGGGAGGTGTTTGCCTTCTGCGGTCCGGACGATCAGGCAGCCGCTTTCATCTATCGTGTCGAACGTGCCTGCGATAGTCGCAGTTCCGGTCTGGATGGCGACCGGCTCGCCGAGGCCGGCAGCGCGCGCCAGCCACAGCCGGCGGATTTCGGCAAAGCCGCGACCATTGTCCCAGATACCGCGGAACTCGACCCAGGCGTCCGACAGCACGGCGAACAGCTCCTCGGCGCCGTCATGGACACCCAGCGCCGCCAGCGAAATGGCCGGCGTCGGCGTGCCCGTGGGGGCTGCGACCACATTGGTACCGATCCCGACCACGACAGCCAGCCGGTTGCCGGCGACAGCTTCGGCTTCGAGTGAAATACCGACCAGCTTCTGCTTCTCAACGAGCACGTCGTTCGGCCATTTCAGCTGGAATTTCAACGGGTCAGAGCCGGCCCTTCGCAGATTGGCTTCGATGCTCACCTGCTGCAGGGCGCTTGCAATCGCGAGCCCGGCGGCAAAGCCCAATGTCGCGGCGGTCGCGGGCGGGACGTCGATGACTTCGAGAACGCTGCTGGCGAGGTTGCCGCGCGGCGCGATCCAGGCGCGCTGGCGCCGTCCCTTTCCGGCCGTCTGTTCCGTGGTGGCAAACCACATCGAGCCGCGCTCGCCCTCGCGGGCGTGCGCCATGGCCTCGGTGTTGGTCGAACCGACCTGGTCAAAGGCGGCGAGACGGTAACCCGCCGATATAGCCCGGGGACCGAGCGCGAAGGTCATTTCAAATTTCTGCGCATGATCTTCTCCGAAAACCGGTTTCCACTTTTCGGGATCATGCGCGCTAAAACAGCGACTTCGCCGCGGCCGCGGCGACGCTGACCAGCAGCCCCGGATAGACGAAGAAGAAGATGGTGAAGACGCCGGTGATCGCCAGCACCGCACGCAATTCGGTGCGCATCGGATCGAGCTGGCCCTCCGGCTCGTCGAAATACATCACCTTGATGATGCTGAGATAGTAGAACGCGCCCACGACGCTGGCGAGCACGCCGACCACAGCGAGCGTGAACAGGCCTGCCTTGATCGCGGCAACGAACACGTACCATTTGGCGAAGAAGCCCGCGAGCGGCGGAATGCCGGCCAGCGAGAACAGCAGCATCGCAAAGACGAAGGCGAGCAGCGGATTGGTGCGCGACAGGCCGGCAAAGTCGCTGATCTGCTCCATCGGCTGGCCGTTGCGCTTCATGGTCAGGATGACCGAGAAGGTGCCGAGCGTCATCGCGACATAGATCGCGATATAGACCAGCACGCCCTGCGCGCCCTCGACGGTGCCGGACGCGAGCCCGACCAGCGCAAAACCCATGTGGCCGATCGAGGAATAGGCCATCAGGCGCTTGATGTTCTTCTGCCCGATGGCGGCGAACGAGCCCAGCACCATCGAGGCGATCGCCACGAACACGATGATCTGCTGCCACTGCGAGACGATGCCCGGGAATGCCGTCAGCGCCACCCGCGTAAACACCGCCAAGGCCGCGACCTTCGGCGCAGAGGCAAAGAACGCGGTTACCGGCGTCGGCGCGCCCTCGTAGACGTCGGGCGTCCACATGTGGAACGGCACGGCCGAGACTTTGAAGCAGAGGCCAGCGAGCAGGAACACCAGGCCGAACACGAGCCCGATATTGCCGGTCTTCGCAGCCGCCGCGATGCCGGCGAAGCTGACGGTGCCGGTAAAGCCGTAGATCAGCGAGGCGCCGTACAGCAGCATGCCCGAAGACAGCGCGCCGAGCACAAAATACTTCAGGCCGGCTTCGGTGGACTTGGCGTTGTCGCGGTTGCTGGCGGCGACCACGTAGAGCGCCAGAGACATCAATTCCAGCCCGAGATAGAGCATGATCAGGTCACCGGCCGAGATCAGCACCATCATGCCGAGGCTCGAGAGCAGCACCAGGATCGAAAATTCAAAGGTCCGCCGCGACGGGTCGGAGAGGAATTCGGCCGACAGGATCAGGGTTGCGCCCGAGCCGATCAGCGCCAGAATCTTCAGGAACCGCGCGAAGTCGTCGACAATGAAGCTGCCGCCGAAGGTCGTGAGCTTGCCGGCCGGCAACATCAGCTCCAGCGCGCCGGTCACCACCAGCAGGCATATCGCAAGGGTGGTGACGAGCCGGGTCGTCCCCTCGCCGCCACGATAGGCGCCGAGCATCAGCAGCGCCATGGCACCCGCGGCCAGCACCAGCTCCGGCAACACCGGCAGCAACTGATAACCTGCACTCTGGAAGCTCATGGTGGCGGCCTTAATTGATCAACGCGGCTGCCTTCACGGCAGTCACGGCGGTGTTGTAATTGTTGACGAGTTGCTGAACCGAGGCCGCCGACATGTCGAGCACCGGTTTCGGATAGACGCCGAACAGGATGGTGAGGAACACCAGCGGGAACAGCATCAGGCCTTCGCGGAACGTGAGGTCCTTGATGCTCGCGAGCGCCGGTTTTGTGAGCGTGCCGAACACCACCTTGCGATAGAGCCAGAGCGCGTAGCCCGCCGACAGGATCACGCCGAGCGTGGCGAAGGTCGCGGTCGGGATCGAGACCTTGAAGGTGCCGAGCAGCGTCATGAATTCGCCTACGAAGCCGCTGGTGCCGGGCAACCCGACATTAGCCATGGTGAAGACCATGAACACCAGCGCGTAGAGCGGCATCCGGTTCACCAGCCCCCCGTAGGCGGCGATTTCGCGGGTATGCATGCGGTCGTAGACGATGCCGACGCACAGGAACAGCGCGCCGGAGACGATGCCGTGCGAGATCATCTGGAACACGCCGCCGGCCACGCCCTGCGTGGTGCCGGCGAAGATGCCCATGGTGACGAAGCCCATATGCGCCACCGACGAATAGGCGATCAGCTTCTTGATGTCTTCCTGCATCAAGGCCACCAGTGAGGTGTAGATGATCGCGATCGCCGACAGCGTGAAGATGATCCAGGCGAAATCATGCGACGCCAGCGGGAACATCGGCAGCGAGAAGCGCAGGAAGCCGTAGCCGCCCATCTTCAACAGGATCGCGGCCAGGATCACCGAGCCCGCGGTCGGCGCCTCGACGTGCGCGTCCGGCAACCAGGTGTGCACCGGCCACATCGGCATCTTGACCGCGAACGATGCAAAGAACGCCAGCCACGCCCACGTCTGCAGACTGCGCGGCACCGCGGTGTTCATCAGCGTCGGGATGTCCGTCGTGCCGGCGTTCCAGTACAGCGCCATGATGGCGAGCAGCATCAAGACCGAGCCGAGCAGCGTGTAGAGGAAGAACTTGAAGGACGCGTAGACCCGGCGCGGGCCGCCCCAGACGCCGATGATCAGGAACATCGGAATCAGGCCGCCCTCGAAGAACAGGTAGAACAGCACGAGGTCGAGCGCCGAGAAGGTGCCGATCATCAGCGTTTCCAGCAGCAGGAACGCCATCATGTATTCGCGCACCCGCATCGTCACCGATTTCCAGCTCGCGATGATGCAGAGCGGCATCAAGGCGGTGGTCAGGATCACGAACGGCAGTGAAATGCCGTCGACACCCATGTGGTAGGTGATGCCGCTCGCCAGCCACGACGCCTTTTCGATGAACTGGAAGTCCGGATTGGTCGCATCGAAGCGCCAGACCAGGATCAGCGAGACTGCAAAGGTGACCAGCGTGGTCCACAGCGCGATCCAGCGCGAGTTGCTTCTCGCCGCCTCGTCGTCGCCGCGGCTGATGTAGATCACCAGCGCGCCGAACAGCGGCAGGAAGGTGACGACCGAGAGGATGGGCCAGGTTGTCATCACTGGCCTCCCAAGCCGAACATGAACCAGGTGATTAGTCCGGCAACCCCGATCAGCATCGCGAACGCGTAGTGATAGAGGTAGCCGGTTTGGATCTTCACGACGTTGCGGGTGACGTCGAGCACCCTTGCGGAAATGCCGTCGGGGCCGAAGCCGTCGATGACATAGCCATCGCCCTTCTTCCACAGGAAGTGGCCGATCCACTTGGCCGGGCGAACGAAGATCAGGTCATAGAGCTCGTCGAAGTACCATTTGTTGAGCAGGAACTGGTAGAGCATCGGGTGCTGACTGGCGAGTTCGACCGGCAGATAGGGCCGGCGAATATAGAAGACGTAGGAGATGTAGGCGCCTACCACCATCATCACGGTCGGCAGATACGCGATCCACGCCGGGATGTGGTGCATTTCTTCGATGATGTTGGGGTGCATCTTCAGCGATTCACGGAAGAACTCGGCCACGCCATGGCCCGCGAACAACTCCTTGAACGGGAAGCCGGCCAGGATCGAGCCGGCGGCGAGGACGCCGATCGGGACCAGCATCCACAGCGGCGCCTCGTGGGCGGCTTCATAATGCGCCTGGTCGTGCGGCTCGCCGTGGAAGGTCTTGAAGATCAGACGCCAGGAATAGAACGAGGTCAGGCCGGCTGCGACCACCGTCATCAGGAAGCCGTACATCGCGAACGGATTATGCGAGACGAACGCAGATTCGATGATCGCATCCTTGGAGAAATAGCCGGCGGTGAGCGGGAATCCGGTCAATGCCAGCGTACCTATCACCATCACGATATAGGTGAAGGGAATCCGGTCCTTCAGCCCGCCCATGTTGCGGATGTCCTGCTCGTGATGCATCGCGTAGATGACCGAGCCTGAGCCTAAGAACAGCAGCGCCTTGAAGAAGGCGTGCGTGAACAGATGGAAGATGCCGACCGAGTAGGCCCCTGCCCCCATCGCCACGAACATGTAGCCGAGCTGCGAACAGGTCGAGTAAGCGACGATGCGCTTGATGTCGTTCTGCACGAGGCCGATCGTCGCCGCAAAGAAGGCGGTGGTGGCGCCGAAGAACATCACCACGGCCTGCGCATTCGGCGCCAGCTCGAACAGCGGCGACAGGCGCGCCACCATGAACACGCCGGCGGTGACCATGGTCGCGGCATGGATCAGCGCCGAGACCGGCGTCGGGCCTTCCATGGCGTCCGGCAACCAGGTGTGCAGCAGGAACTGGGCGGATTTGCCCATCGCGCCCATGAACAGCAAGAGACACGTCAGCGTCAGCGCGTCGGCCTGCCAGCCGAACACGTCGATGGTCTTGCCGGCGAGCCCCGGCGCGCCCGCGAAGATGGTTTCGAAATCGGTGGACTTGAGCAGCATGAACACGGCGAAGATGCCGAGCGCAAAACCGAAATCGCCGACGCGGTTGACTACGAAGGCCTTGATCGCCGCCGCATTGGCCGACGGCTTCTGGTACCAGAAGCCGATCAGCAGATAGCTGGCGAGACCAACGCCTTCCCAGCCGAAGAACATCTGCACCAGATTGTCCGAGGTCACCAGCATCAGCATCGCGAAGGTGAACAGCGACAGATAGGCAAAGAAGCGCGGCCGGTGCGGATCCTCGTCCATGTAGCCGATGGAATAAAGATGCACGAGCGCCGAGACGGTGTTGACCACGACCAGCATGACCGCCGTCAGCGTATCGACGCGCAGCGACCACGCGACCTGCAGATCGCCGGAATTGATCCAGGGGAACAGGGCAATGCGGACGTCATGGTGCATGAAGCCGACGTCGACCAGCGTGACCCAGGACAGCCCGGCCGAAATCATAAGCAGGCCGGTCGTGATCAGTTCGGCCGCGCGGGAGCCGGCGGCCGGCGGTTCCGCCACGTGGTGGTCGTCATGGCCGTGGTCATCGTGGCCATGGTCGTCATGGGCGGCTGACGCATGCGCGTGCGCGTCGTGCCCATGATGCCCGTCATCATGATGCTCGACGGTGTCGCCGCTCGGGTTGCGCGCATGCGCCCCGAACAGCGCGATCAGGCCGGCCAGAATGGCGCCCAGCAGCGGCAGAAAGACGATTGCCTGAACCATCAACGTTTTCCCTTGCGCATGATCTCCTGACAAACGAAGTCGTTTGTCTGGGAAAACCGGCGTCCACTTTTCCGGATCATGCGCCGTCAGCCCTTCATCAAATTAACGTCTTCAACCGCGATCGAACCGCGGTTGCGGAAATACACCACCAGCACCGCAAGACCGATCGCGGCCTCGGCTGCGGCGACCGTCAGCACCAGCAGCGCAAACACCTGGCCGACGATGTCGCCGAGGAAGGTCGAGAACGCCACCAAATTGATGTTGACCGAAAGCAGGATCAGCTCGATCGACATCAGGATGACGATGATGTTCTTGCGGTTGAGGAAGATGCCGAGGATCCCAAGCGTGAACAGGATGGCGCCGACCGAGAGGTAGTGTCCGAGCCCGATCGTCATTTCACCCACTCCGCCGCGTCCGCGTCCTGCAGGCCCTGCCCCGCGGCCACCTTGCGCACGCTCATCGCGAGCTCCGGTGTACGCGCGTTCTGCACGTTGATGTCCTGCCGCTTGACGCTGACCTTGTGGCGCAGCGTCAGCACGATGGCGCCGATCATGGCGACCAGCAGCACCATGCCGGCGAGCTGGAAGTAATGGATGTACTTCGTATAGAGCACGAGGCCGAGCGCCTCGGTGTTGCTGATATTGGCCGGGATCGCCGCCGTGATGTTCTTGGTCACGGACGGATTGATCGCCCAGCCGCCGACGACAAGCAGCAGCTCGAACACGAAGATGCCGCCGATCACGAGCCCGATCGGCAGATATTGCATGAAGCCTTCGCGCAGTTCGACGAAGTCGACGTCGAGCATCATGATCACGAACAGGAACAGCACCGCGACCGCGCCGACATAGACCACGATCAGCATCATGCCGAGGAATTCAGCGCCCATCAGGATGAACAGGCCCGAGGCGTTGACGAAGGCCAGGATCAGATACAGCACGGAGTGGACGGGATTGCGCGAGACAATCACCATCACCGCCGACGCCACGCAGATGCCGGCAAACAGATAAAAGAACAGCGCGGGAAGGATCATGCCCTCACCTCACCGGTACGGCGCGTCGAGTTCGATCGATTTTGCAATCTCACGCTCCCAACGGTCGCCATTGGCGAGCAATTTCGCCTTGTCATAATACAGTTCCTCGCGGGTCTCGGTCGCGAATTCGAAATTCGGTCCCTCGACGATGGCATCGACCGGGCAGGCTTCCTGGCACAGGCCGCAATAGATGCATTTCACCATGTCGATGTCGTAGCGCACGGTGCGGCGGGTGCCGTCGTTGCGGCGCGGGCCGGCCTCGATGGTGATGGCCTGCGCCGGGCAGATCGCCTCGCACAGCTTGCAGGCGATGCAGCGCTCCTCGCCGTTGGGATAGCGGCGCAGCGCATGCTCGCCGCGGAAGCGCGGCGAGATCGGGCCCTTCTCGAACGGATAGTTCAGCGTCGGCTTCGGCTTGAAGAAGTAGCGCATGGCGAGGAAGAACGCCGATACGAACTCGGTCAGGAGAAGCGAGCGGGCTGTTGCGTTGATATTGACACTCATAGCGACCTCATTTCGGCGCGAGCCCTGCGAATTGCAGGACCCCGGCGACGATCACCACCATCGCCAGCGACAGCGGCAGGAACACCTTCCAGCCGAGCCGCATCAGTTGATCGTAGCGGTAGCGCGGCACGATCGCCTTCGCCATCGCGAACATGAAGAACATGAAGAACACTTTCAGCGCGAACCAGATGATCCCGGGCACCCAGGTGAACGGTGCATAGGGCACCGGCGGCAGCCAGCCGCCCAGGAACAGGATCGTCGCCAGCGCGCACATCGTGGTGATCGCGACGTATTCGCCGAGCATGAACAGCAAATACGGTGTCGAGCCGTACTCGGTCATGAAGCCCGCGACCAGCTCCGACTCGGCTTCGACGAGGTCGAACGGCGGCCGGTTGGTTTCGGCCAGCGCCGAGACGTAAAAGATCACGAACATCGGAAACAGCGGCAGCCAGTACCAGCCGAGCAGCCCGAACCTGGTGTTCTGCGCCTGCACCACGTCGGTCAGGTTCAGCGAGCCGACGCACAACAGCACCGTGATGATGACGAAGCCGATCGAGACTTCGTAGGACACCATCTGCGCCGCCGAACGCAGCGCGGCGAGGAACGGGTATTTCGAGTTCGACGACCAGCCGGCCATGATGATGCCGTAGATCGACAGCGACGAGATCGCAAAGATGTAGAGCACGCCGACATTGATGTCTGATATCACCCAGCCGAAATCCATCGGGATCACGGCCCAGGCCGCCAGCGCCAGCACGCAACTGACCAGGGGCGCGAGCAGGAACACGCCCTTGTTGGAGCCGGAGGGAATAACCGGCTCCTTCAGCACGAACTTCAAAAGATCGGCGAAGGATTGCAGCAGGCCCCACGGGCCGACGACGTTGGGACCACGGCGGATCTGCACCGCCGCCCAGATCTTGCGGTCGGCAAGCAGGATGTAGGCGATCGCGATCAGCAGCACGACCAGCAGCAGCAGGCTCTGCGCGACCATGATGATCAGCGGCCAGAGGAAACCGGTCCAGAACGAGCTTGCGAAGAATTCAGCCATCAGGTCACGCTCACTCCGCTGCCGTCAGCATTTGCCCGGACGCCAGCCGGGAACATTCCGCCATCACCGCCGACGCGCGTGCGATCGGGTTGGTGAGGTAGAAATCCTCGACCGACGTCTTGAACGGCGTCTTGTCGACGCTGCCGCCCTTGCCGGCCAGCGCCTTGATATCGTCCGCCTTGCCGGGCTCGATCTGGTCGATCCGGATCAGATGCGGCACAGCCTTGACCAGCGCCTGGCGCAACGCCTGAAGCGAGTCATAGGGCAGCTTCTTGCCCAGCACGTCCGACAGCGCGCGGACGATCGCCCAGTCCTCGCGCGCTTCGCCCGGCGGGAACGCGGCGCGGTTGGCAATCTGCGCCCTGCCCTCGGTGTTGACGTAGATGCCGGATTTTTCGGTATAGGCCGCGCCCGGCAAAATGACGTCAGCGCGATGCGCGCCGCGGTCGCCATGGGTGCCGATATAGACCACGAAGGTTCCATCCGGCACCTTGACGTCATCGGCGCCGAGCAGGAACAGCACGTCGAGCGTGCCGAAGGTGGTCATTTGCGCGAGATTCAGGCTGCCCTTGCCGGCCGCAAAACCGATATCGAGCGCGCCCGCACGCGACGCCGTGTCCTGCAGCACGCCAAAACCGTTCCAGCCGTCCTTGAGTGCGCCGACGTCGACCGCGAGTTTGGCAGCGAGCGCCAGCACCGCCGCGCCGTCATGACGCGCCAGCGAACCGGCGCCAACCAGCACGATCGGGTTCTTGGCGCCCTTGAGCACCTCGGTGAATGAATGCTTGCCGGCCGCGAGATCACCGAGCGAATCCGTGCCGGCGCCGAGATAATCGTAATCATAGGTCAGGTCGGCCTTGGCGCCGATGACGCCGACCTTGAGCCTGCCCGTGCGCCAGCGCTTGCGGATGCGGGCGTTGAGGACGGCGGCTTCCTTGCGCGGGTTCGATCCCACGATCAGCAGCGCGTCGGCCTGCTCGATCCCGGCAATGGTCGGGTTGAAGATATAGGACGCGCGGCCTGCCTTGGGATCGAAGGCGTCGCCGCCCTGCACCGCGAGATTGCTTGAACCGCACTTGGCCAGCAGTTCCTTCAGCGCGAACATTTCTTCGACCGCGGCAAGGTCGCCGGCGATCGCACCGATCCGCTTGCCGTCGATCCGGCCGGTCTTGGCGGCGATCGCCGCAAACGCCTCCGACCAAGATGCGGCGCGGAGCTGGCCGTTCTGGCGGATATAGGGCCGGTCGAGCCGCTGGGTCCGCAGGCCGTCGACGATGTGACGGGTCTTGTCGGAAATCCATTCCTCGTTCACCGCCTCGTTGATGCGCGGCAGGATCCGCATCACCTCGCGGCCGCGGGTATCGACCCGGATCGCCGAGCCGACGCCGTCCATCACGTCGACCGACTGGGTCTTGCCGAGCTCCCAGGGCCGTGCCGCAAAGGCATACGGCTTCGAGGTCAACGCGCCGACCGGGCAGATGTCGACGAGGTTGCCCTGCAACTCCGAAGTCAGCGCCGATTCCAGATAGGTCGTGATTTCCATGTCTTCGCCGCGGCCGGTCGCGCCCATTTCCGGCGCGCCGCAGACTTCGGCGGAGAAGCGGACGCAGCGCGTGCACTGGATGCAGCGGTTCATCGAGGTCTTGACCAGCGCGCCGAGATACTTGTCTTCGACCGCGCGCTTGTTCTCGGCAAAGCGCGAAGTGTCGACGCCGTAGCCCATCGCCTGGTCCTGCAAATCGCACTCGCCGCCTTGATCGCAGATCGGGCAATCCAGCGGATGGTTGATCAGCAGGAATTCCATCACGCCTTCGCGCGCCTTCTTCACCATCGGCGAACGCGTCGAGATTTCCGGCGGCTCGCCCTTCGGACCCGGACGGCAATCGCGCACGGCCCAGGCGCAGCTGGCCACCGGCTTCGGGCCGCCCTTCACCTCGACGAGGCACATCCGGCAATTGCCGGCGATCGACAGCCGCTCGTGGTAGCAGAAGCGCGGAATTTCGGCGCCCGCGGCCTCGCACGCCTGCAGCAGCGTGTATTCCGCGGGGACATCGATTTCTTTGCCATCGACGATGAGTTTGGTCATTGCGATCTCAAGTCTTTCCGAGCTTGCAGTCGGGTGGTGTAACGCTTGATGTCTTCAGCGACGCCTTGATCCATTGCTGGGTCTCGGCGCCATAGGTGGCGAGATAGGCTGGCTGCGCCGCGTTCTTATCGCACAGGAACGGCAGATGCGGTTTCAGGTCGTAATCGCAGGAAGCCAGCCACTCGCGCTTTCCCGCGAACGCGCCGAGCGCTTCCTCGCAGGCGTAGAGGAAGTACGTGACAAAACTCTCGTACTGGACCTGCTCGTCGCCGCCGCCGGCCTTGATCTTCTCGTAGTCCGGCTGCGCGAATTTCGGATTCTTGAACGCCAGATCGGTGTAGCCCAGAAACGCCTGCCGCGCGCTGGTCGCGCGGTTGCCGGTGCGGATCTCGTTGATCTGGAACAGGATCGCAACAAAGCCGAGCAGCGCCACGGTCGCCTGCGCCATCTGCGCCAGCGTTCCGTATCTCTGCCACCAGAAGCTCGGTTGCGACATCGACATCACTCCGCCGCGACCATGTTGACGGGGTCGCGCACGCCGATATCGTCGATGTCGGCCTTGTGCGAATACTGATCGATACGCTCTTCGATCTCGTGACGGAAATGCGCGATCAGGCCCTGGATCGGCCACGCCGCGGCGTCGCCCAGCGCGCAGATGGTATGGCCTTCGACCTGCTTGGTCACCTCCAGCAGCATATCGATTTCGCGCTTGTGGGCGCGGCCGTCGGCCATGCGCGTCAGCACCCGCCACATCCACCCCGTGCCTTCGCGGCACGGCGTGCACTGGCCGCAGCTCTCATGCTTGTAGAAATAGGAGATGCGCGCGATCGCCCGGATCAAATCGGTCGACTTGTCCATCACGATCACAGCGGCGGTGCCGAGGCCGGAGCGCAGCTTGCCGAGGCTGTCGAAATCCATCGGTGTATCGATGATCTGTTCGGCCGGCACCATGCGCACCGACGAGCCGCCGGGGATCACAGCCTTGAGATTGTCCCAGCCGCCGCGAATGCCGCCGCAATGACGCTCGATCAGTTCGCGGAACGGAATCCCCATCGCCTCTTCGACGTTGCAGGGCCGCTCGACATGACCGGAAACACAAAACAGTTTGGTGCCGACATTGTTGGGCCGGCCGATCGCGGCGAACCATGCCGCGCCACGGCGCAGGATATCGGGCGCGACCGCAATCGACTCGACGTTGTTGACGGTGGTCGGGCAGCCATAGAGACCGACATTGGCCGGGAATGGCGGCTTCAGCCGCGGCTGGCCCTTCTTGCCCTCGAGGCTTTCCAGGAGCGCGGTCTCTTCGCCGCAGATATAGGCGCCGGCGCCGTGCGCGACATAGATGTCGAACGGCCAGCCATTGAGGTTGTCCTTACCGACCAGCTTGGCGTCATAGGCCTGGTCGATCGCGGCCTGCAGATGTTCGCGCTCCCGGATGAATTCGCCGCGCACATAGATGTAGCAGGCATGCGCGTTCATCGCGAAACTTGCGAGCAAACAGCCCTCGACCAGGAGATGCGGATCGTGCCGCATGATCTCGCGGTCCTTGCAGGTGCCGGGCTCGGACTCGTCGGCATTGACGACGAGATAGCTCGGCCGGCCGTCGGTGGACTCCTTGGGCATGAACGACCATTTCAGCCCGGTCGGAAAACCCGCCCCGCCGCGCCCGCGCAGGCCGGAGGCCTTCATCTCGTTGATGATCCAGTCGCGGCCCTTGTCGATGATCGATTTGGTGCCATCCCAGGCGCCGCGGCGGCGTGCACCCTCAAGGCCCCAATCGTGCAGGCCGTAGAGATTCTTGAAGATGCGATCCTTGTCGTCGAGCATGACCAGAACTTTCCGGGATCAACGTTTTGACTGAGAGTAAGCGAGCCCCGCGGCGCATCCGCCGAAGGTCAGCGCCCACAACAAAGCGGAATCAAGCGAGGCGCCCAGCGCGTAGCGCTGCAGCAGAAAAATGAACGTGGCCGCGGCCAGGGCGTGAAGGGTCATCAACTGCCAGGTTTTCATCGCAGCGGCCCTCCCCGGCCCGCCCGCTCGCAAAGTGCGACCGCGCGTCATGTGGTTTCCTTCAGCGTCGTCGGTCCGCCTACCGGCGCCGAGAACTGACGGTCGATCTGCGGTCCAGGCTTCGGCGGATTGCCGGAAGCAAAGCCGTCCAGCACCTTGCCGAAGTTTTCCTTGTTCAGGTCCTCGTAGGTATCCTTCCAGATCAGCACCATCGGCGCGTTGACGCAGGCGCCCAGGCACTCGACCTCTTCCCAGCTGAAATTGCCGTCTTTCGACAAGTGGAAGGGATCGTGATGGATGCGGCTCTGGCACACCTTGATGATGTCTTCCGCGCCGCGCAGGCGGCACGGCGTGGTGCCGCAGACCTGGACATGGGCTTTCTTGCCGACCGGCTGCAGCTGGAACATGGTGTAGAAGGTCGCGACCTCGAGCACGCGGATGTAGGGCATATCCAGGAGATCGGCGACCGCGCGGATCGCGGCTTCCGAAACCCAGCCCTCATGCTGCTCCTGCACGCGCCACAGGATCGCGATTACCGCGGACGCCTGGCGTCCGGGCGGATATTTTTCGATCTGCTTTTTCGCCCAGGCGAGGTTCTCCTCGGAGAACGTAAAGCTCGCGGGCTGCAGTTCCTTTGGTGCGAGGCGGCGGACGGACATCGTTCAGTCTCTCATTGCGCGCGGGGCTGCGGCTTTCGCATTGAGCGCGTTGATCCGGTCGAGCCAGAATGCGCTTGCGGTGCCGAACACGTTGTAGCCGACGTGGGTTGAAACCTTGATGCGATCGAGGATGGAAAGGTCGGTCACGGTTTCAAGGCGATTGCTGCGCGGATCGTAGACGATCAGCTTCAGCGGGGTCTGGTCGAGGATGTAGCGCGAGACGGTATGCTGCGGATCGTTGCCGTGCTCCTCGCACAGGATCACGCTGTCGCTCTCCAGCAGCCGCTTGCCGCCCTTCATGGCCTCGATCTCGACGCCTTCGACGTCGAGCTTGATCAGGAATTTTCCGCCGGCCGTGACCTTGCCGTCGTCGAGCAGATTGTCGAGCGCAATGACCGGCACTTCCTCGCCGCCGGTCTGGTCGCCGGCGATGCTGAAGGCTTCATGCTTGGTGCCGCTCAATCGCGCGGTGCCGCGCGCCGCGCCGATCGCGCATTTCATCACGTCAAAGCGGTTGCCGTTGAGCCTCGCGTTGTTGGCAAGTTTTGGAAAATTCTGCCCCGACGGCTCGATCGCGATCGCCTTGTGCGAACCGAACGGCTTGCTCGAGACCAACACCGACCAGTAGCCGTAATTGGCGCCGCAATCGAGCAGCGTGTAGTCGACGTCGGCGGAATGCTTGAACAGCAATTCGAGTTCGTCCTCATAGGCGAACGTGCGGTTGAGCAGTTTGCTCCAGTAGCCGTCGCCATAGGGGAATGCGAACGTCGCGTCCGCATTCAGCCTGACGTCGATGTCGCGCGCGGGCAACGTCCTGCGCAGCAGATTGGCGCACATATTGTAGCCGCGATGCGAAAAGTTCGACGATATTTTCGATCCCAGCGTCAGCGCAACCGCAGCCAGCCGCTCCCACGGGTTGGCGCCGTCAAGCGCACCCGAAGCCCGGTCAAACTGGATTGGCGGCTGCGCCATCACTAGTGGACCTCACTCAGTTCTTGGCAAGAGTTGACGCGCGAACGCGAACCACTACGCTCGCTGACTAACTGCACACAGACGACCGCCAGCTTCTCGCGAATCCAAACCTCGTAGCGCGAATAACCGTCAGCCATGTCTTGAGGGCTTTCTGCCTTATATTTGAGGGTCCAGCCTTCCTTCGATATTTGGCCTGGACACCAGCGGGCGCCCGTCGGGCTGCCGTCACAAGCCGCGCGGAATGCTTGCGATAGCTGCGCATGCGCGCCGCCGATCAGGCCAAACGTGCCTGCGAGTATCGCGGTCAGCGCAACCATCCTCATCGATCGACCTCTCCGAACACGATGTCGAGCGAACCGAGGATGGCCGAGACGTCGGCGAGCAGATGGCCCTTGCAGATGTGGTCCATCGCCTGCAGATGGGCAAAGCCCGGCGCGCGGATCTTGCACTTGTAGGGCTTGTTGCTGCCGTCGGCGACCAGGTAGACGCCGAACTCGCCCTTCGGCGCCTCGACCGCGGCGTAGACTTCGCCGGCCGGCACGCGAACGCCCTCGGTATAGAGCTTGAAGTGATGGATCAGCGCTTCCATCGAGCGCTTCATTTCGCCACGACGCGGCGGCGCGATCTTGTTGTCCTCGACGACGACAGGCCCCTGCCCGTCCGGCGCCCGCAGCTTGGCGATGCACTGCTTCATGATGCGCACCGACTGGCGCATCTCTTCCATGCGGATGCAGTAGCGGTCGTAGCAGTCGCCGTTCTTGCCGATCGGAATGTCGAAATCCATCTCGGCATAGCATTCGTAAGGCTGCGCCTTGCGCAGATCCCAGGCCGCGCCGGAGCCGCGCACCATCACGCCGGAGAAACCCCACTCCCAGGCTTCCTTCAGCGGCACCACGCCGATATCGACGTTGCGCTGCTTGAAGATGCGGTTGCCGGTGAGCAGCGTTTCGAGGTCGGCGACGACCTGCAGGAACGGATCGCACCAGGCGTCGATGTCGTCGATCAGTTTTGGTGGCAAATCCTGATGCACGCCGCCGAGGCGGAAGTAAGCCGCATGCATGCGCGAGCCGGAGGCGCGCTCGTAGAACACCATCAGCTTTTCGCGCTCTTCAAAACCCCACAGCGGCGGGGTCAGCGCGCCGACGTCCATCGCCTGCGTGGTGACGTTGAGCAGATGCGACAGGATGCGGCCGATCTCGCTATAGAGCACGCGGATCAATTGCCCGCGGCGCGGCACCGTGATGCCAAGCAGCTTTTCCGCTGCGAGGCAGAACGCATGCTCCTGGTTCATCGGCGCGACGTAATCGAGCCGGTCGAAATACGGGATCGCCTGCAAGTACGTCTTCTGCTCGATCAGCTTTTCGGTGCCGCGATGCAAGAGCCCGATATGCGGATCGACGCGGGCGACGACTTCGCCATCAAGCTCCAGCACCAAACGCAGCACACCGTGCGCTGCCGGATGCTGCGGTCCGAAATTGATCGTGAAATTGCGAAGATTCTGTTCGTTCATGGTCAGGCCTTCGGCTCCGCCTTCTCGTCGCCGGGCAGCGGATAATCGGCGCCTTCCCATGGCGAGAGGAAATCGAACTTGCGGAATTCCTGGTTGAGACGGACGGGTTCGTACAGCACCCGCTTCTCCTGGTCGTCGTAGCGCACCTCGACGAAGCCGGTGAGCGGGAAATCCTTGCGCAGCGGATGGCCGTCGAAGCCGTAATCGGTCAGCAGGCGGCGCATGTCGGGATGGCCGGTGAAGATCACGCCATAGAGATCGTAGCATTCGCGCTCGAACCAGTCGGCGCCGGGAAACACGTCGATGATCGAGGGCACCTGCGTGGTCTCGTCGGCCTCGGCGCGCACGCGGAGGCGACGGTTCAGCACAGGCGACAGGAAGTGATAGATCACGTCGAAGCGCTTTTCGCGGCCGGGATAATCCACCGCCGTGACGTCGATGATGCTGACGAAACGGCAGGCGGGATCGTCGCGCAGGAATTTGACGACCTCGACGATTTTGGTCGCATCGATCGTGATCGTGAGTTCGTTGTACGCGACCGCATGGCCGCTGACCGCACCCGGAAGCGCGCTAACAATCGTCTGCCCCAAGGCGTCGAGCTTGCCGTCATCCATTGACCTGAAACCTTAGCGTTCGATGGTGCCGATGCGCCGGATCTTCTTCTGCAGCAGCAGCACGCCGTAGAGCAACGCTTCCGCCGTCGGCGGGCAGCCGGGCACGTAGATGTCGATCGGCACGATCCGGTCGCAGCCGCGCACGACCGAGTAGGAATAGTGATAATAGCCGCCGCCATTGGCGCACGACCCCATCGAGATCACGTAGCGGGGCTCCGGCATCTGGTCGTAGACCTTGCGCAGCGCCGGCGCCATTTTGTTGGTCAGCGTACCCGCAACGATCATGACGTCGGACTGCCGCGGCGAAGCGCGCGGCGCAAAGCCGAAGCGCTCGACGTCGTAACGCGGCATCGACACCTGCATCATCTCGACGGCGCAGCAGGCGAGACCGAACGTCATCCACATCAGCGAGCCGGTGCGCGCCCAGGTGATGAGATCGTCGGTCGCGGCGACGAAGAAGCCCTTGTCCGAAAGCTCGTGATTGACCTCGAGGAAGTACGGGTCATTGGCGCCGACCGGCTTGCCGGTAGAGGGATCGATAATGCCGGTCGCGGCCGGCGCGATCACCGGCGAAGACCCGTGCGATACGGCGGTGGGGCTCAATCCCATTCGAGCGCGCCTTTCTTCCATTCGTAGGCAAAGCCGACCGTGAGGACGGCGAGGAACACCATCATCGACCAGAAGCCGGTGGCGCCGAGCTTGCCGAAAGCCACCGCCCACGGAAACAGGAACGCCACCTCGAGGTCGAAGATGATGAAAAGGATCGCCACCAGGTAGAAGCGGACGTCGAACTTCATGCGGGCGTCATCGAAAGCGTTGAATCCGCATTCATAGGCGGAAAGCTTTTCCGGATCCGGCTGCTGGAACGCGACGAGGAACGGGGCGATCAACAGCGCCAGACCGATCAGGCTTGCCACCCCGACAAACACTATAAGTGGAAGGTAATTCTGCAGGATGCCGTTCATCGGCGGGACCTTTTCCTGCGGTTTCGGACAGCCGCAGATTCGCTGATTGGAATTATTCTTGAGGCTTAGCGCAGCGCAACAGAGGGCGCAAGACAAGCTATTTTGTGGTTTAACCGGCGCTCCCACGCCGTGGACAACTCAGGAAAGAAGGGCGTTGCCGTCGCCACCCCGGCCTGCGTTTCGCGCCGTGCTCCACGCGCAATCCATCCATGCGAACCCTGCTCATGCGGCGCGCAATTGGTGTGCCGATCAACCAACAGGATGTCCGGGCTCGCCGCTCCGGTGTTCGCGATGTGCATGCTGACGCAGGATTTCAAAACCAGGGCGTCGCTTCCGCCTCGGGCCGATTTTTGGCGATCGCACACACGTCGCCGAGCATGCGAGCGCTGGCGTACGCGATCATCCTGAGTGACCGCCAAACTGCATTGGCCGGGGCGTCGGCCCGCTCGCGTCCGGCATGATCAACGGACGAACTAAAGAACGACCATGGCGCAGGCGCTCCGCACTATTCGCTTCTGCCGGCCGAGGTCACGTGTAGGCGCGCTGCTGTTCATCTCGTCCGGTGTCGATACGCGCGGACATCAAACAAACGGGTAAGCAGCCGATCTCGTCTTATCCTATTGTTATTGCTTATATTTCATCTCGGCCTGGCTGGATTATGCCTTCGCCGCGCAACAGGGAACCGCCTAAGGACCCGAAAAGGCGCAAAACCGCCCCAAAAACCCGCCGGACGAAACCATTTCACGGAATCCACGAAACCGTCCCGAAACAGACGAGGCGTACATCTCTTGCCCATCAGATGGCGCATAGACGCCTCGGAGGCATCACATGAACCACTCAATTCACTCGGCAGACCGTTCGACCCACCTGAAGATCGTGGTTGTGGCGCTCGTGGCTGGTATCGCGGTGGCAGCTTTCGGCATCTCGGCGCGCACCAATTCGGAATACACCCAGACGGCCCAGACCCAGGTCGTGAAGGCGGGCAAGCCGGTGGTCATCACCAGCTCGCAGACCTCGACGGTCCGCTAAGGGATTTTGTTCTCAGCACCGGCAAGACGGCCGCCTTCGGGCGGCTTTTTTGTTGGCCGCGCCGCCACTTCTGCCGCACGCTGGAACTATCGGGCCGCGTTTGAGCGCAACCGAGTTCCAGTCCGACGATAGGGGGATTTGTCATTAAGCCATTGAAAAATGGCGCGAGAGACGGGACTCGAACCCGCGGCCTCCGCCGTGACAGGGCGGCGCTCTAACCAACTGAGCTACTCCCGCGGATGCGTAATCACGTCTTGATCCGCGCAGAAGCGAGGACTTAAAGGCCCTCCTTGTTTTAGTCAAGGACGTTGCGAATCCCCTTGTCAAATGGGCCTTTTTGCGATGCCGATGCGAATAATGGCCTATTTGCAGGCAAAACAGCGTAGGCACCCGCCTCCCGAATCGTTTAAGGCCTGATACGCCTAAGTTTCCGTAAAGCCATTCATCACCGAGGAGGGCCGAATATGGCGAAGAAAGCAGCGACTCCGGCGACGATCACGCTGAAGCATCTGGCAGCGGCTATCGCCGAGGACCAGGAATTGTCCAAGAAGCAGGCTGAATCGATTCTGAGCGACATGGTCACCATGATCACCAAGCACCTGAAGAAGGGCGAGCGCATCCGTATCGTCGGTCTCGGCATTCTCCAGGTTCGCAAGCGCGCCGCCCGCATGGGCCGCAACCCCGCCACGGGCGAAGCGATCCAGATCAAGGCCAGCAAGAAGGTTGCCTTCCGCGCGGCCAAGGAACTCAAGGAAGCCGTTTAAGTCACGGTACTTCCGATCCGAAATTCAAGCGCCGTTCCGGGGGCTCGGAATGGCGCTTTTCTGTTATAGAGCGCCGTCGTTTCTCAAATCCGGTTGCGGTTGTCATGCTGGCTTCGCCCCTCGCCTTTACCCACGGTGTCACCGAGCGCTTCCTGCGCTATGTCGTGATCGACACCCAGTCGGATCCGGCCTCGCCGACCTGCCCTTCCACCGAAAAGCAAAGAGACCTCGGTCGCGTGCTCGCGGCCGAACTCAAGGCAATGGGCCTCTCCGACGCCCATCTCGACGAGCACGGCTATGTCTACGCCACCATTCCGGCCAACACCGACAAGCAGGTGCCGGTGATCTGCTTCTGCTCGCACATGGACACCTCGCCGGATTGCAGCGGCAAGGACGTCAAGCCGCAGATCGTGCGCAATTACCGTGGCGGCGACATCGTGCTGCCGGGGGATACGACGCAGGTGATTCGATTCGCCGATCATCCGGCGCTTGCCGACCAGATCGGCAACGACATCGTCACCACAGACGGCACCACGCTATTGGGCGCCGACAACAAGGCCGGTCTTGCCGAGATCATGGATGCCGCGCAGTTCCTGATCGACAATCCGCAAGTGAAGCACGGCGCCATCAAGATCCTGTTCACGCCGGACGAGGAGATCGGCCGCGGCGTCGACAAGGTCGATTTGAAAAAGCTCGGCGCCGACTTCGCCTACACGATGGATGGCGAGACCGCCGGGAATATCGAGGACGAGACGTTTTCGGCCGACGGCGCCACCATCACCATCGAGGGCGTCAGCACCCATCCGGGTTTTGCCAAGGGCAAGATGGAGCACGCCATCAAGATCGCCGCCGCCATCGTCGATCGCCTGCCGAAGGAAACCTGCTCGCCGGAGACCACCGAGGGCAAGCAGGGTTTTCTGCATCCGATCGGCATTTCCGGTGCGCTGGAAAAAGCCACCGTCGGCTTCATCGTGCGTGATTTCACCGACGAGGGCTTGAAGGAAAAAGAGGCGCTGCTGGAGGGCATCGTCAAGGACGTGATGAAAGACTATCCGCGCTCGACCTACCGGATGGAGGTCAAGCACCAGTACCGCAACATGAAGCAGGTGATCGACCGCCACCCCGAAATCGTCACGTACGCGATCGAGGCGATCCGCCGCGCCGGCCTGACGCCGGTGCGCTCATCGATCCGCGGCGGCACCGACGGCTCGCGGCTGTCGTTCATGGGACTGCCCTGCCCCAACATCTTTGCCGGCGAACACGCCTTCCACTCGCGGCTTGAATGGGTCAGCGTTCAGGACATGGAGAAAGCCGTGCAGACCATCGTCCATCTGGCGATGATCTGGGAAGAAAAGGCCTAGCTGACGAGCGGGAGCGATCGTGTGAAAATCAGAAGTTCGATTTGTGTTGTGTGGTTGTTCGCGTTTGGTGCAGCGCCTTCCCTGGCGCAAACCTCAGCCGAGAAAGTCACCGTGAGCTCCCTGCTCGCGCAGGACTACGCAATCGCCGGGACCTCGGCGCCGGCGAGCGGCGGCGCCGGACTGTTTCTGCGCAAGGGTCCAAAACTCTATTTCTGCTTCGTTTCCGAGACCCGGCAATCGGCAACGGTTGCGACGGAATATTGCAAGCCGGTCGAGTAGCGGGGCCCGGACACAAATCGCGACAACCCCATGCAAAGTAACATGAGGCGCAGCTAGCGGTATTCAGGTAGCGCGCGCGGTGACGATCCAGATCGAACCGGGAAGCACCACCGTGTCGCCCTTGGCGAGCGGTGCCAGCGCTTCGCGGAGCGAGTTGATCGCCGCGTCGCGGAGTTCGGCCGGCTGGTCTTCCAGCGCGCGATGGGTGGGGCCGATTTCGAGGGCGCCCTGCACGGCCGCATCGAGGCCGCCTCCGATCGCGATATCCATCGAAAGCGGACATGCCTCCATCGCGATGCCGGTGAAGCCGGCGCCGCCGAGTATCCGGTGCACGCGCTCTTCGGAGGCGAACGCGAACGGGCCCGGATCTTCAGGTCCCTGCGGCGGCAGTTTCGGCACGTGTTTGTAGACCGCCTGCAGCGGCGCGATCATCCAGGGGTTTTCGCGCGGCTCGCGCCAGCAGGCGAAGGCCAGCCGCCCCGAAGGCTTCAGCGCCTTGCGCATGTTCGCAAACGACACCACCGGGTCGGCAAAGAACATCACGCCGAAGCGCGAAACCAGCAGATCAAAACTTGCGGGATCGAACGGGTAGACGGTGGCGTCCGCCTGAACGAAATCAACCGGCAAACCCTGCGGCGCACTCGCCCGCGCCCGCGCCAGCATCGGACCTGATATGTCGACGCCCAACGCATGACCTGATGGAGCAACCTTTTGCGCGAAGCCGATCGTCGTGACTCCGCTGCCGCACCCGATATCGATGACCCGCTCGCCCGGCTTGGGCTTGGCGCGATCGATCACAAGATCGGCGACGGGTCCAAGCAGAATGTCTTGCGCCTGTTGCCGGTCAGCCCAGCGCTGCCCGGCGGGACCGTTCCAGTAGGCGATCTGGTCGGCGTTTTGTTCGTGCCCGGTGGGGGATTCCATGTGGGGAATACTCATTGTTGGTCCGCCTTCGCTCTACGAGCTACGGCGCGACAGCCTTTGCGCTTCGCACCCTGGCTGGCTTGCCCAGCCGTAGCGCGAAGCGCGAAGGCTGGTAGGCGGCGACGGATTCGAACCGCCGACCCTCTCGGTGTAAACGAGATGCTCTAACCAGCTGAGCTAGCCGCCCTCAGGCCCCGTGTTTAGCCCTGCCCGCCCCTTTGGCGCAAGGTCGGATCCAGTCAATCCATTGGGCGCGCCGGCAATCCCTTGAGGTCGTGGATCCACGGCGCCGTGGAACGGCACCAGATTTGCCGCGCCGGCTTTAATTGATCGCGCTGGCGAATGCTGCCCCAGCGGATGCCCCAATCATCTGGCCCGCCGTCGCCGCTGGTGAACAGCGGGGAACCACATTCGGCACAGAAATGCTGAAACCGGGTTCGGCCATTGTCGCCGGTCTTGGCGTAGATTTTCGGCGTCCCGCTGGTCAAGCGGACCTGGTCGGCGGAACCGATCACCGTCACCCGGTACGGCGAGCCCGTCAGGGTCTGGCAATCGGTGCAGTGACAGATCGACACTTTTCCAGGATCGATGTCGGCCTGATACCCCACGCGCCCGCAATGGCATTGCCCGTCGATTTTCATGACAGTTCAACGCCGCTTGCCGGGCCGGGTTCACGGTGAATCACAAACGGCACAAACAAAAACGGCGCCCGAAGGCGCCGTTCTGTCATCTTGCAAATCGTTCGATCAGTGAGCGGTCAGGCCACCGGCTTCGTCCGTGGCGTCGGATTTGACCGGCACCTTGGTGTCCTCTTCCCAGACGATCGCCACCGGAGGGCGCACCAGCGCCTTGGCGACGACGTCATCAAGCCGGGCGACCGGGATGATGTCCATGCCGCCCTTGATCGCATCGGAAATCTCCGTGAGATCCTTGGCGTTGTCCTCGGGGATGAACACCGTCTTGATGCCGCCACGGGCGGCCGCGAGCAGCTTCTCCTTCAGGCCGCCGATCGGCAGCACCCGCCCTCGCAGCGTGATCTCGCCGGTCATGGCGACATCGTGCCGGACCGGAATGCCGGTCATGACCGAGATGATGGCGGTTGCCATCGCGACACCCGCCGACGGTCCGTCCTTCGGGGTTGCGCCCTCGGGAACGTGGACGTGGATGTCACGCCGGTCGAACAGCGGCGGCTCAATGCCGTAGTTGATCGACCGCGAGCGGACATAGGACGCCGCCGCCGAGATCGACTCCTTCATGACGTCGCGCAGGTTGCCCGTCACCGTCATCTTGCCCTTGCCGGGCATCATGACGCCTTCGATGGTGAGCAGCTCGCCACCGACATCGGTCCAGGCCAGGCCCGTTACGATGCCGACCTGCGGCTCGCTCTCGATCTCGCCGTAGCGGTACTTCGGCACACCGAGGAATTCCTCGAGGGACTTCTCGGTGACCTTGACCGACTTCTTCTTGGAGATCATCAGCTCCTTCACCGCCTTGCGGGCGAGTGTGGAGAGCTCACGCTCCAGGTTACGCACGCCCGCCTCGCGGGTGTAGCGGCGAATCATCAACAGCAGCGCATCGTCGTCGATCGACCATTCCTTGGAATCGAGGCCATGCTTGGAGATGGCGTTCGGGATCAGATGCTTGCGCGCGATCTCGACCTTTTCGTTCTCGGTATAGCCGGCGATCCGGATGATCTCCATACGGTCCATCAGCGGCCCTGGAATATTCAGCGTATTCGCGGTCGTGATGAACATGACGTTCGACAGATCGTAGTCGACCTCCAGATAATGGTCGGCGAACGTGCCGTTCTGTTCGGGGTCCAGCACCTCAAGCAGCGCCGACGACGGATCGCCGCGGAAATCGGCGCCCATCTTGTCGATTTCGTCGAGCAGGAACAGCGGATTCGAGGACTTCGCCTTCCGCATCGACTGAATGATCTTGCCGGGCATCGAGCCGATATAGGTGCGGCGATGACCGCGGATCTCGGCCTCGTCGCGCACGCCGCCAAGCGACACGCGCACGAACTCGCGGCCCGTGGCCTTCGCGATCGACTTGCCGAGCGAGGTCTTGCCGACGCCGGGAGGTCCGACCAGACACAGGATCGGTCCAGTCAGCTTGTTGGCGCGCGACTGCACCGCCAGATACTCGACGATCCGGTCCTTGACCTTCTCAAGCCCGTAATGGTCGCTGTCCAGGACCGCCTGCGCGGCGACCAGGTCCTTCTTGACCTTGGACTTCTTGTTCCACGGGATCGACAGCAGCCAGTCGAGATAGTTGCGCACGACGGTGGCTTCCGCGGACATCGGCGACATCTGGCGCAGCTTCTTCAATTCGTGCTGCGCCTTCTCCCGCGCTTCCTTGGAGAGCTTGGTCTTGGCAATCTTCTCTTCCAGATCGGCGAGCTCGTCGCGACCTTCGTCGTCGCCGAGTTCCTTCTGGATCGCCTTCATCTGCTCGTTCAGGTAATACTCGCGCTGGGTCTTCTCCATCTGGCGCTTGACGCGCGAGCGGATGCGCTTCTCGACCTGCAGCACCGAGATCTCGCTCTCCATCAGCCCCAGCACCTTCTCCAGGCGCTGCGTGACGGACAACGTCTCCAGGATGCCCTGGCGATCGGCGATCTTGACGGCGAGATGCTGGGCGACCTGATCGCTCAGCTTGGCGAAATCAGTGATTGCCTGAACCACGCCGACGACTTCGGCGGAGATCTTCTTGTTCAGCTTCACATAGCTTTCGAAGTCGGACACGACCGAACGCGCGAGCGCCTCGGCCTCGACGGAGGTCGCATCGGTATCGGCGAGCGCAACGGCGGTGGCTTCGTAATATTCGCTGCGGTCGGAATATTTCTGGACGCGTGCGCGCTCCAAGCCCTCGACCAGCACCTTCACGGTGCCGTCGGGCAATTTGAGCAGCTGCAGGACGCTGGCGAGCGTGCCGACTTCGTAGATCGAATCCGGGCTCGGATCATCGTCGGACGCGTTCTTCTGCGTCGCGAGCAGGATCAACGCATCGTTCTTCATCACCTCTTCGAGCGCGCGGATCGACTTCTCGCGGCCGACGAACAGAGGCACGATCATGTGCGGGAATACGACGATGTCGCGGAGCGGCAGCACCGGATAAGAGTGGCTTTCGCCGTGAACGATAGATGGCCGGGGTTTGGCTGAAGTCATAGCCTAATTCCTTTTGTTGTGCCCCCTTGCACGCAGTCCGCTCTTTGTGCGCAACCGCCACAAGGTGCCGGGAGGTTCCGGGGCTGCAAGCCACCTTCGCAGCCTGTTTTTCCGGATCGTTTGGCGACGAATCTCAGGCATGAGCTTCGCCACCGAGAGCATTAGGTGGCTATCGGGTACGGGGGTGTCAAGTCACGAAAAATGCCCGTCAAATGGGGCTAAACGCGAAGGATTGCTGCGCAACAACTACGCCGCTCTGGCCGCCGGAATGTCCCGGCAGCCGTCCTGTTTGGGACAGAAATCCATCCCCGACCAGGGCCTATCAGGCGCTGGCGCTGCTCTCGACGGCGCGGTCGGAACGGTCCGCGTAGATGTAGAGCGGACGGGCAGTTCCCTCGACCACTTCGCGCGAGATCACCACCTCTTCGACGCCTTCCAGACCCGGAAGATCGAACATGGTCTCGAGCAGGATGCTTTCGAGGATCGAACGCAAGCCCCGCGCGCCGGTCTTGCGCTCGATCGCCTTGCGGGCGACCGCGCCAAGCGCCTCGTCGGCGAAGGTGAGTTCGATATTCTCCATTTCGAACAGCCGCTGGTACTGCTTGACCAGCGCGTTCTTCGGATCGGTCAGGATCTTCTTCAGCGAAGCCTCGTCCAGATCTTCCAGCGTCGCGACGACCGGCAAGCGGCCGACGAATTCCGGGATCAGGCCGTACTTCAAGAGATCTTCCGGCTCGACATGGCGGAAGATTTCGCCGGTGCGGCGGTCTTCCGGCGCCAGGACCTGCGCTGCGAAACCGATCGAGGTCGAACGGCCGCGTGCGGAGATGATCTTCTCGAGCCCAGAGAAGGCGCCGCCGCAGATGAACAGGATGTTCGTGGTGTCGACCTGCAGGAACTCCTGCTGCGGATGTTTGCGGCCGCCCTGCGGAGGCACGGAGGCAACGGTGCCTTCCATGATCTTCAACAGCGCCTGCTGCACGCCCTCGCCCGAAACATCGCGGGTGATCGACGGATTGTCGGACTTGCGGCTGATCTTGTCGATTTCGTCGATATAGACGATGCCGCGCTGCGCGCGCTCGACGTTGTAGTCGGCCGACTGCAGCAGCTTCAGGATGATGTTCTCGACGTCCTCACCGACATAGCCGGCTTCGGTCAGCGTGGTCGCATCCGCCATCGTGAACGGCACGTCGAGAATCCGCGCCAGCGTCTGGGCCAGCAGCGTCTTGCCCGAACCGGTCGGACCGATCAGCAGGATGTTCGACTTCGCGAGTTCAACGTCGTTGTGCTTGGTCTGGTGATTGAGCCGCTTGTAGTGATTGTGGACGGCGACCGAGAGCACCTTCTTGGCGTGGCTCTGGCCGATCACGTAGTCGTCCAGCACCTTGCAGATTTCCTTCGGCGTCGGAATGCCGTCGCGCGACTTCACCAGCGAGGACTTGTTCTCCTCACGGATGATGTCCATGCAGAGCTCAACGCATTCGTCGCAGATGAATACGGTGGGTCCCGCGATCAGTTTGCGGACCTCATGCTGGCTCTTGCCACAGAACGAGCAATACAGCGTGTTCTTGGAGTCGCTCGTGCCGACCTTACTCATTCTATTCTCCGTCCGCCGTTCGATCCCGTCACTCGATCGACCCATTCCGGTACCAAGCCGGACCTGAAAGTAGATAGAGCAAATTCCGTACCAAAAAAGACCTTAACTCAATACGCGCCGTTCGAATCACGGTTTACTCGAATCCCCGAGATCCTACCCGATCCCTCACAGCCAACCATGCTGACACCCGACTATCAAGAATTCGCTAACCGGGCACGGAGCGGACACCGTGACAATACCGTGATTTTCGGCCTTCGCACGTGGAGAAGTTGCCGAAATCACCCAAGCGTTGCGCGATTACCACGCTGCCAAACCAGCACGAAAGCGGAACTTCCTGCCTACGTTCGGGCATAGACAGCCCCTTAAGAGCGTAATTTGCCGATTGGGCCCACCTGTCAAGGTCAACGCGTGGGTACCTCCACCCGTTACCTTACGGGGTCTTGGTCATCGCCGGCTCTTCCGGACGCTTATCCATCACCTTGTCGACAATACCGAAGTCCTTGGCCATGTCGGCGGTCAGGAACTTGTCGCGCTCCAGCGCATCCTCGATCGCCTTGTAGGTCTGGCCGGTGTGCTTCACGTAGATTTCGTTGAGCCGCTTCTTGAGATTCAGGATCTCCTGCGCGTGCAGCATGATGTCGGTGGCCTGGCCCTGGAAGCCGCCTGAGGGTTGGTGCACCATGATGCGCGAATTCGGCAGCGAGAAGCGCATGTCCTTGTGGCCGGCCGCCAGCAGCAGCGAGCCCATCGAGGCCGCTTGCCCGGTGCACAGCGTCGTCACCGGCGGACGGATAAACTGCATGGTGTCGTAGATCGCGAGGCCCGATGTCACCACGCCGCCGGGCGAGTTGATGTACATCGAGATTTCCTTCTTCGGATTCTCGGCTTCAAGGAACAACAGCTGCGCGACCGTCAGCGTCGCCATGCCATCCTCGACCGGACCGGTCAGGAAGATGATGCGCTCCTTCAGCAGGCGCGAGAAAATGTCGTAAGCGCGTTCACCGCGGTTGGTCTGCTCGACCACCATCGGAACAAGGTTCATGTAGGTTTCAACGGGATCGCGCATGTATCACCTAAAGGGTTGGCGGGGGCGAACATCCAGCGGCAACCAGACTTGATTTGCCAGAAGTGGACGAACGTCCCGTGATGCAGGACTTCACAGACAGAACTCAGATATGAGCCAATTCCCCGGCGACAAGGCCGGACAATGGCGGGCTGAGCTAGACGAGTTCAAACTGATTCGCAGCCGAACTCATAGCGACGGATGCCGGAGCCCCGCCGCTTTCGCCGTTCATCATTAACATCAGGTGCCGGGATTAAGCGGCAGTTTTCTCAGCGTCCTCATCCTTGAACAGGTCTTCACGCGAAACCTTCTTTTCGGTCACGTTGGCGAGCTCGAGGATGAAATCGACCACCTTGTCTTCATAAATCGGCGCACGAAGCTGGGCCAGCGCATTGGCATTGTTGCGATAGTAGTCCCAGACTTCCTTCTCGCGGCCCGGCATCGAACGTGCCCGCTCGATCACGGCCCGGCTGACTTCGTCGTCGGTGACGGTGATCTTGTTCTTCTCGCCGATCTCCGAAAGCACGAGGCCGAGGCGGACCCGGCGGTCGGCGATCTTCTGGTACTCTTCCTTGGCGGCGTCCTCGGTGGTGTTCTCGTCGGCAAAGGTCTTGCCGCTCGATTCCATCTCGGCCTTGATCGAGTTCCACATTAGATTGAACTCTTCAGCGATCAGCGACGGCGGCGCTTCGAATTTGTGGCTCTCGTCGAGACGGTCGAGCAGCGCGCGCTTGACGCGCTGGCGCGTCGCACCGGCAAACTCAGCGACCAGGCGCTCGCGCGCGGCTTCCTTCAGCTTGTCGAGCGATTCCAGACCGAGCGTCTTGGCGAACTCGTCATCGACGGTGGTCTCGCCCGGGGCTTCAATGGCGGTGGCGGTGGTTTCGAACTCGGCGGGCTGGCCGGCGAGCTTTTCGCTAGCGTAGTTCTTCGGGAAGGAAACCTTCAGGTTACGGGTCTCGCCCGCGCCGATTCCGATCAACTGCTCTTCAAAGCCCGGAATGAACTGGCCGGTGCCGATCACGACCTGGATGCCCTCGCCGGTACCACCCTCGAACGGCGTACCGTCGATACGGCCGGTGAAGTTGATGGTGACGCGATCGCCGTTCTCGGCCTTCGCGCCTTCGCTCTTGGCGTTATAGGGGCGGCTCTGGTCGGCGATGCGCTTGATGGCGTCGTCGACATCGCTGTCGGACACGTCGACGACCGGCTTCTCGACGGTAAAGCTCTTGAAGTCGGCAAGCTGGATCGTCGGCACCACCTCGATCGCCACCGTGTAGGTGAGATCGGTCTTGCCGGCGAGGAGTTCCTCGACCTCTTTTTCCTCGGTCGGCATCGTGATCTTCGGTTCGGTCGCAAGGCGGAAGCCGCGATCGGTGAAGATCTGCGTGTTGGTGTCGCGGATGGTCTGGTCGATGGTCTCGGCCATGACAGAGCGGCCATAGACCTTCTTCAGGTGGCTCACCGGCACCTTGCCGGGACGGAAGCCGTTGAGCTTCACCTTGTCCTTGAGATCAATCAGCTTGGCGCCGGCCTTGGCATCGAGATCCGATGCGGGGACGCTGATCTTGAACTCGTGCTTCAATCCCTCGACGAGGGTTTCGGTGACCTGCATGGCGTCAATCTTCTTCCGTTTCGGCAGGGCGCGTGGCCCCGACATTGTCAATTGGGTCGACGCGGGGCCCTTAAAGCCTGCGCCGGTGGTTCGGCTGACCCAACTCCCCAACCGGGGAAACAGGCCCTCCAGTATTCATCATGCAAACGCTTGAATAGAGCGCTTGGTGCGGGCGGAGGGACTCGAACCCCCACAACTTTCGTCACTGGAACCTAAATCCAGCGCGTCTACCAGTTCCGCCACGCCCGCGTAAAAAGCATCCAGTCCGGCCGCGATGCCGCGAGCGGCGGGCTTATAACATGCGCCCACCGGTCCGCAGCAAAAAAATGGCGCTTTTTGAACGCCGCCCGAGGCAAGGCGTCACAGCTGGACAGGACCTTCAGAAAATGGTCCGCATCGGTCTCATGGCAAGCCCCAAATCCCTGCTGCACCGACGCGAGCTGATGGCCGGACTGGGCGCTGCCGCCCTGCTCCCGATATGGCCCGCCATTGGCTCTGCTCAAGGCCGCGCAGCGCTGGCGCTGCAAGCCAAAGGCGATGTTGTTGCGCTTCGGCCAGGGGCGCCGGCGACGCCGGTTTGGTCGCTTGGATCGCCGGAGGTCAGGTTCAAGCGCGGCGACACCGTTGAAGTCACACTCGCCAATGAGCTGCCGCAGCCCGTTGCCCTCAATTGGCGAGGGCTCGACGGCGCCGCGAGCGCCGAATCGCTGACGGCCCGCGCGCCGCTCGCGGCCGGGATGAGGGAAACTCTACAACTGCCGCTGCGACATGCCGGAACGCAGCTGTGTGATCTGACCCTTCTCGGCGACGGCCAGGCACGGCCATCCCGGGCTCGCGCAGTGGTGGTCCGGGAAAGCGAGACTGTCGCCGTCGATCGCGACGAGGTGTTTCTGATCGAGGACTGGCGGCTGCGCCCGGACGGAACCGCCATCGCGCCCGGAATCGATCCCAAGGACGCCGCAACGGTTTTGACGGCCAACGGCCGGCTTTCGCTCGATATTACAGCGCGAACCAATGAACGGATCAGGATTCGCTTCATCAGTGGCTGCCAGCGGTCTGTTATCGCGGCTAAAATCGAGAATCTCGACGTCCGCGTCATGGCCATCGACGGCCAGCCCTCCGAGCCGTTCCAGGCCCGAAACGGCGCGCTTGTGCTGCCCCCCGGCGGCCGCGTCGATGTCTTTATCGATGTGACGGCGCCCGCCGGGACCACCGCAACGATTCTGGTCCATGACGGCAAGGAGGCCCGCCCCATCGGCAGACTGATCGTGTCGGGCGAACCACCGGTCCGCGCCGCCCCGCTTCCCCCGGCGCCGCCGTTACCTTCCAACGGCTTGCCGGAGCGACTCGACCTCAAGGGTGCCACCCGGGCCGAACTGGCGCTTGGCGGGCCGCAAGGCGACTGGGTGCCGCCGGCGAACTTCGCGGCGACTGCCGCGCCCGCCTTCCGTACCAAGGCGGGACGTACCGTTGTGCTGGCCCTGAACAACCGCGGCGCCATCCCGACGGTGTTCCACCTTCACGGCCATCACTTCCGGCTGCTCGACCGGCTCGACGACGGCTGGAAACCGTTCTGGCTGGATACGCTGGCCATCGAACCCGGCCAGACCCAGCGCATCGCCTTTGCCGCCGAATATGCCGGACGCTGGCTGATCGAATCCGTCGCGACCGATTGGGCGGCCCCCCGCCTGGTGCGATGGTACAGTGTGGAATGAGGAGGTCAGCATGAGCTCATCCGTACCCGCCATTCGCAGCGTCACCGCCCGCGGCCTGGTGGTGCCGATCGCGCGGCCCGTGAAGACCGCTTTCTCGACAATCGATGCCGCACCGATGGTGCTGATCGATGTCGCGACCGATCAGGGCGTTACCGGACGCGCCTACATCTTTGCCTACGCCAAACTGACAGTGAAGCCGCTGGTGCACCTGATTGAGGAGATCGGGCGCGAACTCGTCGGCAAGCCGGTCGCGCCGTTTGACCTGATGAAGGCGATGGACGCAAAATTCCGCCTGCTCGGCTGGCAGGGCCTCGTCGGCATGGCGGTGTCCGGCCTCGACATGGCCTATTGGGACGCGCTCGGCCAGATGGCTAGTCGTCCATTGGCCGAGTTGCTCGGTGGCGCGCCGCGGCCGATCAAGGCCTATGACAGCTATGGCGTGGTCGATCCCATTGCCGACGAGAAGGCGCTGCGCCGCTCGCTGGAGCAGGGGTTTCGCGGCATCAAGATCAAGGGCGGCGATGGCGACGCCGCCAATGACGAGCGGGTGGTCAAGGGCGTGCGCGCCCTGCTCGGCCCGGACATCGCATTGATGATCGACTTCAACCAGTCGCTCGATCCTGCGGAAGCCGGCCGGCGCATCGCCCGCCTCGCCCCTTATGACCTGCACTGGATCGAAGAGCCGGTGCCACAGGAAAATCTGTTGGGCCATGCCAAGGTGCGCCAGACGTCGCCGACGCCGATCCAGGCCGGCGAGAACTGGTGGTTCCCGCGCGGCTTTGCCGAGGCGATCGCGGCCGGCGCCAGCGACTTCATCATGCCCGACCTGATGAAATGCGGCGGCGTCACCGGCTGGCTGCAAGTCGCAGCGCAAGCCGAAGCCGCCAACATTCCGGTGTCGAGCCATCTGTTCGCCGAAGCCAGCGCCCACATGCTGGCGGTGACGCCATCAGCGCACTGGCTCGAATTCCTCGATTTCGCCCGCGTCATTCTCGCCCACCCCGCCGAGATCATCGACGGCACGGTCACCGCGCGAGGTCCCGGCCTTGGCCTGGAATGGAACGAGGCGGCGGTGGCGAAATATCTCGTGACGTAGGATGGGTAGAGCGTAGCGAAACCCATCATCGCTGCCATTTCGGCTAGCCAGGTGTCCTACCTTTGGCACGGGCGACAACGCCGAGCGCATGCGCGATATAGCCTGCATCCTCGGTCTTGAATGCTTCCTCCATGAATACGGCAATCGCCTCATCGGACAGCAGATCCTCAGCCGGATCATAAGCCGTTAGATTCTCGCCCATCTCATTCACTCCATGCCCTGGCAAGATGCTTCGCCGTAACCGCAGGATGGGTGGAGCGAAGCGATACCCATCAATGCCTGCAACCGCGAAGACGATGGGTATCGCTTCGCTCCACCCATCCTACCAACTAATACTCAATCCCGAACTCGTCGTAGAGCCGCCGGAACACCGCGGGCAGCACCTCGGTCAAATCTTCCGCGATCAGGCCTGGCCCCGCCTCGCGGGCGCCCTCGCCGTGCATCCAGACGCCGATGCAGGCGGCCTCGAAGGCCGGCACGCCTTGCGCCAACAGCCCTGCGATGATTCCCGCCAGCACGTCGCCGGCGCCGGCGGTGGCGAGCCAGGGCGGCGCGTTGGCGGCGATGCTGGCGCGCCCGTCGGGCGAGGCGACCACCGTGTCCGGCCCCTTCAGCAGCACCACGGCGCCAGAGCGCAAGGCGGCGTCGCGCACCCGTTCGAGTTTGGAGCGGCCCGGATGCTTGTTGCTGATGTCGCTGAACAGCCGCGGAAACTCGCCCTCGTGCGGGGTCAGCACGACCTGCGGATCGCTGGACGCCTTGATCGATTCAAACAGCCGCTCCGGTTCTTGCGCAAAACTCGTCAGCGCGTCGGCATCGAGCACGAGGTGACGTTTCGCCGACAAGGCGGTGTGGACCAGATCGCGCGTGCGCGCGCTGATGCCGGCGCCCGGACCGATCACGCAGGCATTGAGCCGCTTGTCGTTCAGCATGTCGGCGAATTCGACCGCGCTATCGACCGCGCGGATCATCACCGCGGTCAGCGCCGCGGCATTGACCGCGAGCGCCTCGCGCGGCGAGGCCAGCGTCACCAATCCGGCGCCGGCCCGAAGCGCGGCGCGTGCCGCCAGCCGCGCCGCACCCGTCGATGCCATGTCGCCGGAGACGACGACGGCGTGGCCGCGCGCATATTTGTGGCCATCGATACGCGGCACCGGAAAGCGTCCCTGCCACGCCTGCGGGACGTTTTCCGTTGTCTGCGGCTGGATTTCGCCCAGCACATGCGCATCGATGCCGATGTCGGCGACGCTGACACGGCCGCAATGCATCCGTCCCGGCAGCAACAGATGCGCCGGCTTCTTGCGGAAGAACGTCACGGTCTCGACGGCGTTGATCGCAACATCCATGACGGCGCCGGTGGTGCCGTTGATGCCGCTCGGCAGATCGACGGCGAGGACCGGCGCGCCGTTGGCGTTGATCGCCTCGATCATCTCAAGCGGATCGCCCTTCACGGGACGGTTGAGACCGGCGCCGAGCAGCGCGTCGATGATCAGCGCCGGCTTGCCGATCGCCTGGGGATTGAACGGCAGCACCGGATATTTCCAACCCTTCGCCGCGAGTGCCGCGTCGCCCGTCAGACTGTCCCGCTCGCAGAGCAGGATCACCGAAACCTCGCGGCCGCGCGCGGCAAGTTCGGCCGCAGCGACAAACCCGTCGCCGCCATTGTTGCCGCGGCCGGCAACCACCACGATCGCGCCCTCCTCGACCAGTTCCATCGCGGCTTCGGCAACGGCCTGGCCCGCGCTCATCATCAGCGCAAAGCCGGGCGTGCCGGCGGCAATGGTCATTCGGTCGGCGCGCTCCATCTCAGTGGTGGTCAGTACTTCCATGCCGAATCCTCGATCTATCAGCCTTTTCCAGAGGCATTTCCGATGCCGCCCGCAGCCAATTCTTCCACCTGCTGCATACCAATTGATCGGTTTGCCTATTTGATAGGCTTGGGTATCATGCAGCGTCCGGATCGACCTCTGCCGATTGCCTGTTAAAAGTCTGATAACATTCCAAAATCAGGCCCGTTAACAACTTGGCATAGACCCTGCTTTTGGGGAAGCCGGTAAGGAAGCCGGTTCAGGACCGTCGTCGTTCGCAGCAATTGCGAGCGTTTCGGGCCCTGATCAGGGATCGACGACCAGACGGCGCCACGCGCGATATCGAAACTATCTGCTCTGCAATTTGTAATGCCCGGGAGGCGCTCAGTGAAAAAAATCGAAGCCATCATCAAGCCGTTCAAGCTCGACGAGGTGAAAGAGGCGCTTCAGGAGGTCGGACTGCAGGGCATTACCGTGACCGAGGCCAAGGGTTTCGGCCGGCAAAAGGGCCACGCCGAACTGTATCGCGGTGCGGAATACATCGTGGACTTCCTGCCCAAGGTCAAAATCGAGATCGTGATATCAGACGAACTGGTCGAGAAAGCAATCGACGCGATCCGGCGCGCCGCCCAGACCGGCCGCATCGGCGACGGCAAAATCTTCGTCTCCAACATCGAAGAAGCGATCCGGATCAGAACCGGAGAATCCGGGCTGGACGCTATCTAAGCCGGGTGCTATCCCGCATTTTGCGACTGAAAAACAAGAAAAGGGCTGCTTCGGCGGCCTGATTTCGTTTGCGATATCTCTCCACATCGTTAGCGAAAATGTCGTTGTCGCAGAGTCCTGGAAACCAAAAGGGGTATTCATGAAGACCGCCAAAGACGTCCTGAAATCGATCAAGGACAACGACGTAAAATACGTCGACCTGCGCTTCACCGACCCGCGCGGCAAGTGGCAGCACGTGACTTTCGACATCGGCATGATCGACGAGGAAATCTTTGCCGAAGGCACCATGTTCGACGGCTCGTCGATTGCCGGCTGGAAGGCGATCAACGAATCCGACATGTGCCTGATGCCCGATCCGGTCACCGCGACGATCGATCCGTTCTTCGCCGAAACCACCATGGTCATCACCTGCGACGTGCTCGAGCCGACCACCGGCGAGCCCTACAACCGCGACCCGCGCGGCATGGCCAAGAAGGCCGAGGCGATGGTCAAGTCGATGGGCATCGGCGACACCGTGTTCGTCGGACCGGAAGCCGAGTTCTTCGTATTCGACGACGTGCGCTTCTCCTCTACCCCCTACAACACCGGCTTCAAGCTCGACTCCTCGGAGTTTCCGACCAATTCGGACACCGAATATGAAGGCGGCAATCTCGGACACCGCATCCGCACCAAGGGCGGCTACTTCCCGGTCCCGCCGCAGGACTCGGTCCAGGACATGCGCTCGGAAATGCTCGGCGCGATGGCCAAGATGGGCGTCAAGGTCGAGAAGCATCACCATGAAGTCGCTTCCGCCCAGCACGAGCTCGGCATGAAGTTCGACACGCTGACGCTGATGGCCGACCACATGCAGATCTACAAATACTGCATCCATCAGGTCGCGCACATCTACGGCAAGACCGCCACCTTCATGCCGAAGCCGATCTATGGCGACAACGGCTCGGGCATGCATGTCCACCAGTCGATCTGGAAGGACGGCAAGCCGGTGTTCGCCGGCAACAAATATGCTGACCTCTCCGAGACCTGCCTCCACTACATCGGCGGCATCATCAAGCACGCCAAGGCGATCAACGCCTTCACCAACCCGTCGACCAACTCCTACAAGCGTCTGGTCCCCGGTTATGAAGCGCCCGTGCTGCTCGCCTACTCCGCGCGCAACCGTTCGGCGTCCTGCCGTATCCCCTACACCGCCAACCCGAAGGCCAAGCGCGTCGAGGTGCGTTTCCCCGACCCGATGGCCAATCCGTATCTCGGCTTCGCCGCGATGCTGATGGCCGGCCTCGACGGCATCAAGAACAAGATCGATCCGGGTCCGGCGATGGACAAGGACCTCTACGACCTGCCCAAGGAAGAGCTGAAGCAGATCCCGACGGTGTGCGGCTCGCTCCGCGAGGCGCTGGAAAACCTCGACAAGGACCGCGCGTTCCTCAAGAACGGCGGCGTGTTCGACGACGACTTCATCGACAGCTACATCGAGCTGAAGATGACCGAAGTCGAGCGCTTCGAGATGACCCCGCATCCGGTCGAATTCGACATGTACTATTCGCTGTGATTTTTCGCGGCGTTCGCGCCGCTGATGTCACGGTTCACAAATGCGAAAGGCGCTCCGAACGGGGCGCCTTTTGTTTTTGAACACATCTGAACACCGGTGCTCGGAACGCAGGATCATCCCTCTCGCGTTACGGCGGTGAGATTCATCGTCAGCAACACGCCGGGCTTGGGCAGTTCCTTCACCGCAATGACCGTCCGCGCCGGTCTGTGATCTCCCATCATCTCGACATAGGCCGCGTTCATCGCCTCGAAGTCGGACATGTGCTGCAGGAAGATATTGATGTGCAGCACATGATTGAGATCGGACCCCACGGCTTCAAGCATGACCGCGAATGATTTCAGGATTTGCCGTGTCTGCGCGCCGACATCAGCGCCAGCCAATTGTCCCGTCGCCGGATCGAAGCCGGCCGTCCCCCCAATCGAGATGTGTTGGCCGACCTTGGCGATATGATTGTAAGGGCCGATCGGCTTCGGCGTGTTCGGCGGCGTGAGTGTCTCTACGCGAGACTTCATGTGGCGGCCTGTTCAAGTCCAGAGAAGTTGAGGCTGCCAAAGAATAACCTATCCCTCCTTCGGCGGATACTTGCGCAGGAAACGCTCGAGCTCCGGCTGCACGGAATAAGGCGTCGGTATCGGATCGCCGGCCGGATCGACCGCAATATCAAGACAACGGCGCAACGTTCGCGCCAGCTCCGCGCGCCGATAAGGCTTGGTCAAAAGCGGAATCCCGTGGCCTGCGCGGTTTTTCAGCGGCAGCGCGCCGTCGCTATAGCCGGAGGTGAAGAGCACCCGCAGCGACGGCCGGCGGGCCATCAGCGTTTCGGCCAGTTGCCTGCCGTTCATACTGCCGGGCATCACGACGTCGGTGAACAATAAATCAAACGCGGCGCCCCGATTGACGATGGCGAGGGCCTCGTCGGCATTCGAGGCCACGATCACCTTGTAGCCGAGGCTCTCGAGCTGCATCGTCACGTAGTCGCGGATCTTGCGGTCGTCCTCGACGCACAGGAGCGTTTCGCTGCCGCCCTGCACCGGCGAATCCTCGTCGTGTGTCGACGGTTGAAGCGCGCTGGTGTCGGCTTTGGGCAGATAGATCGTGAACGTCGTGCCGCTTCCCTCCTCGCTGCGAACGTCGACGCTTCCGCCCGACTGCTTGGCGAAGCCAAACACCATGCTGAGTCCGAGCCCTGTTCCCTGGCCAACCTCCTTGGTGGAAAAGAACGGTTCAAATATCCTGTCGAGAATGGGCTGCGGAATCCCGGTGCCGGTGTCGCTCACTTCGACCACGACATAATCGCCGGCGCGTTCGACGCCGCGGGCCACCGCCTCGGGCACGCCCAAAGTGATGTTGCCGGTCGCAATGGTCAGCTTTCCGCCATCTGCCATGGCGTCCCGGGCATTGATGGCGAGATTGACGACCGCGGAGGAGAGTTGGCTACGATCGACGAATGCCGGCCACGCCTCGTCGCTCAAGGCGGCCTCGATTTCGATATCCTTGCCGACGGTCGGCGCGAGCAATCGAACGGCCTCGCGAACAAGATCATTGACGTCGATCTCGGCCGGCTGCAACGGCTGCTTGCGCGCGAACGCCAGCAGGCTGGCGGTGAGGTTTGCGCCGCGGTCGGCGGCGTCGCTGATCAGTTTGGTGATCGAAGCCAGGTGCGGAACGTCCTTGACGCCATCGGCCAGGATTTCGATCGTGCCTGTGATCACCGTGAGCATGTTGTTGAAGTCATGGGCAATTCCGCCGGTCAATTGCCCGACCGTATCCATCTTTTGCGCCTGAATCAGCCGCTCCTCGGCGATGCGCCGCTGGGTGATGTCCCGGACAAAGGCGTTGATGATGTAACCGTCGCCGCGGCGCAGCGCCGTGAGCGACACTTCGACAAAAAATTCGTGACCGTCCCGGTGCAGCGCCGGCGCCTCATAGCGCATGCCCATGGCGCCACCGGCGGTTTCACGCAGGAATTTGGCGATCCGCTGCCGGTGCGCCGCGCGAAGGTGTTCGGGAAACACCAGCTCGACCAGCTTCACACCAACCGTTTCCGCCCGCGTCCACCCGGTTAAGGCTTCGGCCTGCGGACTCCATTCGAGAACGAAGCCGTTTTCGTCGGTCTGGACGAAGGCGTCGAGCGCGGTGCTCACGATGGTCTGCGCCATCTGTTCGCTGTCGACCAGGGCCTGCAGGGCGCGCTTTTGTTCGGTGACGTCGCGGAGCACGGTCACCGCCCCGCAAAGCCTGCCGCGTTCGTCGCGCAACGGCCGGGCGTTGGCGACGATGTGGGCTTTCGCGCAGGATCCTTCGGACTGCACCATGAGTTCGAAATCATCGACATGTTCGCCGCGCAGCGCCCGCGCCAGCGGCGAATCCGGGATCGGCAGCGGTGTGGTACCGTCGACAAGGAAACAGGCGAATTTTCTGACCCCCGTCAGGCTGTCGAAGCCGCGGTCCAGACCCAGCAGGTGGCGGGCTGCGCCGTTGGCAACGACGACCACCGCGTTCTCGTCGGCCACGACAACGCAATCGCGGATGCTTTCGACCGTGTTTTCCAGCAGGTTTGGCCTGGCGCCGAGCTGGTCCGACAATTCGGCGAAAGCCGCCGATAGCGGGGCCATCTCCCGGCTACCTTCGGCAGGCATCGCAACGGGCTTGCCGCGCGACAGCCCCTCGACCGCCCGGGTCATTCGGGTCAGCTGTCGGGACAGCGAGCCCGCGATGGCGGCCCCAAGCACCAGCGCGAGCAAAATCGCGATCGCCCCGACGACCAGCGTCGCGCGGCCGAAACCATCACCGAACAAAGCAAGTGCGCAAACGGTGCCCACGACCAGGAACACCATCGCGAACGCAAGGCGGCTCCTCAAAGTCATGACGACCAACTGCCCAATAAAATCGCTAAGAAAACCGCCAGAGAAACCGCCCAGGAAATGATGACGACAATGGTGTGCGTATGAATGCGGGTCCGGCACCTTGCGCCGGTTGTTCGGCGCCCTCAGCTACCCCAATGCATAGCCGAGTTCTGGGCCGCGCTCCCGCGTTTTCGGTTCCGTAGAATTACGGACAGCACCCCGGAGAAATGGATATTTCGAATCAAATTATACCCCGAATATCCTGGAGTAACGCGCCTTGATCTCCTCGCTTTGCGCTTGCACGGTGGCGGGATCGGCCTTGAGCAATTTCAGATTCGCCAGCGGGATGTGCTCGCCCTTCCCCCTCACCTGCTCATGAGCGGTGTGCGAACATTTCGACCAGCAGCTAGCTCGCCCGCTGATGCGCTTTGAGCGCCTCGCCGAACGCCTCAAACAGCGCACGGTTGATCGGATTGCGCTGCGGGTCGTACTCCGCATGCCATTGCACGCCGAGCGCAAAGCTCGGTGCATCGGCAATGCGAATTGCCTCGATGGTGCCGTCTTCCGCCACGCCCTCGATGACGACGCGCTCGCCGGGATCGAGAATGCCTTGCCCATGCAGCGAGTTCACGCGAATGGTTTCGCAGCCAAGCAGCTTCGCAAAGGCGCCATCAGGCGTCAGATGGACGTCATGCCGGTCGGCAAAGATCACCAACGGATCGGGGTGGATCTCGCCGTTCTCCAGCCGCGGCATGCGATGATTCATGCGGCCGGGGATGTCGCGAATCTCCGGGTGCAGCGAGCCGCCAAAGGCGACGTTCATTTCCTGCAAGCCGCGGCAGATGCCGAAGATCGGCACGCCGCGGGCGACGCAGGCTTCCGCCAGCGCAAGGGCGACGTCGTCGCGGTGAATATCGTAGGGCTCGTGCCTCTCATGCGGCTCGGTCTTGAAGCGGGTCGGATGGACGTTGGCGCGGGCGCCTGTCAGCACCACTCCGTCGACGGCTTCGAGCAAGGCGCCGATATCGGTAATCTCGGGCGATCCAGCAAACATCAGCGGCAGTGCGCCCGACACGTCGGCTACAGCGCGGAGATTGCGCTCTCCGACCATCTGGGTTGTGAAACGATTTTCGATGCGATGGGCGTTCCCGATCACACCGACCACGGGCCGTCTCATCGCCAAATTTCTGCTTTCATCGTCCTGCGCAAGGATCTTCCAGGTTGAGCCATGATTTTGGCCGATCATGCCTGCGAGATCGTGCCGGATCAACATGATATGCTGCCTACTCCTGCTTTACAGCTCCGCGCGAAGCCCAGGCCGTGCCGGCAAGCCCGGCGTCAGAACAGGCGCAAAGGCACGCGTTTTGGCTCGTGGAGCGGCCTGACGCGCGGCAAAGACAGCTACTTCCGCGTAAAGGCTTCCCTGACTTCGACAGCCTCGACGCCGGGCAGCCCGGCCGCCCGGAGCGCAGTCGCGGCGGAATTGTCGGCCCCGTTCAGCCACGGCAGTTTCGCCTGAATGGTACGGGTCACCGGCTCGCCCAGCACGCCGCCGAAATCGAGCGGCCAAAATCCGTTCGGCACCGCCTCGGCCGATATCCCGCGGAGGCGATATCCCTTCCCCAGTGCCCTTTCCGCTTCGTCAGGCTGCACATTGCGTGCGGTCCCGGGATTGGCCGGGTCGGCAAACGTCACGAGTACCGGGATCAGCGCGCCCGTTACCGGCACGACGCCGGTCTGGCGGTTCATTTCGTTGAACGACACGCGCTTGCCGTCGCCGGCGGCCGCCGTATAGGCGCGCAGGGCTACGTAATTGATGCCGTCGAGTTCGAGTTTCTTGTCGATATGCGCCAGCAGCGCGACCAGATTTTTGCCGCCGCCGAGGTCGACGTAGACGGCATCACCCACGGTGCGGGTTGGGCCGATGCCGCTGTAGCCGCGATACGGGTGGACCGCCAAAACTCCGCTCGCCGATTTGCGTCCATCGGGGGTCTCGACTTCAATGGTCAAGCGATATTTGTGGCCGGGTCGGTTGATTCTGATCTGGTCGCCGATATAGATCGCCGCCAGCAGCGCAACCGGCCCCAACCATTTGAAATTCATCTCATCCTCGCCGAAGCGCCCGTCGCTGGAGCTTTTCCGCTCCGATGGAATCGGAACGGAGCTCCACATTCTTGATTTGACGCGTTTTCTTGACGCGAACCGGCGTCCACTTCGCTGGAAAACGCTTTAGTTAGCCTGCACCGCTTGGCACACCGGGCATGGCAGCGTCAAACCGGCGCGTACCTCGCCGCTTGATCCCGGGCGCATTTTCGCGAAAGACTGGCGCAGGAATATTCTGGGGGAAGGAATCAACGTGACAGGTCCGGCTGACGGTCGTCTTTTGGCCCGCAACGATCTGGCGTGGGCGATCTCGGTCGGAGGCATCGGTGTCGTGCTGTTCACGGCACTTTTGCTGTTCACCTGGTATTTCGCCGCGACGCTGTTCCTGATCTTTGCCGGCGTGCTGCTCGGCGTCGCCCTCACCGCGATGGCCGGTATGCTCGGCCGCGTGGTCAAACTCCCGCATTCGCTGCGGCTCACTGTCGTCTGCCTGGTGCTGGCCGGCATCCTGTCGGGAATTCTTTTCCTCGGCGGCGCCACCATCGCCCAACAGACCAAGGTGTTGAGCGACACGATCAAGTCGCAGCTGGTCGACCTCAAAGCCTTCCTGGACAGGAATGGGGTCGATACCAGCTTTTTCGACTTCGGCAGCCTCAATGCGGCTTCGGATGCGTCTGCGCCTGCGGCGCCAACAACGCCGCATAGCCTTCCCAGCGCCAGCACCATCGCGTCCAGCGGCGGCGCCATTTTCAGCCAGAGCCTGAAGCTGATCCTGGGCACCGTGAGCGCGGTCGGAAACTTCTTTATCGTGCTGTTTCTGGGCCTCGCCTTTGCCGTGCAACCGAGCGTTTACCGCAACGGGCTGTTGTTCATGGCGCCGGCCAGGCACCGCGCCCGCGCCACCATCATTATCGACCGCATCGGCTGGACGCTGGAGCGCTGGCTGATCGCGCAGATCATCACCATGGCAGCGGTGTTCTTTGTCACCTGGATCGGGCTTGCCATCATCGGCATCCCCAGCTCGTTCATTCTGGGCATCCAGGCCGGCCTGCTCGCCTTCATTCCGACCGTCGGCGCGATCCTCGGCGGGCTGATCGTGGTGCTGGCGAGCCTCGCCTCCGGATGGGTCGCGGCGCTCAGCGCATTCATCCTGTTCCTCGGCGTGCACGCGCTGGAAAGCTACGTGCTGACGCCGATCATCCAGCGTCAGGCGCTGGACATTCCGCCCGCCACGCTGTTCGCGTTCCAGATCCTGCTCGGCGTCGTGTTCGGCATCTGGGGGCTGGCGCTGGCGCTCCCCCTGATGGCGATCGCCAAGGTCATGATCGACCATTTCAAGGCCGAAAAGCCGATCGCGTAAGCCGCTTCAGCCCGCCGACGTCAGCACCGTCTCGGTGTGCTCGACCTCGGGCGGCGCCGCAAAGTACTGCCCGACCAGGCCGCGCCATGCCGTAAAATCTTCCGAGCCGCGGAAATCGACGGTGTGATTTTCCAGCGTTTCCCATTGCGCCATCAGGCGATAGCGCTGCGGCTTCTCGATCGATTTGTGCAGTTCAAACCCCTTGCCGCCCTTGGCGCGCAGGAACAGCGGACGCGCCTTGGCCACGGCGGCTTCAAAATCCCTCTCGGTGCCGGGCTTGACGTCGATCTGTGCGATTTCGGTGATCATGGTGGTTACAGCCTTCTGCTGGGAATAGCCGTGTCTAGCTGAAGGCGCCAAAAAGAAAAAGGCGCCTCGCGGCGCCCGGCATCAGCATCCTGAAAAGTCGGCCTCAGTTGAACAGCAACACTGCGCCCACAACCATCATCGCGCAACCGATCAACAGGATGGCAGGCCAGCGCGTTCTGCGCTGATCGTAACGGCCCTGCGCCCGGCGCTCGGTGATGAGCGCCGTCTCGAATTCTTCCGAGCTGGAGAACATGCAGGCGAAGCCGCAACGGGCGGAAACTGCGGCCGCTTCGAGCGACATCAGCGCAGCCTGGGGATTTCGCGAGCGTATCGATTCCATAAGTAAATAATATGGATGGAATGGTAAACGTGGGGTTACCGCCGCGCTTCTTCAGGTCGTGGCAGCCTGCGCACGGGCCGGCGCCGGAAGGCCCGCGGTCTTGCGCCGCCAGTGCTCCAGTGACAGCGGCAGCTCTTCCGCGGCCTCGACGCGATTGCGGCCGCTGCGCTTGGCCTGATAGAGCGCGGTGTCGGCCGCCGCCAGCAGCACCTCGAGCTCGGTGCCCGCCGGCCCACCGGCCACGCCGATGCTGACGGTGGTATCGACCGGCCCTTCCTCGCACACGATTCCGGACGCCTCGAACGCTTCACGCACGCGCTCGGCCACCAGCACGCCCTCTTCCAGCGCACACGGCAACAGCGCGGCGAACTCTTCACCGCCGATGCGGCCCGACAGATCGCTGATGCGCAGATTGCTCACCACGACTGTGGCAAACAGTTTGAGGATCTCATCGCCCGCCGGATGGCCGAAACGGTCGTTGATGCCCTTGAAATGGTCGATGTCGAAGATCATCACCGTCACCGGTCTGCCGGCCGTGGCCTCGCGTTCGATCACCCGCGCGCAGGCTTCGGCAAAGCCACGGCGGTTGAACATGCCGCTCAAGGGATCGATCGACGCTGCCGTCTTGTGCACGGTCACGGCACGATCCGACACCAGCATGAAGATCACGAACACAGTGCCGATCGCATAGAGCACGAGCTCGATCGAAAACGCCGTCACCCAGATGCTGCTGTAGAAGGTTTCGTCATGCGGACGCAGGAGGTCGCCGAGCAGGATCGGCAGCATCAGCACGCAGCCATGCATGACGGGCACCGCAATGGTCGGCCAGCGCTTCTGCATGCTGCGCCGCCGCTCGCTCCACAATTCCGAGGCCGTCAGCGCTGCATAGATCGCAACGATCAGCGCACCGGCGGTCAGGCGCATCGCCGGATCGAGCCACGGCAAGCCTACCGATACACCGACCCAGGCGATCGCGCCGAACACCAGCCCCGGCAGGTTGGGCGCGCGGCCGAGGAAGACGCGCGCGGCATTCCAGACCATGCCGCAGGCGATGAAGCCGACCGCGTTCAACGCCAGCGTCAGCGGTCCGCCAAGTGCGGCGCCGCCGACGGTCCAGATCGCGACCGAGGCCGCACCGAGCAGATAGGCCGTGCCCCACCACTTCAACGCCGGGACATTTTCCTGCTTGCCGAAGAAAATGAGCATGGCCCCGAGCATGCCCGCAACCATGGTCGCGAACAGATATAGCGTGGACGTATCGAACGACATGAGCCCCACCGTAAAAGTGTGATGCAATGCTGGGCGCGTATTTGGAAATGTGATGCTGCGCCCCCGCAGTCCTGGCACGCTAGGCCGCTCGGGTTCCAATTTCGTGTGTACGCGCACGAAAGTTTTCGTGAAAATCTGCGTTAATTCATCTCTAAACTGAATACAAAAAGGGCGCTGAAAAGCGCCCTTTTTCCTCGTTGATGAATGCAGCAATCGCTGCAAATTTTAGCGAAGCAATTAGCGCTTCGAGAACTGGAACGACTTGCGCGCCTTGGCGCGACCGTACTTCTTGCGCTCCACGGTGCGGGAGTCGCGGGTCAGGAAGCCGCCCTTCTTCAATACGCCGCGCAGATCCGGCTCGAAGCAGGTCAGCGCCTTGGAGATGCCGTGACGCACGGCACCCGCCTGGCCCGACAGACCGCCGCCGGCGACCGTGCAGATGACGTCGTACTGGCCGGCACGGGCAGCTGCGACCAGCGGCTGCTGGATCAACATACGCAGCACTGGACGCGCGAAATAGACTTCGACTTCGCGGGTGTTGACCACAATCTTGCCGGCGCCCGGCTTGATCCAGACGCGGGCGACCGCGTCCTTGCGCTTGCCGGTGGCGTAAGCGCGGCCGTATTTGTCGACCTTCTTGACGTATTTCGGGGCATCCGGCGTTGCCGGCTTCAGCTGCGACAACTGGTCGAGCGACTGCATGGTATCGGACATCTTATGCGGCCCTCATGTTCTTGCGGTTCATCGAAGCGATATCAACCGTCTCGGGCTGCTGGGCTTCATGCGGATGTTCGGCGCCGGGGTAAACGCGCAGATTGCCCATCTGCACGCGGCCGAGCGGACCGCGGGGGATCATGCGCTCGATGGCCTTCTCGACGACGCGCTCGGGGAAGCGACCCTCGAGGATCGACTTCGCGGTGCGTTCCTTGATGCCACCGATGAAGCCGGTGTGCTTGTAATAGACCTTCTGGTCGCGCTTGCGACCGGTCAGAACGACGTGCGCCGCATTGATGATGACGACGTGATCGCCGCAATCGACGTGGGGCGTGTAGGTGGGCAGATGTTTGCCGCGCAGACGCATGGCGACCAGGGTAGCGAGCCGTCCGACCACCAGACCTTTGGCGTCGATCAGCACCCACTTCTTCGTCACCTCGGCGGGCTTAGCCGAAAAGGTTTTCATGTGAGGAAATCCGTGAAAGGGGACCGCGGCGCAGGCTGCGCCGAACTGCGCGGTTTCTAGAGAACCGGGCGCTGCGCGTCAATGCCGATTGGCGACAATTACAACAGCGAAAACAATGGCTTGTAAATATGGTATTATAATACCGTACAAAAGGCTATTTGTTTGGAATGGAATAGGTCGACGTCACGTGCGCGATCGGATCGGGTGACGTGCCTGACAGCAGGTTGACCTCCCCCACCGCCAGCCGCTTGCCGAGCTTCAACAGCCGCGCTGCAGCCAGCACGTCCTGTCCAGGCTGGCCCTTGCGCAGGAAATTGATGTTGAGATTGGTGGTCACGGCAAGCCCAACCGGTCCGATCGCCGACAGCAGCACCACATACATTGCGAAATCGGCCATCGCCATCAGCGTCGGGCCCGACACCGTACCGCCCGGGCGCAGCATGTTCTCGTTATAGCGCTGGCGCAGCAGGCAGGTTTCGCCATCGGCGCTTTCGATGGTGATATCGCCACCCTTGAACGCCTGCGGGAATTCGTCGTGGAGGAACTTCTCCAGTTCAGCCACGCTCATTTTCGCTGCCGCCATGCTGACCCCTGCCCTCGCTTCAGACCGCCTGTTACATTAAGTTGTCATCAAAGCCCAAACAAAACCCAAGAAAACCACTTAGTGGAAATTTTGAGATGTCGCCCCAGACCGCCCGCGCGCCCGCCCCTCAATCGCCGATCCTGCTGCGCGAGCAGGTCGGCAGCGTCGCTGTGCTTACCCTGAACCGATCAGCGGCGCGCAACAGCCTGTCGGAGGCCCTGATCGCCGAACTGCATGCGGCGCTGAAAGACATTCACGACGACAAGAATGTACGCGCGCTCGTCATCGCCGCCAACGGCCCGGCCTTCTCGGCCGGTCACGACATGAAGGAACTGACCGCGCGCCGCAGCGATGCCGATCGCGGCCGCGCCTATTTCGCAGAGATCATGAACGCCTGCAGCGCGATGATGCAGGCGATCGTGCAGTTGCCGAAGCCCGTGGTCGCCGCCGTTCAGGGCGTTGCCACCGCCGCCGGTTGCCAGCTGGTGGCAAGCTGCGATCTGGCGGTCGCCTCCGAGGCCGCGAGTTTTGCCACGCCCGGCGTCGATATCGGTCTGTTCTGTTCGACGCCGATGGTGGCGCTGTCGCGCAACGTGCCGCGCAAGCAGGCGATGGAAATGCTGCTCACCGGCGAGCCGGTGGACGCCGCGACGGCGCAGCGCCTCGGCCTAGTGAACCGCGTCGTTCCATCAGGCACCGAACGCGACGCGGCGATTGCGCTAGCGCAGAAGGTCGCGCTCAAATCCGCCTACACCGTCAAGCTCGGCAAGGAAGCGTTTTACCGGCAGGTCGAAATGAGCCTCGCCGACGCCTATCGCTATGCCGCAGAGGTGATGACCGAAAACATGATGGCGCGCGACGCCGAGGAAGGCATCGGCGCCTTCATCGAGAAACGCGAGCCGAAATGGCAGGATAAGTAAAAATTGTATCTCCTCGTCCTGAGGAGCGGCGTCTTCGCCGCGTCTCGAAGGATGAGGCCCGCACTGTGGCCTCACGGTTCGAGACGCGCGAAGACGCGCTCCTCACCATGAGGAATTGGGAATTGTGTAAATGAACCACGACGCCTACGACGACAATTACATCCGCGCCATCCTCAATAGCGTGAAATCGATCGCGATGGTCGGTGCCTCGCCGGTCAACGTGCGGCCGAGCTACTTTGCGTTCAAATATCTGGCGCAGCGCGGCTACGACATGATCCCGGTCAATCCCGGCCATGTCGGCAAGAGCCTGCTCGGCAAACCCTTCGTTGCTGCGCTTGCGGATATCGACCGTCCGATCGACATGATCGACATCTTCCGCAACTCCAGCCACATCATGCCTGTGGTCGATGAAGCCCTGAATTTGTCGCCGCTGCCGAAAGTGATCTGGATGCAACTCGCCGCGCGCGACGACGCCGCGGCGGAAAAAGCCGAGGCCGCCGGCATCAAGGTCGTGATGAACCGCTGCCCGAAGATCGAATACGGAAGGCTGTCATCGGAGATTTCCTGGATGGGCGTCAACTCACGCACGCTCAGCTCCAAGCGCGCGCCGATCCCGACGCAGGGCATGCGGCTGTCGCTGAACCGGATGAGCGTCGGCGGCGGCGAAACCGCGGCCTCCGACCGCGCCGCGAAAAACAAGAGCGAGCCATAGCGTTTTCAAGCGAAGTGGGTACCGGTTCGCGCCAGGAAAACGCGTCAAAACAAAAAAGCAGAGCCGACAAGGCTCTGTCGTAACGCAGATGCGAAACGATTGTTTCGAAAACGTGGCACCATGAAGCACGTCCGTTCCTAATCCACGATATGTGAAACGCTCGCCTTGACGGCGGACGCGGCTTGCGATCAGCATGCCGCGCATTTTCGACGAACCAAAACAGGACGCACAGAATGACCGATCGTCACCCGGGATTTTCGACCCTCGCCGTGCATGCGGGCGCGCAGCCTGATCCGACCACCGGCGCGCGGGCGACACCGATCTATCAAACCACGTCTTTCGTTTTCAACGACGCCGACCACGCCGCGTCGCTGTTCGGCCTGCAGGCGTTCGGCAACATCTATACCCGCATCGGCAATCCGACCAACGCGGTGCTGGAAGAACGCGTCGCCGCACTCGAAGGCGGCACCGCCGCGCTTGCGGTCGCGTCCGGACACGCCGCCCAGGTGGTCGTATTCCAGCAATTGCTGATGCCGGGCGACGAGATCATTGCCGCGCGCAAACTCTATGGCGGATCGATCAACCAGTTCACCCATGCCTTCAAGAGTTTTGGCTGGAACGTGGCATGGGCGGATTCAGATGATATCGCAAGTTTCGAACGCGCGGTGACGCCGCACACCAAGGCGATCTTCATCGAGTCGATCGCCAATCCCTCCGGCAGCATCACCGATATCGAGGCGATCGCCGCCGTCGCCCGCAAGGCCGGCGTGCCATTGATCGTCGACAACACGCTGGCCACCCCCTACCTGATCCGCCCGATCGATCACGGCGCCGACATCGTCGTGCATTCGCTGACGAAATTTCTGGGCGGCCACGGCAATTCGCTCGGCGGCATCATCGTCGATGCCGGCACCTTCGACTGGTCGAAGGACAACAAATATCCGATGCTGAGCGAGCCGCGCCCCGAATATCACGGCATCAAGCTGCAGGAGACTTTTGGCAATTTCGCCTTCGCGATCGCCTGCCGCGTGCTCGGCCTGCGTGACCTCGGCCCGGCACTGTCGCCGTTCAACGCCTTCATGATCCTCACCGGCATCGAGACGCTGCCGCTGCGCATGCAGAAGCATTGCGAGAACGCCAAGGCCGTCGCGGAATTTCTCGCCGGCCATCCCAAGGTCGCCGCGGTGAACTATGCGGGTCTCGCCAGCGACAGGTACAACAACCTGGCGCGCAAATACGCACCGAAGGGCGCCGGCGCGGTGTTCACCTTCAGCCTCAAGGACGGTTATGACGCCGGCGTCAACCTGGTGTCGAACCTGAAACTGTTCTCGCATCTGGCCAATGTCGGCGACACCCGCTCGCTGGTGATCCACCCGGCCTCGACCACGCACAGCCAGCTCGACGACGCCGCCAAGGTGAAGTCAGGCGCCGCCCCCGACGTGGTCCGGCTGTCGATCGGCATCGAGGACAAGGAAGATCTGATCGCCGATCTGGAACAGGCGCTGACGGCGTAAGGCAAGCAACTCAGTCGTCGTACCCCGCGAAAGCGGGTACCCAGTACGCCGCGGCCTATCGAGTCATCACCGACGTCTCTGGAATACTGGGTCACCCGCCTTCGCGGGTGACGACAACTGGTGGCCGCCGCCTCTCAGCCGGCCATCCGGCCTGAAATCACAGGCCTCTCATTAACGCTCATTCCGGCATAAAGTGGCGCTGAGCCGCCCTTGATGATTCGGAGCAAACGATGCTGCGCTGGATGACGCCATTTCTGGTCGCGATTTTCGCGATCGGAGCTGCTGCCGCGGACGAGAGCCCCGGGGCCGCCAAGGCCACCGATAGCCCCGCGGCAGCAAAGCCTGCCGACAGCCCGGCCGCGACCACATCCGCCAAAAGTCCAGCCGTGGCGAAGCGCGTCAATAACGTCGCCGCCTCCAGGCGGGCCGCGGTTCGCGCCACAAAACAATTGCCGCCGGGCCTGCCCCGCGCGCACTACAATTACCGGACCACGGTCGCTCCTGCTGCAGCGCCTCTTTACGTGCGGCGCGGCCGGCAATTGGTGGTGGTCGAGGAAGCCGATCCCGACGTGTTGTTCACGCCGGTCGGCGTCGTCCCCTATGCGCCGCTCGTAAATGGCGTGCCGTTACTGCCGGGCTCCGACACCCTGCCGGGCTATTATGGGACCAGCCATTCCTACAGCTATGATGGCCCCTATTACGGCGGCCCCTACACGCCCTACTGGAGTCGCCTGCCTTATGCCGGCGGCGTCTACGGCTATCGCTAGCCGCGACTGCAACAGAAACGGACTTTTGGACGTGGCAGGGCCACCGCGAAAAACTAAAACACCGGATTCCGCGCGCGCGATCACCGCCGACCTGGTCGCCGTGCTGGTCGCCGTAACCGACGGCCAACCCAAGATCATGACGATCGCCAATGCGGGTGCGTTGCCGAGCGGGCCGTTCGAATTCAAGCACCGCTCTCTGCAATCAGGTTTGCGGGCGTGGGTCGAAGCGCAAACCGGCCATCCGCTCGGCTATGTCGAGCAGCTCTATACGTTTGCCGACCGCGGACGGACCGGCGATGGCTCATCACCCCACTCCGTCTCAATCAGCTATCTCGGGCTGACCCGGGAGGATCAAGTCGCCGACGGGGCAGCGGCGCATTGGTCCGGCTGGTATGATTATTTCCCCTGGGAAGATCATCGGGAAGGGCCGCCTGCTCTGCTCGCAAAGCTGCTGACACCGCGGCTGCGCGCATGGGCGAAATCCGCCGCCTCGCCGGCGCTGCAGCGGGAGCGCTGGCAGCGAGTCGCGATCACGTTCGGTTTTGAGGATCGTGAGTGGAATGAAGAGCTCGTGCTGCAGCGCTACGAGTTGCTGTTTGAGGCCGCGCTCATTCCGGAAGCGGTTCGCGAAAGCGGTAACGCAGCCACGCTGGTGCCCGGCCGGCCGATGACAGCCGATCATCGCCGCATTCTCGCGACCGGAATCGCCAGGTTGCGCGCCAAGATCAAATACCGCCCCGTGGTGTTCGAACTGATGCCGGCGGAATTCACCCTGCTGCAACTGCAACGCAGTGTTGAAGCGCTTGCAGGACGACTGGTGCACAAGCAGAACTTCCGCCGCCTGATGGAACAGCAGCAACTCGTTGAGGAGACTGGCGCAATCGCCGCCGACACGGTCGGCCGCCCCGCCAAGCTGTTCCGCTTCCGCCACGCCGTCCTCGCCGAGCGGGCGGTCGCGGGAACCAAGCTGCCGCTTTCGCGCACTTGACTTAGGTTATGCTCAGGATAAGTATAAGCCATAATATGCTCATGGAGAGTATAAATGGCCAATCTCAACGCCGGCGCCCTCGCCCGCACCGCGCCGCTTTATGAGAGGGTGAAACGCGTAATCCCGCCACCCGAATGGGCAACCTTCGCAGGCGACGTCGACGCCATTCTCGAGCTGAAGCGAACGCGCAACGCGGTCATCCTGGCGCACAACTACCAGACGCCGGAAATCTTCCACGGCGTCGCCGACATCGTCGGCGACAGCCTGCTGCTGGCGCGCGAAGCCACCAAGGTCGATGCCGATATCATCGTGCTCGCCGGCGTGCACTTCATGGCCGAGACGGCCAAGCTGCTCAATCCGCAGAAGATCGTCCTGATCCCCGACCTTGCGGCCGGCTGCTCGCTCGCGGACTCAATCACCCCAGCGGACGTGCGGCTGATGCGGCAACGCTACCCCGGCGCGCCCGTCGTCACGTATGTCAACACGTCCGCCGCGGTGAAGGCGGAATCCGACATCTGCTGCACCTCGGGCAACGCGCTCAAGGTCGTGGAGTCGCTGGGCACTGACCGCGTCATCATGTTGCCGGACGAATATCTGGCGCAGAACATCGCCAAGCAGACCGACGTGAAAATCATCGCGTGGAAGGGCCACTGCGAGGTGCATGAACTCTTTACGCCCGACGACATCAGACAGATCCGGGAGAACCACCCCGGCGTCACCGTTCTGGCGCATCCGGAGTGCCCGCCCGAGGTGGTGGCGGAGGCTGATTTCTCCGGCTCGACGGCGGCGATGTCCGGATATGTCGAACAGCGGCGCCCGCCCCGCGTCGTGCTGCTCACCGAGTGCTCGATGAGCGACAACGTCGCGGTGCTGCATCCCGATGTCGAATTCATCCGGCCCTGCAATCTGTGCCCGCACATGAAGCGGATCACGCTGAAAAATATCCGCCATGCGCTGGAGGCCAATCAGCACCAAGTGACGATCGATCCCGCGATCGCCGCCCCCGCGCGGCGCGCCGTTGAGAAGATGCTGGCGATATGAGCACGGATATTTCTGCGCTGGCCAACCGTCCCGTGATCATCGGCGGCGGCGCCGCCGGATTGATGACGGCGCTGCACCTGGCGCCGGAGCCGGTGCTGGTGGTGTCGAAGGCCCCGCTGGGCGCGGAGGCCTCCAGCCTGTGGGCGCAAGGCGGGCTCGCCGCAGCGATGGGTGTGGACGACGACCCTGCTCTGCATTTCGCCGACACAGTCGCGGCCGGCGCCGGCCTGTGCGATGAGGCCACCGCAAGCCGGATCGTCCACGCTGCGCCATCGGCGGTCGAACATCTCGCACAACTCGGCGTCGCCTTCGACCGGCGGCCGGATGGACGCTGGCGGCTTGGCCTCGAAGCCGCCCACGGCCGCAACCGGATCGTTCATGCCACCGGCGACGGCACCGGCCGGGAAATCATGCGGGCGCTGATATTGACGGTGCGCCGCTGTCCGTCGATCACGCTGCTCGAGGGTGTCGAGGCGCGCCGGCTGATCGTCGAGGACAACGCCGTCAAGGGCGTGCTCGCCGCCAACGCGCAGGGTCCGCTGGTAATCGACACCGGCCGCGTCGTGATCGCGACCGGCGGCATCGGCGGACTGTTTCTCGACAGCACCAATCCGTCCGGCTGCTTCGGCCAGGGCTTGGCACTCGCAGCGCACGCGGGCGCGCAGCTTTCGGATATCGAGTTCGTCCAGTTTCATCCGACCGCGTTCGATGGACCGTCGCGGCCGATGCCGCTGCTCACCGAAGCTATCAGAGGCGACGGCGCAACCCTGATCGACGAGACCAGCCAGCGCTTCATGGCCGATGAGCCCGGCGCCGAACTCGCAGCCCGCGACATTGTCGCGCGTGCCGTCTGGCGACGCCGCGCCGAGGGACATCGGGTATTCCTCGATGCGCGGAAGCATCCGGGCAAGGATTTTGCCGAGCGCTATCCCGTCATCTCCGCGTTCTGCAAGATGGCCGGGATCGATCCTGCGACCGATCCGATTCCGGTTCGGCCCGCCGTGCACTACCACATGGGCGGCATTGCCGTTGATCTCGAAGGACGCAGCACGGTCAATGGCCTCTGGGCCTGCGGCGAGGTCGCCCGCACCGGCCTGCACGGCGCCAATCGTCTCGCCAGCAATTCGCTGATGGAAGCCATCGTCTGCGCCGAGTGGGTTGCGGGGAGCGTCAGCCGGGCGAGCCGCGGCCCATTGAAGGCGCGTGCGCCCCTTACGCCCCTGCCCGCCTCCGATCCATCGACGATACGGCCGATGATGTCGCAAGGCCTCGGTGTGCTCCGCGACCGCAGCGCAATCGGTCGGCTGGTTCGGGGCCTCTTGCCGATCGCCCACAGAGACGGCGCGGCATCCGATCCGGCGCTGGTGGGATTGATGATCGCCGTCGCCGCATACCAGCGCGAGGAGAGCCGCGGCGGGCACTTTCGTACCGATTATCCCGACACGCCGGCTACCGCCACGCCGTCGTCGATCTCGCTTTCCGAGGCGCTTCAAGCCGCGCGCGAGATCGTGGAATCCGACACCTTGTCTCTTGGGAGTGCCCAATCATGACGCTGAATCCCCTCCTGCCCATCATGTACGAGCCGATCGTGCGAACCGCCCTCCTGGAGGACCTCGGCCGCGCCGGAGACATCACGGCCGACGCGATCGTTCCCGCCGACCAGCAGGCCGCGCTGGTGCTGCGCGCGCGGCAGCAAGGCGTCGTGGCGGGCCTCGACATCGCGCGCTGCGCCGTCCAGTTCGCCTCGCCAGCGATCACGCTTCGTGCGGAGCGGCCGGACGGCAGCGTGGTCGCGCCTGGTGAAGTCATCGCGACCATCGAAGGGCCCGCGCGCGGTTTGCTGACCGGCGAGCGGACGGCGCTGAACTTCCTGTGTCATCTCAGCGGCGTTGCGACGGCTACTGCCTCGCTGGTATCCGCAGCGAAGGGGACGAAGGCGCAGATCGTCTGCACCCGCAAGACGACGCCGGGGCTGCGCGCGCTGGAGAAATACGCGGTCCGCGCCGGCGGCGGCGGCAATCATCGTTTTGGCCTCGACGACGCCATCCTGATCAAGGACAATCACGTCGCGCTGGCCGGCGACATCCGCACCGCCATTGAACGCGCGAAGGCCCATGCCGGCCACCTCGTCAAGATCGAGGTCGAGGTCGATACGCTGGCGCAGCTCGAACAGGTGCTGGCGCTCGGTGTCGACGCCGTGCTGCTCGACAATATGACGAACGAGGAGCTCAGGCAGGCCGTGGCCATGACGGGCGGCAGGGCGATCATCGAGGCTTCCGGCCGCATCACCGCCGCCACCGCGAAGGCGATCGCGGCGACGGGCGTCGACCTGATTTCGGCGGGGTGGATTACCCACAGCTCGGCCGCGCTCGATATCGGGCTCGACTATCTCGATCTCAAGCGGCAGGCCGCTTGAGAGTTACGTGAGGACTACTCGGCCGGACGCGACGCCGCCTTGTCTTCGCGCATCAGACGGCTGTTGCGCTGGAATACCGAATAGGTCGCGAGCGCAAACAGGATGACCAAGAGCTGGATCGACAACGCTTCCATGCTCGGATTGAGTCCGATCGCGGTGAAGAACGCGCTGCCCTTGACCTCGGTCACCGTGATGATCGTCTGCTCCTGGAATTCCTGCACGGCTTCGCCGATGAACTTGATCGCCATCGCGAACAGGAACGCCGACGTGATAACGAACAAGGGCCGCAGCGGAAGCTTTTGCGCGATCATGTTGATGAAATAGAATAGCACAGCAAGTCCGACCGCCGCCGCCGCAAGGCCGCCGAACAGCCCGGCGCTCCAGCCGCCTTCGGTCTTCGCCAACGCATTGATGAATAGCACGGTTTCGGCGCCCTCGCGGAACACCGCGAGGAAGGCGAGCGCGCCGACTGCCCACACCGTGTCCTGCGCCAGCGCGCTGTCGGCCTTGTGCGCCAGATAATCCTGCCAGCCGCGCGGATCCTGCTTCACCATCAGCCAGCCGCTGACATAGAGCATCAAGGCGGCGGCGAACAGGATGATGACGCCTTCGAGGACGTCGCTGTGGTCGCCGGAATTGAACACCGCAAACACCCAGGCGGCGATGAAGCTGGCGCCGACCGCCACCAGTGCGCCGCCATACAGCGCGCCGACACGGTGCGCGGAGCCGACCTTTCTCAGATAGCCGGCGAGCGCCGCGATCACCAGCATGGCTTCAAGCCCCTCGCGGAGCAGGATGATTGCGGCCTGGATGAATGCTGAGGACATGATGCGAACCCTGATTTCCGGTTCGTTTTATCGTCCGGATATTTCAAGTAAAGCGCGACGCCGGGCACAAGCGCGTCAAGCCATCGCAATAGATTAGAATAGCTTTAGAGTTCTCCCTTTCAGCCGGGCTGCCCCACCGGCTGAACCAATCCTTCGCGGCCCGGTTCCGCGCGGCGGGCGACCAGCCGCTCGGTCTGAAATATCGCCAGCGTCAGGACGACCATTGCAACCGCCTGATGGGCCAAAGCCAGATCGATCGGCACCTGGTGCAGCAGCGTGAGGATGCCGAGGACCGCCTGTACGACGATCGCGGCGACCAGCCACCAGGCGCCGCGGACCACGGCCGGCCCGGCGCGCGAGGCGACCGCATCGATCGCATGCAGCACCGCCAGCGTCAGCAGCGCATAGGCGGTCATGCGATGCTCGAACTGCACCGTGAGCGTGTTGTCGAACAGATTGCGCCACCATGGCTCTTCGAAGAACAGCCGCGCCGAGGAGGGAATGAAGGCGCCGTCGATCTGCGGCCAGGTGTTGTACACCCTGCCCGCGCGCAGGCCAGCGACCAGCGCGCCGAAATAGATCTGCACGAATGTCAGCGCCAGCAGCGCGACACCGGTGATCTTGAGGCGCGAAGAGGCGGCCGGTCGCGGCCGGTCCGCCAGCCGCAGCAGAGTCCAGACGATCGCCGCAAAAATCACCAGCGCCAGCATCAGATGCGCCGCCAGCCGGTATTGCGAGACTTCGACCCGCTGCGAGAGGCCCGAGGCCACCATCCACCAGCCGACCGCGCCCTGCAGCGCGCCGAGGCCGAAGATCACCCACAACCGCCGCTTCAGCTCGGTGCCGAGCATGCCGCGCCAGAGGAAGAACAGGAACGGCAGCAGATAGACCGCGCCGATCACGCGCCCGAGCAGCCGGTGGCTCCATTCCCACCAGAAGATGGTCTTGAACTCAGCCAGACTCATGCCGGCATTGAGTTCGCGATATTGCGGAATCGTCTTGTAGCCCTCGAACGCCTGCGCCCATTGCGCATCGGTCAGCGGCGGCAAGGTTCCGGTGACGGGTTTCCACTCGACGATCGACAATCCGGACTCCGTCAGCCGCGTGGCGCCGCCGACCAGCACCATGATCGCGATCAGGGCCGCGACCGCAAACAACCACCATCTGACAGCGCGGTTTGGCAGCCCCTCGCTCCTGGAAATACCGGTCATTGAACCCGTTCGATGCCCATGCTTGATTGAATTGCTGCGCCCCTTATAGTCCGCCCCTTCCCGCGCGCAACAGGCTCTAAGTTCAGTAAAGGCTTCACATATCCGCCATGACAATCCGTACCCGCAAATTCGTCGGAACCATCTTTTTGCTGGTCCTCGTCGTGGTCTGGTCTCTACTCGGCATGACCATCGCGCAGACGCCGTGGCTGGCCAATTCGGGGCTGTTGCAATCGATTTTCTACGTCGTGGCGGGCCTTGGATGGGTGCTGCCGGCGATGCCGATCATCAGCTGGATGTCGCGGCCCGACGCCTGAATTTTGCACTCACCCGCGATTGGTTGGTTTCGCCTTTACCTGCGGAAGAAACGCCCCCGACAGCATCACCCGCATCATGCGCAGCGAACGCTGCCGTCCGTCCCAGGCGACGCGCGGCAACGCATGCAGATTGGTATATCCCTTCGAAGCGACCACGCCGGGCAACATTGTTGCCGCGCTGGCGAGACCCAGCTCCTGCGCCATCGCCACGTGCGCCCGGCGAAAGCCGTCGCGATCGCCGAACGGATAGGCGAAATGCTTGATGGTGCGTTGGAAGGCCGCTTCCGTCACCGCCTTGCCCATCGCCATCTCGCGCTGGGCGTCAGCGTCTTTCAGCTTCGACAGAACCGGATAGTTCACCGTGGCGCTACCGATCGTCACATTCGGATCGGCCGCAAGCCTGGTCAGGTCGTCCCAGTCCATCGACGCGCCGCGCGAGAGGCCCGCAAGGTCGACCGAATAGCGCTTGCAGAGATCGTTGATGGCGAATGACAGATCCGGCGGCGACAGCGACCGCATCCAGCTCGAAAGAAATTCGAACGCCTGATATTTATCGGAAGCGTCCCGGATGGCGAAGTGCCGCTCCTGGCGATCGATCACGAGGCTGATGCGGTTTTCCCGCGCGATCATGTCCTCCAGCGCCAGCCACCACGCTTCGCCAAGGCCGTCCGGAAACGCCGTCGGCAGATAGATGGTAAAGGGAACGGCGTGCTTCGCCAGCACCGGATAGGCCGCTGTCATCACGTCCTTGTAGCCGCCGTCAAATGTCAGCGCGACAAACCGATTGGCCGTCGGCAACGTGACCGCGCGCCGGCATACCTCGTCCATCGAGACGATGTCATATTTCCAGCGCTTCAGAGCCCGGATCATCCGGTCGAGAAATTGCGGGGTGATCTCGCTCGATTTGAGCGGCTGGAACCGCCGTTGCTGCCGCGCGCGCACGCGTTCGAACCGCAGTACGACACCGGCGCCGCCGCTTCGGCGCTGCTTCAGCCGCGCGTAGCCGCTGAAATAAGCGAGCTCCATTTGGGCCCGCCTCAAAAACCCGACGTCCTGACCCAACGTCCCGTCCCCACATACGGCCGCGCGGTGCCCCGCCGCGCCTGCATTGTTATTACTCTTTGTTGACATTTCCCTGCGAAGGTGGCCAAAGCCGAAAATTGTAAACAATTTCCTATACAGGTTCTGCGATGACCATGGCTGCCGCGATTGAAAACGGAACGGCGGATACGCAAACCTGGTCGAAACCGGGGCGCATCGCCGGCATCGACATCATCCGCGATCTGGCCGGCGCCGAAGCGGTCTGGCGCGCTCTGGAAAACGCGCAGCAGCAATCCTCCACGCCCTTTCAGCGTTTCGACTTCGTCAGCGCCTGGCAGCGCAATGTCGGCGCGCGCGAAGGCCTCGTCCCCTTCATCGTGATCGCCTACGACGCGGAACGCCGGCCGCTGATGCTGCTGCCGCTCGCAGTCAGGCATGTCTACGGCGCGCGCTGCGCCAGCTTCATGGGCGGCAAGCACTCGACCTTCAACATGGCGCTGTGGGGCAAGGATTTTGCCGCGACCGCAACGAAGGCCGAAATCGAAGGCCTGATCGCGGCCATCGCGCAACGCGCCGAGGCCGACGTGCTGGCTCTGCACCAACAGCCCCTGCACTGGCGCGATCTGCCGAACCCGATCGCACTGCTGCCGCATCAACCCTCCGCCAACGACTGCCCGCTCCTGAAGATGGCGAGCGGTGCTGAGCCTACGACGCTGATCAGCAAGTCGTTCCGGCAGCGCCTGAAGGGCAAGGCGCGCAAGCTGCAGGCCCTGCCCGGCTATCGCTACTACGTCGCCAGCACCGACGCCGACATCACGCGGCTGCTCGACTGGTTCTTCCGCATCAAGCCGCTGCGGATGGCCGAGCAGAAACTGCCTGACGTGTTCGCCGAGCCCGGCATCGAGGATTTCATCCGCAGCGCCTGCGCGGCACAAGTGGCCGGCGGCAATCGCGTCATCGATATCCACGCGCTCGAATGCGACGAGGAAGTGATCGCGATCTTCACCGGCGTCGACGACGGCCATCGCTTCTCGATGATGTTCAACACCTACACGATGTCGGCCAATTCGAAATACAGCCCCGGCCTGATCCTGATGCGCGACATCATCGATCACTTCGCCGCTAAGGATTATCGCGCCTTCGATCTCGGCATCGGATCGGACGATTACAAGCGGCTGTTCTGCAAGGACGACGAGCCGATCTTCGACAGTTTCATCCCCCTGAGCCAGCGCGGCAAGCTCGCCGCGGGCGTCATGTCGGGCTTGAACCGCACCAAGCGCATAGTGAAGCATAATCCGGCCCTGCTCGATATGGCGCAGAAGCTGCGGAACGCGTTTAGCTGAGTCTGGGAACGCCACCAAACATCCAAATTGTCGTCCCGGCCTTGAGCCGGGACCCATACCGCGTGATCTCTCAATAGAAGCTCGGTAGCAGAGACCTTTCGCAAAACGTCTTCCTGTGGTTATGGGTCCCGGCTCAAGGCCGGGACGACGGTGGTGTTTGTTGCTGCACCATCATGCAAAACGCACCTTCGCATTCTCGCGACGCATTGCGCCCGAGTTGTTGATCAAACTTCCCACCCTCCAAACAGAGGGCGCAGGGAAGACCGGGTGCGCGCTGCACCCGCGGTCCCGTGTGCGGATTGTGCTAAGAAAGCTGCACACGAGCATACAGGGCAGCGGAGAACACCCGGCCTTCCCTGCGCAATGGCTTTACGGCTTATGACGCGCTCTCCCCGGTGAGACGGCCTCTATTGCCACCGTCGCCCCTCGGAAGCGTTAGCTCCCGCAGGACTTGACGCCGTTACGGGCGCCAGGACCACACGCTTTTCGCCGTACGCTTCAGCCGCGACCGTCAATCGCAACTGTTACGTCCATCGAAACCCGCCCCTCGTCGTGACGACGGCCGACGCCCCTCTGTGTGGGACGGGATAACGCAAACTCGTAGAGATGATTTGCCCGACGGCGAAAGCGAAATATTTTTTATTTCGGGGCTTGACATAATTTCTGACAATCGGAAGTGATTTGCCCGTCGTGTTACTTTGTCGCATGCTGGCCGCAAGATTACGCGTGCGCGCGAGGCGCCGCGGCCCGCCCGTAGGATGGGTAGAGCGAAGCGAAACCCATCAATTGCGATTGCGGAGAGATGATGGGTTTCGCTTCGCTCTACCCATCCTACATGCTTGAACTTTATCGCCCCTACGCCGCCACCACGCGCGGGGCTCGGTCGGCCACATCCGACGGCTGGCACGGCTTGCGCAGCATCGTGACGTCGGAGAAGCCGACGGCGCGGAGCTGGTCGCACATGATGCTGCGGGCGTCCGAATCCATCGACGCTTCGGGGACCACGACCGCGCGGGCATGCGCGGTCAACAGTTCCGCCGGCAGGTCGGAGGCGGCGCCGGCGTCGAGCAACACATGGTCGTAGACCCGCAGCAGCGCGTCGATCGCGAGCGTCAGCCGCGGCGACTGCAGCTGCGAGCGATCAAAGCCCGGGCGGCCGGCGCTGACGAGATGGACGCGCGACAGCCGGTCCCTGGTGATAATCTGCGCAAAGGTTGCTTCACCCTGCATCAGTTCGGCGAGCCCGGGGGCCGCCGGATCGACCGAGACCGCCGTCATCGCCAGCGAAGCCGCGGTCAGATCGACCACCACGATCTTGGCCTGCCGCGCCATCAGGCGCGCCAGCGTCAACGCGGTCAGCGTGATGCCTTCGCTCGACGCGGTGCCGAGAACCGTTACCTTGCGCGCCGCCTCACCCGCCTGGCCGAGCCGGTCGGCCAGTTGCTCGATTTCTTCGATTCCTGCCGCGAGCTCGGCACGAGGCTCGCTGAAGGCAGGCTTTGAGTCGTTCGTCACGGGATGTTCGGGTTCCGGTCCGAAATCATCATGAGGCTCGACATACGGTGCAGTCGGCGGCGCGGAGACGCGAGCCGGTTCTGCGGCTGAAGTCACAGCAGCGGGCACGGCTGCAGCGGCCGCGCGCGGCGCGGTCATGCGCAGCAGCTCGCCGGTCACGATCGCGCCTGAGGTCAGCAGCAAGGTTGCCAGCGTCGCGATCAGCACGATCGGGAGCTTCTTCGGATAGGCCGGCGTATTGGAAACGGTGGCGCGCGAGATGATCCGGCCATCCGCCGGCGCGGCGTCGATGTTTTCGCGGGCGGCGGCTTCGCGGTACTTTGCCAGATAGGATTCCAAGAGATCGCGCTGCGCCTTGGCTTCGCGCTCCAGCGCGCGCAGCTGCACGTCCTGGCCGTTGGACGCGGACGCCTGCTTCTTGACCAGCTCAAGTTCGTTTCTCAGGCTATCGACCCGGCCGCTGGCGAGGCGCGCGTCATTCTCCAGCGAGCGCGAGATCTTGCTCGCCTCCTCGCGCAGCTGCCGATCGAGATCGCCGAGCTGCGCCTTCAATTCCTTGATGCGGGGGTGACCGTCGAGCAGCGTTGACGACTGTTCGGCGAGCTGCGCGCGCAGCGTCACCCGCTGTTCGGACAGCCGGCGGATCAATTCGGAATTGAGGACCTCGGAAGCCTCGATCGGCTTGCCGCTCTGAAGCATGTCCTTGATCATGCGCGCCTTGGACTCGGCGTCCGATTTCAGCGCGCGGGCGTTGTTGAGCTGGGTGTTGATCTCGCCCATCTGCTGGTTGGACAGCGAGGTGTTGTTGGTGCCGATGAACAGGCTCGACTTCGAGCGGAAATCTTCCGCGCGCTGCTCGGCTTCCGCGACCTTCTTGCGCAGATCCTCTATACCGCCCGACAGCCAGCCGCTGGCGGATTTCGCCTGGTCCTGGCGCGCGCCCTGCTGCAACGCCAGATACCCTTCCGCGATCGAATTGGCGACGCGCGCGGCCAGCTCCGGATCGCGCGACTGGAATTCGATGACGATGACGCGCGACTTGTCCACCGCATACGCCGTGTAGCGCTCGAAATAGGCGTCCAGTACGCGCTCTTCCGGCGTCAGCGACAGCGGATCGCGTCCTATACCGAACAGCGCCAGCAGCGACTTCAGCGGAGAAAAGCCCTGCAGCACCGGATCGAATTCCGGGCGCTCGGCCAATTTGTTCTTCTTGATGATTTCGCGCGCCAGATCGCGCGACAACAGCAGCTGCACCTGGCTCGTCACCGCCTCGGCGTCGACCGTGTTGCGCTCTTCATTGCGCTCGCCGTTCGGCCGCAGGAACACGTTCTCGCGGCCATCGACCAGGATGCGGGCTTCGGATTTATAGCGCGGGGTGACCATGTTGACGGCGGCGATCGACAGCACCAGCGCCAGCACCGTCGGGACGATGATCCAGGCGCGCTTGCGGATCAGGGCCTGACCCAGCGCGTGGAGGTCGAGATCGCCGGATTCGGGCGCGGCAACCTGCTTCGCAACGGCAGGCTTGGTGACGACAGATTTGACGACGACGGGCTCTGTGGCGACGGCCTCAGTGACGGCCGGTGCGGGCTTTGGAAGCGCCCGCTCCAACACGGCCTTGATCCGGCCCGTACGCCAAAACGCAAAACGCATCGCACACTCCCGCGGACGCCACATAAAATCGTGACGCGTTTTCGCTCGAAAACGCCACGACCCTGTCTCAACCCCGGCGATTACACTCCATTAAGGTTGCCGCTGGGTTAATCCGCGCGATTTGCGGGCGGCAATGACCGCCCCGCAGGGCTGCGGTCATGTTTTGTTAACCATGAACGCCCTTAATCGGGCGGATACTTTTTCAGGATTCTCCCCCATGCGAGGCGCGCTCGCCCCGATCCCATGTCTGGTTGCTGCGCTGGCGCTTGCGGGCTGCATGGGTCGGACTACGCCGGTTGCCGTGGGCCCTGCCCCGATGGCGGTCGCCTATGCCGAACCGGCGCCGCCGCGCTTCGACGCGGCCTATCATCTGGATACTGGCGACAAGCTCCGCGTCGTGGTCTACGGCCAGGAAGGTCTCACCAACACCTATGCGATCGATGCCAGCGGCTCGATCACGATGCCGCTGATCGGTTCGGTCCCGGCGCGCGGCAGCACGCCCGCTGGCCTGGCCGCCGACATCGGCGCCAGGCTGCGCCGCGGTTTCATCCGCGAGCCCTCGGTCGCCGTCGAGGTCGAGGCCTATCGGCCGTTCTTCATCCTCGGCGAAGTGGCGGCGCCCGGACAATATCCTTATGTACCGAACATGACCGTGGAAAGCGCCGTTGCCATCGCCGGCGGCTTCTCGCCGCGCGCGCTGCGCGACCGGGTGACGGTCACGCACACCGACGGGTCTGGAACAGCGCGCTACGTGGTGCCGCCGGGAACGTCCATCAGCCCGGGCGATACGTTGCTCGTTGGCGAACGCTGGTTCTGATTATGCCTGTCGTCGACGGTCAGCCCCTTCGTATCCTGCACGCGACGCGCGCCCCGGTGGGCGGCATTTTTCGCCATATCCTGGATCTCGCCAACGGCCAGGCCGATAAAGGCCATCACGTCGGCATCATCGCCGACAGCCTCACCGGTGGCGAGCGCGCCGAGCAGGCGCTGGCGGAAATCGCCCCCCGCCTCAAGCTCGGCGTCCATCGCGTCGCTATCCACCGCGAACCGCGCCCAAGCGACACCCTGGCATGGGTGCGCTTCCTGCGCCTGGTCCGGCAGTTGAAGCCGGATGTATTGCACGGCCATGGCGCCAAGGCCGGTGTGTTCATACGCGCCGGGATCGCCGCCAGGGATACGATCCGGGTCTATACGCCGCATGGCGGGTCGCTGCATTACCCGCTGTCGACGCTCAAGGGCAATTTCTATGCCCGCCTCGAGCGCGCGCTGATGGACTCGACGGACCTGTTCCTGTTCGAAAGCGCGTTTGCGCGCAACACCTATCAGCGCACCATCGGCACCCCGAAGGGGCTGGTGCGCTGCGTGTTCAACGGCGTCACCGCCAATGAATTCGACCCGGTCGTCAAGGCCGCGGACGCCACCGATGTGCTCTATGTCGGCGAGTTCCGGCACATCAAGGGCGCCGACCTCCTGATCGACGCGGTGGCCCGGCTGCGCGCCGACGGCCGGCCGGTGACGCTGACGCTCGCCGGCGACGGCGAGGAAAGCGCTGCCTTGAAGGCCCAGGTGCAGCGGCTCGGCCTCGGCGAGGCCATCCGCTTCATCGGCCACGTCAAGGCGCGCTACGGCTTCTCCAAGGGCTCGCTGCTGGTGGTTCCCTCGCGCGGCGATTCCATGCCCTATGTCGTGATCGAGGCCGCGGCCGCGGGAATTCCGATGGTGGCCGCCAATGTCGGCGGCATTCCGGAGATTTTCGGCGCCCATACCGAGGCGTTGTTCGCCCCCAGCAATGCAGCGGCGATGGCGGACGCGATCGAGACTGCGCTGCAGAATCCGGCCGTGACGCTGGAGCGGGCCAAATCCCTGCGCGAGCGGATTTTCCAGCACTTCTCGCAGAAGGCGATGGTCGAGGGCGTATTGACCGGCTATCGCGACGCGTTTGCCAATCGTTAACCGTTCTTTACCAACGTAACTGTTTCTTCCGATTTGTCCCTTAAGCCGGATGGCAGGGAATTCCGCATCGGCAGGCGCATCCCTATGTGCCGGCTTAAGAACGGAATCAGAATCGGACTTGGAATCGGACTTGGACCAGTGGAACCGCTTAACGCTCGCTCGATGTTAGACGCCGCCGCAGCAACGGCCGCGGCGACCGCTACCGGTGAACGCCCGCCGATCGAACGGCGCCGCCGGCTCTCGCCGGCAGCCCTTGCCGTCACCAACCAGAAAGTCAGCCGCGCCTATTCGCCGATCGTGATCGCGGGTGCGGTGCGCCTGGTCGATTTCGTCATGCTCAGCCTGATCGGCCTTGCGCTCTATTTCGCCTATGTCGTGCGCCTCAAGGGTTTCCATTGGGAATATGTCGCGGCGATCATCGGCATGACGGCGACCGCCGTGATCTGCTTCCAAGCCGCCGACATCTACGAAGTCCAGGTGTTCCGCGGCCAGCTGCGGCAGATGACGAGGATGATTTCGTCCTGGGCCTTCGTGTTCCTGCTGTTCATCGGCGCCTCCTTCCTGGTCAAGCTCGGCAGCGAGATTTCGCGGATCTGGCTCGCATCGTTCTTCTTCGTCGGCCTTGTGGCCCTGCTGATAGAACGCGCCTTCCTCCGCACGCTGGTGCGCAGCTGGGCGCGGCAGGGCCGGCTCGACCGCCGCACCATCGTGGTGGGCTCGGACCAGAACGGCGAACAGCTGGTCGAGGCGCTCAAGACCCAGCACGATTCGGATATTGACGTGCTCGGCGTGTTCGACGACCGCAACGACAGCCGCGCGCTGGAAACCTGCGCCGGCAGCCCGAAGCTCGGCAAGGTCGACGACATCGTCGAATTCGCCCGCCGCACCCGCGTCGACCTCGTGCTGTTCGCGCTGCCGATCTCGGCCGAGACGCGCATCCTGGAAATGCTGAAGAAGCTGTGGGTGCTGCCGGTCGACATCCGTCTTTCGGCGCACACCAACAAGCTGCGCTTCCGTCCCCGCTCCTATTCCTATCTCGGCGAGGTGCCGACGCTCGACGTGTTCGAGGCGCCGATCACCGACTGGGATCTCGTGATGAAGTGGCTGTTCGACCACGTCGTCGGCTTCCTGATTCTGATGCTGGCGCTGCCCGTGATGGGACTGGTCGCGCTCGCGATCAAGCTGGACAGCCCGGGGCCGGTGATCTTCCGCCAGAAGCGCTTCGGCTTCAACAATGAGCGCATCGACGTCTTCAAGTTCCGCTCGATGTACCACCATCTTGCCGATCCCACCGCCTCCAAGGTCGTGACCAAGAACGATGCCCGCGTCACCCGCGTCGGGCGCTTCATCCGCAAGACCAGCCTCGATGAACTGCCGCAACTGTTCAACGTCGTGTTCAAGAGCAATTTGTCGCTGGTCGGCCCGCGCCCGCACGCCGTGCAGGGCAAATTGCAGAGCCGGCTGTTCGACGAGGCCGTCGACGGCTATTTCGCGCGCCACCGCGTCAAGCCCGGGATCACCGGCTGGGCGCAGATCAACGGCTGGCGCGGCGAAGTCGACACCGACGAGAAGATCCAGAAGCGCGTCGAGTTCGACCTCTATTACATCGAGAACTGGTCGGTGCTGTTCGACCTGTTCATTCTGCTCAGGACGCCGCTGGCGCTGATGACGAAGAACGAGAACGCGTATTGAGTTGGCGGGATTTATCAGCCGTCATTGCGAGCGCAGCGAAGCAATCCATAGCGCGGCATGGGGTTAGATGGATTGCTTCGCTTCGCTCGCAATGACGGAAGTCGCGGTTGTTGCCGTAATGTAGCGTTTAGTGTGTGCGTGAGTATCGAATGGCGTATGCGGCGACAGCCGAGGGCTCTCTTCCATCGTTGACGGCCGCGCCGGGCGTGCTCGCGGTGCAGCGCGCGATGGTGTGGCTGGTCGGCGCGTCCGGGGCCATCGTCTTCATCGAGCCCAGCCCCTATGAGATCGCAACGCTGCTAGCCTCGCTGATCTTCTTCGCCACCGGCGGCTTGCGGATGCGGCTGGTGTTCATCCCGCTGCTGCTGGCGCTTTTCCTGCTCAACACCGGCTACACGATCAGCGCCACCGCCGTGATCGACCGGCCCAATGTCAGCATGTGGATCGCGACGTCCTGGTACATGGCGATTACCGTGATGCTGTTCGCGATGGTGGTGGCGGAAGATACCGCAGCCCGGCTCGACATGCTCAGGCGCGGCCTCGTCGTCGGCGCGATGATCGCGGCGAGCCTCGGCATTGCCGGTTATTTCAACCTCGTGCCGGGCGGACGCGACCTCTTGACGCTGTACGATCGCGCCCGCGGCACCTTCAAGGACCCGAACGTGCTCGGCGCGTTCCTGATCCTGCCGGCGCTGTTTTGCCTGCAAAGCGTGGTGTCGGACAAGCTCGGAAAGTCGCTGCGCAACACTGTCGCCTTCGGCATCATGTCGCTGGCGATCCTGCTGGCGTTTTCACGCGCGGCCTGGGGCGGGCTGATCCTGACCTCGATGTTCATGCTGGCGCTGATGGTGCTGACCAGCCGGTCGCAGGCGCAGCGTTCACGCATCATCATGATCGCGCTTGTCGCTGCGATCCTCGCGGCGGCGCTGGTGGCGGTGCTGCTGTCGTTCGACTCGATCGCGCAGATGTTCAAGCAGCGCGCCAGTTTCGATCAAAGCTATGACTCGGGCCGCTTCGGCCGGTTCGGCCGCTACATCCTCGGCGCCAACATGGCGCTCGACCTGCCGTTCGGAATCGGTCCGCTGCAGTTCACCCGCTACTTTCCCGAGGACACCCACAATTCCTATTTGAACGCGTTCATGTCGGGCGGCTGGCTCTCCGGCGTCTGCTATCCCGCGCTGGTGTTCGTCACGGCGCTGAACGGATTCCGCTACATCTTCGTCCGCGCGCCCTGGCAGCGCGCCTATCTGGCCGTCTTCGCCGCCTATCTCGGCACCGTCGGCGAGAGTTTTATCATCGACACCGATCATTGGCGGCATTTCTGGATGATGCTGGGGCTGATGTGGGGCATGTTCGTCGCCGCCGAGCACTACAAGGCCCGCGCCGGTCAAGCCTTCAACGCCGCGCCCGCGCCGGCTTCTTGAGCGCCTTCTGTTTCGGCGCGTCGATCAGCCCCTTCAGCGCCTCCGTCGCTCCCAGCACCGATGTATAGGCCTGGTTCGCGAAGCGCAGCAGCTGCTGCAGTAGGAATTTCGAGGCCGAGCGCCGTCCGCGCGCCGAAAAGATCGTGGCGCTGGCCCGCCGCAACGGCGACAGCAAACGCGAATTCAGCCCGACCGGCGCCTGGATCCGCGACCGCATGCTGAAACTGCTGCTGCCGGTCACGTCCAAGGGCATGGACTGGATGTACAGATACGATCCCCGCGCGGCGTAGCCGTCGCGGCACGCGCTACGCTTCGCCGGGCGACCTCTCCCCGCAAGCGGGGCGAGGTAAAGAACCTACTTCTCCACGGCGAACGTCAGGCCGGCGTGGTCCTCGAGCCGCTTGATCAGCTTGTGCTGCATCGCCGCCCCTGGCGTCCAGATGCCGGCGGGCACCTCAGGTGTATCTCGCAGCAGACAGATTGCACATTCCGAAATCATCTTCGACGTCGAGCCATAGCCGGGATCGCGGTCGCCCTTGACCGACGCGCGGGCCTGCCGGCCGTCGGGCGCGACGGCGACAAACAGCAGATCGTAAGAGCCGCTTTCACGTTCCTCTTTCGACGGCCCCTCGCCCGGCTTCGGGACAGCGGATAGCGCTATCTTGTTGTTGGCCGCCTGGATGCTTTTGGCCAACGCCTCGCCCTCCGCGCCGGGGCCGGCGACCTGCATCTCGTCGTAAACAAAATCCCGGCCATAGGGGAAGCCCAGCAGCATGTTCGAACGATGCACGTTGCGGGTGTTGATGTTCGCCATGAAGAACGGCGTTACCCAGGCCTGCAAATCCTCATCCAGCATTGGCCTGTTGCCGGGCGGCTGCTTCGGTCCCTGAAAGCCCGGCGTCAGCGCGAACGGATCGCGCATCAATGCCAGGATGCCTTGATCTTTTGCCGCAGCCTCAAACAGCGATTTGCTGCTGGCCGCCGTCCCGCCCGAGAAGGTCCCCTTCATCGTGCGGATGCGACCCTTGACCCGGGAGACCGGCGCCCCGAACGCTTTCTTCGCGGCTTCCTGCGCGCAGAACACGCCGAGTTCAAATGGCAGGGAATCATAGCCGCAGGAAAACATGATCCGCGCCCCGCTGCGCTCTGCGTCGGCCTGATGCGCATCGATGATGCGCCGCATCCATGGCGTCTCGCCGCACAGATCGAAGTAGTCCGTACCCGAGGCCGCGCATGCCGCTACCAATTCGTTGCCGTACAGCAGATACGGTCCAACCGTCGTGATGACCGATTTCGTCTGATTCACCATCGCCTTCAGCGATGCGGCATCAGACGCGTCAGCCACGATCAACGGCGTATCCGAGGGCGCGCCGATCGCATCGCGCACCGTGGCGAGCTTGTCCTTGCTGCGCCCGGCCATCGCCCATTTCAGGCTGCCGTCGCCCTTATAATGCGCAGCGAGATATTCGGCGACGAGCTGGCCGGTGAAGCCGGTGGCGCCGTAGACAACGATGTCGAATTTCGACGAAGACATATTTGAATCCCTGAGGTGCATTGCTGCCCGAAGCAGCCTGTTCGGGCCGCTTCTAGCGCTATTTTTTCGCGTAGGAAACGCCCATGCCGGCGCGGACGTCGGCCTGGATGCCATAGGGTGCGATCGGATAGCGCAGGCCGTTTTTCGCCAGTTGCTTCATGCCGACAATGGCCTTGGCGAGATGCGCCGGCTGCAGCGCCATCAGCATCTCTTCGTCAGGCACGCCGCCATAGCGCCGTTCGGCAAAGCACGGCAGCGACAGGCTCGGCTCGCCGGTCTTGAGCGCCCGCCCCCAGGAATCCGCGCAGGCGGTCTCGCCGACCACGCCCCATTCGAACTTCTTGTAGCCGGTATATTGCAGCCCGTTGATCAGGATGATCATCTGGCCCGGGGTCGCATACACCAGACAGATGTCCGGCGGATTGAGCCGGCCACTGGTGAGCGGGCTCACCGCCATCGCCTGGTACTGGCCATACGGCACGACGTCGAGCGCTTCCTGGCGCTTGCGCGCGTCCTCCTCGGTGCCGTGCCAGACTCCGACATAGTTTTTTCCTTCAAGGAATTTTTCGTCCCTTTGTGCGAGGCCAATCACGGCGCGGCATTGCGCGCCGACGAGGTCTTCGCCGGTGATGCCGACGGTCCAGCCGAGCCTTGAAGCCATGCTGACGATCTGGTCGGTGGTGTGGACCGCGGACGGGCGCCGAATTTTCGGGATCGCCGCCATCTCCTCGACGGTCGCGAACATCTTGATGCCGATCACGGTGGTCCTGAGCCGCAACAGGCTGATGAGATCGGCAGCCATGCCGTTCAAATCGAACGCTTCCGGCGGCGTTTGCTGTTGCATGGCGTAAACTCCCAAATTGTCGGTGCGCCCCTTGGCGTCACCCGTTGCGCATGTTGTTGGCGTCAATTCTAGCCCGGCCGGTCCGCTGTTGCGACCTCTACTTCGGCGCAGGTCCCGGCAGCAAATCGTCGATCTTGCCGGTGGCCCGGTACGCAACCAGTCCCATCCATTCGCGCACCGCGGTTTCGGTGCGTCCGAGGCCATCAAGAATGGCGATCGAGAACTTCATGAGATCGCCGCGGCCACCGACCCGCCAATCGACCGGATAGGCCTCGACCGCAAATCCGACCTTTCGGAACAGACCGACCGATCGCGGCATGTGAAAGGCCGAGGTCACCAGCAACCAGCGCTCGCCGTCCTTTGGCGCCACCAGCGCTTTCGAGAACTGGGCGTTCTCCACCGTGTTGCGCGACGCCCGTTCCATGATCAGACGTGATTTGGCGATGCCAAGGCTTTCAAAAACGGCGCCGGCGAAATCGGCTTCGCGCGCGTCATTCGAAATCAGATTGGCACTGCCGCCGGTGAAGACGATGCGCGCATTCGGATAGCGATGCGCCAACGCCGCCGCCGCGATGATACGGTCAGGCGCGCCGCGCACCACCGGCGTACCACGCGCAGCCGATAGATCAGCGTCGATCGATGCGCCGAGGACGACGATGCCGTCCGGCGGCGCACCCGCTCCGGCCTCCCATCGCGGAAAGCGCTGCTCCAGCGGATAGAGCAACAGGTTTCCGAGCGGCGACAATCCGCAGATCACCAGCAGCAGCACCGCCGCCATCACGAGCTTGCGGCCGAGCGATGCAAAACGCGTCAGCAGCAGGATGGCGCCAACGAAACCGACGCCGATCAGGAAATTCGTCGGCATCAGCATGTAGCCGAGCGTCTTGGAGAGAACAAAAAACAAGGGGAAGCCTCTTGGAATTTCTAGTCCGTCATACGCGGGCTTGACCCGCGTATCCATCTTCTTCGCAAAAAGCGTTATGCGAAAATGATGGATTGCCGGGTCAAGCCCGGCAATGACAAATAGGAGCCAACAGGACAAGACAACACCGACAAGAAGGTCCCCATGACCCATCATCACCTGCATTCCAGCCCCAAAACCTGCCACTGGGGCTTTTTCGAAGCGAAATTGAAGCCGGTCCTGACCATCGCCAGTGGCGATGAGGTCACGGTCGATACCATCACCGGCGGCCCCGACGTGGTCCCGGACCGCAGCAAATTTCATGTGCCGCCGGAGCTTGCCGACGTGCACGCCCAGAACGAGCGGATGGTGCCGGGCCATATCCTGACCGGCCCGATCGCGGTTGAAGGCGCCGCGCCCGGTGACGTGCTGGAGGTCGACATTCTCGACGTCCAGCTCCGGCAGGACTGGGGCTACAACCTGATCAAGCCGCTGTCAGGCACCCTGCCCGACGATTTCCACGAGACGCGCCTGCTCAACATTCCGCTTGACCGCGAGCGGATGGTTGGCCGCATGCCGTGGGGGCTCGACCTGGCGCTCAAGCCGTTCTTCGGCGTGATGGGCGTGGCGCCGCCGCCGGCCTGGGGCCGCATCACCTCGCTGATCCCGCGCGCGATGGGCGGCAATCTGGACAATAAGGAGTTAGGCGCCGGCGCCAAACTCTATCTGCCGGTGTTCGTGCCCGGCGCGCTGTTTTCCTGCGGCGATGGCCACGGCGTGCAAGGCGACGGCGAAGTCTGCGTCACCGCGATCGAAACCGCGCTGCAGGGCCGCTTCCGCCTGACGCTGCGCAAGGATTTGCGGCTGGAATATCCGCGCGCGGAAACGCCTGATCATTACATGACGATGGCGATGGACCCCGACCTCGACCAATGCGTGGTGCGCGCGCTGCGCGACATGATCGTGCTGCTCGGCGAGAAGCGCAATCTGTCGCGCGAGGACGCTTACACGCTCTGCAGCCTCGCCGCCGACCTGCGCGTGACGCAGACGGTCAACGGCTCCAAGGGCATCCATTGCATGATCGCAAAGAGCGTCGTGCACGGCTGATTTCAGCGCGGTGCGCCGTCACAGTGGCGAAAGCAGCTCCAACGTGGAACGAATCCTGACGCTGGTCTTTCCAACCAGCGCCGCGCCCTGCACTTCCGCGCGATCGGCGGCATAGCTGCCGCTGAAGCCGGTGGTCACCTCGCGCCCGCCAAACAGCGGCAGCACGCCGGCCGATTTGGTGTGCTGGTTCGTGGTCAGTTCGCCGCGCCATTTGCCGCGATCGGCGGTGTAGGAGCCCGTATAATAGAAATGCGAGTCGCCGCCGGCGATCCTGCCGTCCAGCAGCACGATGACGCCGCTGGCATGGCCATGCCCGCCCTCCATCATCTCGGTCAGGATCGAGTAGAGACCGTTGGTCATCGTCATCGCAGGATTGTCCCTCTGCGAAGCAGCATCGACCGTGCAGACCACCTGAGCAATCGGGAAATGGGTTGAGGAACTGGATCGTTTCGCCGCGGCTGCGTTGGCGCCGTCAGCTCTGCCCGATGGTCGCGCAGCGCTGTCCAACGTCAGAGCCTGTGTGGCAGCAGTCGACTTTTTCGACGCCGTTACAATGAGATAGAGTGCGACGCAGGCGGCAATTGACTTATCCCCATGAAACTTAATAGAGTCTAAATAGATACTTTTCAGTACAGCGTTTAAAAGTTAGCGTTCTTGCATGGCTACAGAAAAAGCCGAAACCGACCGCATTCCCGTGACGTTGGCGATCTCGACCATCAGCTATCTCGAAAAACTGGTGAGACAGGGCACCCACGGCACTAGCGTTCCCGGCGTTGCGAAGACCCTGATCGAGGAAGGCATCCGGCTCGCCATCAAGGACGGGCTGCTGTCGATCCGTGACAATGGCAGGCCCTCCTGACGGCAGGATTTGCCTGACTGGAAGACGCACGACGGAAAGCTCAGGGAGCGCGGCGGTTCCTCAAAGAATTTGGGACCGCAGCATGTTCGCCAACATACCGACCTGGACCACCGAGCGCGTCGAACTCCTCAAGCAACATTTCGAATCCGGCCTCTCCTGCCGCGAGATCGCCGCTCACATCGGCGTCAGCCGCAACGCCGTGATCGGCAAATTGACACGGCTCGGTTTGACCCGCGGCCCGACCAATATCGAACAGCATTTGCAGGGGGCCACCAGGGAACGCAGCCCGAAATCCGTTCCCCGCGCGCAGTACCGGATGCTGCAAGTGGTCTACCAGAACGGGCAACCGGCCCCCGACGCGCCGATCGCCAGCGAGCGGCCCTGCTCACTGCTCGAACTCAGCCATGAGCGCTGCCGCTGGCCGATCAGCACGCCCGGCGCGGAAGATTTCTGCTTTTGCGGCAACACGCCGCTCAAGGGTATGCCCTACTGCGCCGGCCACACCCGCCTCGCCTACAAGCCCGGCTCGCGCCAGCGAGTGGCGCGGGCGTGATTTGCCTCTGCCTGGCTAAAGCGAATTGCATCCGCGACGTAGCTGCGCTCCCTCTCCCGCACTTGCGGGGGAGGGCTGGGGTGAGGGTCTATCCGCGATACGACTCGTTGAGAGAGCCCCCACCCGCCGCGCTTCGCGCGTCGACCTCCCCCGCAAGCGTGAGAGGTGCAGCGAGTCTGCCGCCAGACCTGAGCATTTAACTTCATCAAGTGCTACGCCAGCTTCCAGCCAACCTCATCCCGATAGCTCTGGTAGAAATCGAGGGTATAGGCCTCCTCCGGCGTCTTGCGCACGCGCTCGTCGAGCTTGTGGGCATCGTCGCCGACCAGGATGCGCCAGGAACCGGCCTTGACGCCGTCGAGGATGATTTTCGCGGCGGCCGCCGCCGTGGTCGGCGCATCATCATGAAACGATCGCGCGCGGTCGAGTGCGAGTTGCTGGATGTCCTCATCCGACATGGCAGAGGTGTCGGTGCCCATGCCCTTCAACCGCTCCCGGGTCACGCCGATTTCCACATCGGTCAGGCGCTCGGACTCGCTGCCGCTCTGGATCTTGCGCGAGTTGGCCACGATCGAGGTGCCGATGTGGCCGGGCATCACGACCGAGCACTTGATATGCGGCGCGTTGAGCCGCAGGTCCGTCATCAGCGCCTCGGAAAATCCCTTCACCGCGAACTTGGCCGATGCATAGGCCGTGTGCGAGACGCCGGGGCCGACCGACGCCCAGAAGCCGTTGACGCTTGACGTATTGATGATGTGGCCCTCGTCGGCTTTCATCAAGAGCGGCAGGAAAGTGCGGACCCCGAGATAGACGCCGCCCCAGCAGATGTTGAAGGTGCGTTCCCACTGCTCGCGCGAATTGGTGAACAGGCTGCCGCCGCCCCCAATGCCGGCATTGTTGAACAGCAGATGGATCTTGTCGGTGGCCTGCTGCTCGATCAGTTCGTCACGAAAACGCTGGAGATGCGCCTCGATCGCAACGTCGGCGATATGGGTGGTGATACGCAGGCCCTGCGGCAGTCCCGCCGCTTCGCACAACTGCCTGGTCTCGGCCATCGCCTCGGCCGACACGTCGCACATCGCGACATTGCAGCCTTCGGCAACGAGCTGGCGCGCCAGCTCGCGGCCCATGCCCGTGCCGCCTCCGGTGACGACGGCGATCTTTCCGGCGAATTCCTTCATGGAGATGTTGATCCCTTTTTCTTTTTCATTACCGACGAAAATATAGATGGTCATGGCCGGGCTTGTCCCGGCCATCCACGTCTTGCTTGCTGTTAGACCGTATAGACGTGGATGCCCGGGACAAGCCCGGGCATGACGATCCGTTGAGTATCTGCCCTACTCCGCCGCCTCGACGCGCTGGCCGGCAGATGCCCCCAACCCCTCCAGCGCTTTCTTGATCGCGGCCTGTTGCGTCGCTGACGCTTCCGGCATCGGCGCGCGCGAAAACGTCTTCGGCAGTCCCTGCAGCGACTGCGCGTAGCGCGTGCAGGCCGGCAGATTGTCCGAGACAACCGCGTTCCACAGCGTCAGCAGTTTCTTGTGCAGATCGAGCGCGCGGACGTGATCGCCGGCCTTGACCGCATCCCAGAGCTCCACGGAGGCATGCGGCGCGGCCGAGAGGATCGCGGCGATCGAGCCATGCGCGCCAAGCGCGTAGGACGGATACATCAGCGCGTCGACTGCGCTGTAGATCAATTTATCCGGCGCCATCATCATGAGATCGGCGAACAGTTTCAGATCGCCGGCGCTCTGCTTGACGCCGACCACCAGCGGCACCTCGTTCATGATCCGCGTCAGCAGTGCGGGCGACAGATACGACCACGGCACCACATTGTAGATGATGATCGGCATGCCGGTCTCGTCGGCCATCCGGCGGAAATGATCGACCATCGCCTGATCGTCCGGCTTGAACAGATAATGCACCGGCGTCACCTGCAGCGCCGCGACATCCATGTCGCGCACCAGTTTGCCGCGCCGGATCGCGTCGCGCGTGGAGTCGACGATGATGCCCGCGATCACGGGCGCGCGGCCCCTGGCGGCCTCCACCGTTGCCGCCACCAGGTCGCGATACTCTTCATGATCGAGCGTATGCCCCTCGCCGGTCGAACCGCCCGCCGCCATGCCATGGCTGCCGGCGCCGATCAGCCAGTCGACTTGCGGGGCGACCTGCTTGAAATCAATCTCGCCGTCTTTGCGAAACGGCGTTGTCATCGGCGGTATCACGCCCGTCGGGCGTATTTTCATGATCGACCCCTTGCGTTTCCGTTTCCCAAATCCGACCCCGCTCCTTGGCTGAGCTTATCGATCGGCGGCTGAAGCCTAACCGCTGCCATAGGGGCAATCCAGTTGAGACATCGGTGGGCTGGGTCGTAGCGGCGTCATAACGGAAGGCGCGGCTCCAAGTTCGAGCGGAGCAAGCATCTGAATCTTTGCACGAAAACCCCGGCAAGTCATGCCGGGGCTATTTGCTCGCTTAGCGGGGCGGCTTCGGCGGACCGAAGGGGTTGCGGGGCGGAAGGTGCGTGGGGCCGGTGCCCAGCCTGCCGCCGGTCACGATATCCAGCTGCTGCGTCGTCAGTTCGACCGGCTTGTCAGTCCTGCGTTCCATGGTGCTTCTCCTGTTGCTGTCCCGGTGCAACATTGCATCGGCATGACCGGGACAATGACGGATCGGCGCCGGCCGCGCTGTTCCCCAGGTGACAGCCAGACCACAACAATCAGCGCGTGATTTGCAGCGGGCCACCAGGAACTTTCGCAACTTCCGAGAGTCGAATCGCTGCTTCCGGTCCCAGCCCCAAGGCCCTCCGGAAGAAAACCTCCGGTTGGCGGCCCCGCGCTCCTCCCGCGCCGGGGCCGTTTACCGGCCGGGTACACCGGACGCAGCTTGCCAGCGGTCGCTCTCATCAGGAACCGGATTGGAAGCCCAACATTGTCTTTGCAAAGGAGGCTTCCATGGGATTAGCGAACTACGAAATCATCGGCACAGCCGGCGAATGGCGGGTGCGGCATGACGGACATGCCGAGAATGTCTACCAGACCAAGGAATCGGCATTCGAGGCCGCCGTGGCCGCCGCATCGCTGGCACTTCGACAGGGCCACGAGGTCCGCGTGTCGGCGCCAGGCACCGAAACGGCGACCGGCGCGGAGAACGCAGGCTAGCTTGCGGCGTGAAGCTGGCTCGGACACGGCCAGGCGCAACGCGTGAACTAGTGATCGCTCCAAATAGCCGCAAGCTCGCTCGAGTTGATGAGCTCGATCTGCTCCTGCATGCGGGTGCGGTACATCGTCATCTGCGCCTCGTGGCCGGTGTCGGAAGAACTGCAGAGCGCATCCTCGACAATCACGACTCGAAAGCCGCGGTCGACGGCGGCGAGCACCGTGGAAAGAACGCACACGTCGGTCTCGGCTCCGGTGACGACCACGCACCGCACGCCCTTCTCTTGCAGAAAGACGTCCAGCCCTGAAAGGTAAAACGCCGAATAAGCCCGCTTGTCGATGACGTGCGCCGGCGGCACGAAGCGTGCGAGTTCGGGGACAAGTTCAAGCTGATCGGGCTGCAGATGCTCCCGGGTCGCGGCCTTCCAGCGCTGATAATATCGTTGCCATTGTCCCGGCCGCTGCTCCCAGCTTTGCGGCGTGATGAAGCGGGTAAAAATGGTGCGCTCGCTGTACCGCGCCGCGATTTCGGTCACAACCGGCAACACCCGCTCCATCCACGGCGTCTCCCAGACGCCGCCCTTGCTGAAAATACGTTGCATATCGACGCAAAGATGCACCGTCTCCTTCAACGGGATCATCGCAAAACGGCCTCCTCCTTGTCTCTCGCTGAGGCGGCAACCGAAACTCTGTTGAAAAGTTCCTGCGGATCGGCGATGGACCCCATCCGTGCCTCCGTAAAGCTGTTGGCGGAAGCACAAGACCTCAATTGACCTGCGCCGCCCCGTGAAGAGCAGCATGAATGCCGTCATCAGATCGATGACACGTTCGTGCCATGCGACAACGACGCCCTGGCGCGCTTAACCATACGAAAACTCGGGGCGACGGCGCCGGCGCGTCCGTAGTATGTTTGCGCCCATTGGATTTATTAATTTTTGGTGCGTTATGAACGACGCGTATTTCAAGGAGCAGTCCCGGCGCGTCCGCGCGATTGCGGACAAGGCCGATCCCTTCACGAAAAAACGACTGCTGGCGCTCGCAGAAAGCTACGATGCGCGGATTGGACGGCCTTCAAGGACAACGCGACAGCTGCCCTTCGTCGCGATCAATCATGAAAAACCCGCCGATCAGCGCGACGACGGCGAGACCACGCGCTGATTGCGGCGACATCCGCATAGCGATCGCCGCTCGCATATTCCGCGACAAGGCATTACGCCCGTACGCGACAAGGGAGCGCAGGCGGAAACGGTTCGGCAAAATGGGCGTGACGGCGCGCGCGGTGCATGCCAGTATCGTCGAATAATCAAAGCGCGCGCACGTCGGACGAAGCGCCGCTGCCAGGGAGGGGACTGCAAAGCGTTCGCGTAAGCGGACGCGCTGCAAGCGTCTGCGCAAGCGGGCGCGCCGTCCGTTGGCCTAACGGTCCGTTGGCGCCGCATGGGACAACAGATTGTCCATCGTCTGCTGATTTCGTTCCCCGCATTGCTCGGGGTTCTCTTCCTCTGTTTTTGTCTGTTGCAGGTGGTGCCGGCTGATCCGGCGATGATCATCGCCGGTCCCGACGCCAAGGCCGAGACCATCGCGGCGATCAGGCTCGAGCTTGGCCTCGACCGCTCGATCCCGGTGCAGTTCTTCGAATACATCATGCGGGTTCTGCGCGGCGATCTCGGCCGCTCGATCATCTCGAACCGGATGGTGAGCGAGGAACTCGCGATGACGATCGGTCCGACGGTCGAACTGATGCTCGGCGCGATGCTGATCGCGGTGCCGAGCGGGCTTGCGTTCGGAACCCTGGCCGCCGTCAATCGTGGCCGGCTCGCCGACCGCATCATCATGGCCTGCTCGGTGGCCGGCGTTTCGATGCCGGTGTTCTTCATCGGCCTGATCCTGATCCAGTATGTCGGCTTTAAATGGGCGCTGTTGCCGTTCACCGGCCGCACCGGGCCGATCTGGGACGGCGGATTGCCGAGCCTGATCCTGCCCGCCACCACGCTCGGCCTCGTGCTGATCGGACCGATCGCGCGGCTGACGCGCACCGCCGTACTTGAAGTGCTGGGCGCCGATTTCGTGCGCACGGCGCGCGCCAAGGGGCTGCGCGAGACCGTGGTGATCGTCCATCACGCGCTGCGCAACGCCATGATCCCGGTCGTCACCCTGATCGGGCTGCAGGCGGCCTTCCTGCTCGGCGGCGCTGTCGTCACCGAGACGATGTTTTCCTGGCCCGGCGTCGGCCGGCTTGCGGTCGGCGCCATCGTCTCCAGCGATTTTCCAACCGCGCAGGGCGCGATCATGATCCTCGCCATCGCCTTCCTGTCGATCAACCTCATCGTCGACGTGCTCTACGTCTATCTCGATCCCAGGGTGGCGCGCCGATGAGCGTTCAGGCCCTCGAACCCGTCTTTGTCGCCGAGCCCGAAACCGGCGCATTCGCCCGTGCCGGCCTGCTACGGCGCCTCGCGCGCGACCGGGTCGCGGCCGGTGCGGCGTTGACGCTGACCACCATCGTCACCGCGGCGGTTTTCGCGCCCTGGATCGCGCCCTACGACCCCTACTTCACCGACCTTACCAAGGTGATGCAGCCGCCGGGCACCGAGCACTGGTTCGGCACCGACAACACCGGCCGCGACGTATTGAGCCGCGTCATCTTCGGCACCCGCGCCACGTTGATGCTCGGGCTGGTCGGCGTCATCATCGGCGGCCTGTTCGGCGGCGTGCTCGGCATTCTCGCCGCCTACTACAAGCGGCTCGACGGCTGGATCATGCGGCTGGTCGACGTCATGCTGGCGTTCCCCGCCATCCTGATCGGGCTCGCGGTCGCCGCGATCTTCGGCGCCGGCCTCACCGCCGTAGTGATCGCGCTGGTCGTCGCCACCGTGCCCGACGTGGCGCGGGTGGCGCGCGGGGCCGCGGTCGGCGTCATGGGACAGGAATTCATGGAAGCCGGCCGCGCGGTCGGCGTCACCGACGGCGCACTGATCTGGCGCTATCTGACGCTCAACTGCATCTCGACGATCTTCGTGTTCCTCACCTTGCGCTTCGGCCAGATCATCCTGATCGGCTCGGCGCTCGGCTTCCTCGGCATGGGCGCGCAACCGCCAACCGCCGAACTCGGCATGATGGCGGCCCAGGGCCGCGACTTCCTGTTCATGGCGCCGCACATCGCGACGATCCCAAGCTGCGCGATCTTCGTGATCGTGCTGGCGGCCAACCTTCTGGGCGACGCGTTCCGCGACGTCCTCGATCCGAGGCTGCAGACATGATCAGAACCGTTCTGGGTGTAGCATTGGCAATTGCGCTCGCCGGCTCCGCATCGGGGCAGACGCTGACATTGATGAAGGGCATCGACGCGCCGCATTACGACGCGCAGCGCACCACCTGGGGTCCGACCTCAGACATCGTCAACATGTTCCAGGACACGCTGGTGGCGCTCGACTGGGACGGCCGCACGCCGATCCCCTATCTCGCCAAGTCCTGGACCATCAGCGAGGACGGCCTGACCTATACGTTCAAGCTGCGCGACGACGTCTCGTTCTGCAGCGGCAAGAAATTCACCGCCGAGGACGTGATCTACAGCTTCAAGCGGCTGAAGGATCCCGCGATCAAGGGCCCGTACGCCTGGCGCGCCGGCAGCATCAAGGAACTGCGCGCGCCTGATCCCTACACCGTCGAATACGAACTCGAGGAGCCCTACTCCGAGCTGCTGTTGCAGCTCACCATGTTCACCAACGTGATCCACAACAAGGAAAGCGTCGAGGCGCTGGGCAAGGACTACGGCATCAAGGGCGCCGACGGCACCGGGCCGTGGTGTTTCGATTCATGGCAACCGCGCACCGAGATCGTGCTGAAGCGCCACGCCGCCTACAAATGGGGCCCGTCGATGTACCAGAACAAGGGCCCGGTGAAATTCGAGAAGCTGGTGGTCAAGATCGTGCCCGAAGAATCCAGCCGGGTTGCGGCGATGATGGCCGGCCAGTTCGACATCACCCACCAGTTTCCGCACCAGTTCATCACCCAGGCCCGGGCCGCTCCGATGCTCAACGTGAGCGAGGCGAAGCCCAATTTCCAGCTGCTCTATTTCGGCTTCAAGACCACCCGCCCCATGGTTGCCGACAAGCGCGTGCGCGAGGCCATGAGCATCGCCATCAACCGCGCCGAGATCGCCAAGGGCATCCTGCTCGGTAACGCCACGGCGGCCTTCACCATCGTCGACAAGGATGCGCTCGACCACGATCCGAAGACGGCCGGAATCGTCAAGGAAGACCTCGAACGCGCCAAGAAGCTGCTCGACGACGCGGGGTGGAAAGTCGGCGCCGACGGCGTGCGCGAAAAGGACGGCACCAAGCTGGCGCCAAAGGTCTATTACACCGCGAACGCCAACTCGGCCAAGGTCGCCGACGCGATCCAGGGCTATTTGCGCAAGATCGGCGTCGACTGGCGGCTCAACCCGCAGGACTCGACCATCGCGGCGGCCAAGATGGCCGAGCAGGATTACGAAATCTGGTCGGTGACGGTGCCGTATCTGTCGGCCGGCGACCTCATGAACATCTACTTCGATTCACGCAACATCCCGACGCCCAACCGGATGAACTGGAAGGACGCCGAGACCGACGAGTGGCTGAAACTCGGCCGCTCCGCGCTGACCGAGCCCGATCGCGCCAAATACTACGCGATGGTGCAGCAGAAGGTCATGCAGGAGCATTTGTGGATTCCGGTCCTCAACATCAACATGGACCAGGTCGCCAACAAGAAGATCAAGGGCGCGCGGCCGCACATGATCTACCAGAACACGTTCTACAAGGGGTTGGACGCGTCGCTATAACAAACAGGAGCAAACGACGATGCGCGGATTGTTCATGACGGTTGCGGTGCTGCTCGGAGTGGCGGGAGCCTCCCCGCTGGAGGCGCAGACCCTGAAGATGATGAAGTCGCTCGACGCGCCGCATTATGACGGCCAGCGCACCACCTGGTCGCCCTCCTCCGACATCGTCAACATGATTCAGGATACGCTGGTTGCGATGGACTGGGATGGCAAGACGCCGATCCCCTATCTCGCCAAGTCGTGGACGATCAGCGAGGACGGCAAGACCTACGTCTTCAAGCTGCGCGATGACGTGCAATTCTGCAGCGGCAAGAAGTTCACCGCCGCCGACGTGATCTATTCCTTCAAGCGCCTGACCAGCGCTGAGCTGAAGGCGCCGCTGGCCTGGCGGGCCGGCAATATTAGGGAATTGCGCGCGCCCGATCCCTACACGGTCGAATACGAACTGAACGAGCCGTTCGCCGACTTGCTGCTCCAGCTCACGATGTTCACCACCGCGATCCACAACCAGGAGAGCGTCGAGGCGCTCGGCAAGGATTACGGCATCAAGGCGATCGACGGCACCGGTCCCTGGTGCTTCGAGAGCTGGCAGCCGCGCACCGAGATCGTGCTCAAGCGCCACGACGCCTACAAATGGGGCCCGTCGATGTACCAGAACAAGGGCCCGGTCAAGTTCGAAAAACTCAGCATCAAGATCGTGCCCGAGGATTCCAGCCGTGTCGCCGCGATGCTGGGCGGGCAGTTCGACGTCAGCCATCAGATCCCCCTACAGTTCATCCAGCAGGTCAAGGCCGCGCCCACCCTCAACGTGCAGGAGGCGCAGCCGAACTTCCAGCTGATGTATTACGGCTACAAGACCACGCGGCCGATGGTATCAGACAAGCGGGTGCGCGAGGCGATGAACATCGCGATCAACCGCGCCGATATTGTCAAAGGCATCATGCTCGGCAATGCCGAGCCGGCCTACACCTTCATCGACGACAAGGCGCTCGACTTCGCCGCGTCCACCAAGGGCATCATCAAGGAAGACGTCGAGCGTGCCAAAAAGCTGCTGGACGAAGCCGGCTGGAAGGTCGGCGCCGACGGCATCCGCGAGAAGGACGGCGTCAAGCTCGCGCCGAAGGTGCTGTTCACGCAGGTCGCCTATTTCGGTCGCGTCTCCGAGGCGATCCAGGGCTACATGCGCAAGATCGGCATCGACTGGAAGATCGTCGGCTTCGACTCCACGATCGCGCCGGCCGAGATGGCCAAGCAGGACTATGAACTATGGACGGTGACGTTCCCCTACATATCGGCGGGCGACCTCCTGAACTTCTACTTCGATTCGAAGAACATGCCGGCGCCGAACCGGATGAACTGGAACGACCCCAAGACCGACGAGTATCTGAAGATGGGCCGCGCGTCGCTGACCGAGGCCGATCGCTCCAAATATTACGCGCTGGCCCAGCAGCGGGTCACCGAGGAGCATCTGTGGATGCCGGTGATGAACATCGCGATGTACACGACGAGCCAGAAGAAACTGAAGGGCGTGCGGCCGCACATGCTCTACCAGAACACGTTCTACAAAGGCCTGGATTACTCGTTCTGATGGAAAACCTGCTCGAGGTCCGCGGCCTGAAGACCCATTTTGCCACCGACCGCGGCCTGTTTCGCGCGGTCGACGGCATCAGCTTCAGCGTGCCGCGCGGCCGCACCGTTGGCCTCGTCGGCGAATCCGGCTGCGGCAAGAGCGTGACGTCGCTCTCGGTGATGGGCCTGGTAGCGAGCCCGGGCAAGGTCGAGGCCGACGCCGTTATGTTCGGCGACCGCGACGTCTTGAGGTTGTCGGCCGACGAGCGCCGCCGGCTCCGCGGCGGCAAAATGTCGATGATCTTCCAGGAGCCGATGACCTCGCTGAACCCGGTGCACACCATCGGCCAGCAGATCGTCGAAGCCATACTCGCCCATACCCAGCTGTCGCCGCAGGCCGCGAAAGCGCGTGCCATCGAGATGCTGGAACTGGTGCGGATTCCATCGGCGAAGCAGCGCATCGACGACTTTCCGCATAATCTGTCGGGCGGCATGCGCCAGCGCGTCATGATCGCGATGGCGCTGTCCTGCGAACCGGCGCTTCTGATCGCCGACGAGCCGACCACCGCGCTCGACGTCACCATCCAGGCCCAGATCCTCGATCTGCTCGGCGAATTGCAGCGCCGGCTCGGCATGGCGATCCTGATCATCACCCACGATCTCGGCGTGATCGCCGAGGTCGCCGACCAGGTGCTGGTGATGTACGCCGGACAGATCGTCGAAAGCGCTGACGTCGCCGATCTGTTTGCCGATCCGCAGCACCCCTACACGATCGGTCTCTTGGGCTCGATCCCGCGCCTTGACGTTGATCGCGCGCGGCTCGCCACCATCGAAGGCACGGTGCCGAGCCCCAACAACCAGCCGAAGGGCTGCCGCTTCGCGCCGCGCTGCCCGTTCGCCGACCGGCGCTGCCGCGAGGCGCCGCCGCCGCTGCGCGAACTCGCGCCCGGCCATTTGGTCGCCTGCTGGAAGGCCCCGGTCGAGGTGGCGTCATGAGCGCGGTCCCGGTGCTGCAGGTCGATGGCCTGGTGAAGCATTTTCAGCTCAGCCGCGGCATCATCCTGCGCAGGCAAGTGGGCCTGGTGCGCGCCGTCGAGGACGTCAGCTTCGAGATCGGCCGCGGCGAGACGCTGGCGCTGGTCGGCGAGTCCGGCTGCGGCAAGTCGACGACCGGACGCCTGGTGCTGCGTCTGATGGACCCGACGGCGGGCTCGGTCCGCTTCAAGGGCGAGGAAATCGCTGACCTCGGCAAGGATGAACTGCGGCGGCTGCGCCGGCACATGCAGATCATCTTCCAGGACCCCTACGCCTCGCTCAATCCGCGCATGACCGTGGGGGAGATTTTGGCCGAACCGCTGCGGGTGCATGACATCGGCGATCCCGCCTCGCGCGAGACGCGGGTGAGCGAGCTTCTCGATATCGTCGGCCTGCTGCCCGAACATGCGCGGCGCTATCCGCATCAATTCTCCGGCGGGCAACGCCAGCGCATCGGGATTGCGCGGGCACTGGCCGTCAATCCCGACCTGATCATCTGCGACGAGCCGGTGTCGGCGCTCGACGTCTCGATCCAGGCGCAGATCGTCAACCTGCTGCAGAATTTGCAGCAGCGTTTTGGTCTGTCCTATCTATTCATCGCGCATGATCTGGCGGTCGTAAAACACATCAGCGATCGCGTCGCGGTGATGTATCTCGGCAAGCTGGTCGAGATCGCGGACAAGAAGACGATCTACGCAAAACCGTTGCACCCCTATACGCACGCGCTGCTGTCGGCGATCCCGAAACCGGACCCGAGCCTGCGCACCAAGCGCGTCATGCTGCAGGGCGACGTGCCGAGCCCGTTCAACCCGCCGTCCGGCTGCCGCTTCCACACGCGCTGCCTGCACGCCCAGCCACGCTGCTCGGCCGAGGAGCCCAAGCTGCGCGAGGCCGCGCCCGGCCATCGCGTCGCCTGTCATTTCTTCGAGACGATCCAGGCCCCTGTCATCGTCGCGCGCGCCGGCGCTGCGAACGGCAAGTTTGCCGAACGGCTGGCCGCCTTTGAGGCGGCCAAGCACGCGCGAACGCCGGCCTGACGGCAATCCGTGGCAGGCAGGATCGGAATTCAGGCCAGGACGGGGCTTGCCTTGTCGTAATGCTTGATAAACACAAACGGGCTGGGCGTGGTTTTTCCCTTACCGCCGCTGACATTGGCGAGTTCGCAATCGGACAGCGCGTCGGTCTGACGGTCCCGCTCGCATGATTCAGCGCGATTGATGACGGTGCTCATGGTGACGGCTCCCTTTCGATCAAGGTCGGATGATTGCTGATGAAGGGGATTTAGCCGCCCGGCCGTCGCCGTCGCTGTGACATCAATCACAGTCACGAGCCTCTCACCGGGGTCAGGATGGTTGGCATCATCCAGTCACCGGAGCGCATCATGACCGCATTTCAGAAACAGCCGAGCGTCGACCAACGGGCCGCCATGAGCAGCGAACTTTGCGCGACCGAACTGGATGCGGTGATTGGCGGCACGTCCTGGTTTGAAGTCCTTAGCAATATTTTCAAAGCGCAGAACGAGACGCTCAAATCCATCGCCGGGAATATTCGGTAAGAAGTTGTTGCGGTGCGATTGACCGAACCGGAGCCAGCTACTGGTTGACAAGCCAACGAGAGCGGATCGTAATACTACCTAAGATCGAACAACGGGCGAACGGCAGCTGGCGCAACGTCAAGCGGCCCGGCCCCTAAGCGTCTTGAATTCCTAAGCGTCTTGCTTCCTGAACGTGTTGGCTTCGAGGGCAGCGACCGCGGGAAACCGCGGCGCTCAGCAATGGGGAGGACGGTCGTGATTGAATCTCTCATCGTCTGGCTGATCATCGGCGCGATCGCAGGCTGGCTGGCCGGGCAAATCGTCAAGGGCTATGGCCTCGGCCTGGTCGGCAATATCGTGGTCGGCATCGTCGGCGCCGTGATCGCCGGCTGGCTGTTGCCGATGATCGGGTTTGTCCTGGTCGGAGGCTATCTGGCCGCAATCGTCAACGCCGTCATTGGCGCGGTGATCCTCCTGATCATTGTCGGCTTCTTCAAGAAGTAGCCCGATCAAGAACCAGGTTCGGCCGTTCGCGCGCGATCTTTGCGCCGCGGCAACGCTGCTGAAAGAGGCGGCCCCAGCGCGGGGGGAGAGCTGAGGCCGCCTTTGGCCGGACGCGACGGGGCTGGTTCGTGTCCGGACGTGCCCGACTAAGCTCCCCGGCAGTTATTTGTTCCCAACAGACGGCGGCGGCAATAATTTCGAGGCATCGGCCGGGAACCCACGGCGACGTCGCGGATTATGAGTTTCGTGGTGGGATGCCCATCATCATCTTGCGGCTGGGGGCCGTTTTCCTGTGACCGAGGAGCTCGACGACGAATGGATGGTGCCGAAGTACCAGTGAGTTTTGATGTTCCTGCCATCATCCGGAAATGGCCGTCGCTCCACAACGCCCGCCGCCTCGACAGCTCCGGCCCCTATATGGTGTTCGAGGGCACTCTCGATGAGTGCATGAGGGAATTCATGGCCAAGCCTGAATCGACCCGGCACCTGTACGAGATTGTGACAGCGCCGCAGCCGCCAATGATCCCCGAGGTCCTGTCCGCCGAGCACGTCGCCGAGTTGGTGAGGCTGCGCGAATTTCTTTAGCAGCAGCGGGCTTACCAGAGTTGCTGACGCGCCTTAGCGGCCAGAAAATTCATTAACCAGCGAGCGCTATGGTTTGGGCAATCGCGGACGGCTGAGACCCCCGCGAGACGTAAATGCGTAGGGAAACCCACCGCCTCAACCCGGTGGGTTTTTCCGTCGGAAGGGCGTCGCCAATGTCACTATCATCAGCCAAGAATTATGCGCTGCGCGCCGAACGCTGCCAGGACGCCAAGGAAGCCGCCGACCTTCTGGCAAAGGCGATCCTGGAATTGGCGGCATCGATCGAAGCCACCGATGCAAAAGTGAAGAAGATCAACAAGTCGGGCTGAGATTCGGCCGCTGAATCGGCAGCCCCGCTTCCACAACCTCTAAATCGGCTATCCGCTTCGTGAATTCGAGCCCGCAATCGGGCGCGCCGGTTCCCCGTTTACGTTAAAATCACATCATCGACCACGCCGAGCGGCCCAGTGCTAATGATTCCTTAACGAGGGAAACATGATCAACGGACGCAAAAACGCAGTCATCGGATTGACCACAGTTTTCACTTTCGTGGTGGTCGAACTGGCCGTGGTCGTTTGCGCGGCCGCCTTGGTGCTCGAACTGGTGTTCGACGTGGACGTTCCGCTTCTTGCTTTCAACGACGGGTGAGGCGGGGGACGGCGGGCCTCATATCCTACTCCCCGGATAAGGAATCTCAGAACCCTTTGGGCTAGGGCGATACCACCGCTCTAGGGAGCGACGAGGAAGCGTCTTCGACTGGCGCAAGTATGGGAGATTCATTGGTAGCTTTGCTTGGTGATTTTTTCCGGGTGGCCGCCCGCTGAAGTCGTCTGATGTTCTGGCTGGCCGCCTTGGCCTCGTCGCCCTCCACCAAGTCACGCTTAAGCACCTCATCCCGCAAAAGGGACCGGAGATAATCGACTTCAACCTTTACTCCAGAACTCATCCGCCGAATTTCTCTGCGTAGAACCTCCAAGATAAAGTCGGTTTGAAGTACGGCAGCGACCGTGAATTTGTTCGTCACCTGCTTATGGAGCAGGAACTCCGCCATGGTGCCTTTCGAGAATGCTTCGCGGCTCAGATTACCGAAGCATTCCAAGGCCTCCGGGCTTCGCGCGCTCGTCCCTATTGCATCGAGTTCACAGACCAGGATTTTCTCGATCGGCTGGCCGAAGTGGACTTTGTAAATCCGCCAATTCGCACCGTTTGTAAGGACAACCCACTCAATTCCCTCGTTTGCCGCATAGTCGATAGCCTGCTTCACATGAGCGTCTTTAAGCTCAATACCGATAGCCTTCACCTCGATCAGAAACCGAATTTCCTCATCGACTTTTACAGCCAGATCAACGTACGTCCCCCGGATCGCGTACTGGCTGGTGACGTGAAGATACTTGTCATAGCCGCAGATGTCCGACAGCATGTCATTGATGACAGTGACCGTGTCCGCCTCGCTGACATCGCGCTTTTGCAGATTTGAAAGAACGCTCTGATATTTCTTTAGCTGCGTTGTGATGCGTGTCGAAACCTTCGCCGAGATAGCCATCGCATTTCCCCCATTTTTGGTCAGCATCTCGCAACTGCAAGGTGAGCGCAACGCTTAGTTCAGCTTGAGCCTAGTAGATTGGCGCCGCCCCGGATCAAGATCGTCCAGTGCTGGTCAAACCTCGCGCGGAGATACGCGACAGAATTCAAAGATGGAGATTGAAAGCACGTTGATCTGTGCACCCACGGGCGGTGGTTTCGGGCCGATTCCGCATCGTTTGCGGGTCGGATCGCGCGCCTTGCGCAGGGCGCCGATCACAGCTAATGGAACGGCATCGGAGCGTGGCGCAGCCCGGTTAGCGCACTAGTCTGGGAGACTAGGGGTCGGAGGTTCAAATCCTCTCGCTCCGACCAAAATATCAATAAAATCAACAACTTTATAATATGGCCTCGGAACCTTAGAGGGCTGTATTGGTAGCCCCATCCAGCAATCTGATTTGCAGCGTGGATTTTTCATAACGTATTGCAACGAGTTCGCGCTGGGCGTGAACGTCAGACCCCTGAGAATAGTGGGCGAATTGCCGGTTCCGGCCCTGCCCTCAGCCATCCTTCAGCGCGTTATCCAGCAATTGCCGGCAGGCCACCAGGTCCTGCAGCACGCGTTCGAGGCGTTCGCGGTCGGGGCCGCCTACCGGGCCCGGCGCGGCAGCCGCCTTGCCCTTGCCGAAGGGGGCGAGGAAACCGTCCTCATCGGTATCGACGAAGCGGTAGTCGATTTCCGTGGCTTCGCCCTCGTAATCATCGTCATCGGATCCGGCGAGCGCACCTGCGCCCTCTTCCGGCTCCTGCAGGCTGAGGCCGATCGCCTCCTCGACCGCGCCGAACGAGACGGCAGAGTTCTGGTCGCTCAGACCCTGCACTGATTTGACGCCGTGTTCTTTCAGGATCCGCTGCACACCGCGGATGGTGTAGCCCTCGCCGTACAGCAGGCGGCGGATGCCCTTGAGCAGATCGACGTCGTCGGGGCGGTAATAGCGCCGCCCGCCGCTTCGCTTCATCGGCTTGATCTGAGTGAATCGCGTTTCCCAAAATCGCAGCACATGCTGGGGAATATCGAGATCGTCCGCGACCTCGCTGATGGTACGGAACGCATCCGGCGCCTTGTCCAAATGCCAGCTCCTCTCAGCTCTAGAGAATGAAGAGAAACTCTAAACGCCTAACATGACTATCTTCACGCGCATTCTTGACGCGAACTGAACTTCGCCTCGCGCTGAAAACGCCTCAATCGTCCTTGGCATCACCGTTGGTCACCGCGTGACCATTGATGCGCTGCTTCAAAATAGCCGACGGCTTGAACACCATCACGCGTCGCGGAGAGATTGGTACTTCGGTGCCGGTCTTCGGGTTACGTCCGATCCGTTGACCCTTCTTGCGCACCATGAACGAGCCGAACGACGACAGCTTCACCGTCTCGCCCTTCTCAAGACAATCGGTGATCTCTTTCAAAACGAGTTCGACGAACGCAGACGACTCCGTTCGCGACAAGCCCACCTTCTGGTAGACCGCCTCGCACAAATCAACGCGTGTGACTGTTTTTCCTGTCCCGGTCATCGCCTGCCCCGCACTCTCGGCGAACAATTTATTCTCTGAAATTATGAGGTTAGCACGCAATGGTCAACAGCCACCATCATGCACACGCATGAAACAGCACAACCACTTTGTAGGGTATTTTACTTAAGGCTCACCAGCGGACGAGCGCGGAACCCCAGGTGAAGCCGCCACCCATCGCTTCCAGCAGCACCAGATCGCCCTTCTTGACGCGTCCGTCCTTGACCGCGACGTTGAGCGCCAGCGGGATCGACGCCGCCGACGTATTGCCGTGCAGATCGACGGTCAGAACCACCTTCTGCGGCGCAATATGCAGCTTATGCGCCGAAGCATCGATGATTCGCTTGTTGGCCTGATGCGGGACGAACCAGTCGATCTCCTCGGCGGAAGCCCCGGTGGCGTTGAACGCATCGACGATCACATCGGTGATCATGCCGACCGCGTGCTTGAAGACTTCGCGGCCCTCCATGCGGAGGTGGCCGACGGTCTGGGTCGAAGACGGCCCGCCATCGACAAACAGCTTTGACTTATGCCGTCCGTCGGAACGCAGATGCGTGGTCAGGATACCACGGTCGGTGGGCTTGCCGGGCTGGTCCTGGGCCTCGAGCACGACGGCGCCGGCGCCGTCGCCGAACAGCACGCAGGTACCGCGGTCGCTCCAGTCGAGAATGCGCGAGAACGTTTCCGCACCGATCACCAGCGCCCGCTTGTGCGAGCCGGAGCGCAGGAAATTGTCGGCGGTCGCCAGCGCGAACACGAAGCCGGAGCAGACCGCCTGCAGGTCGAAGGCGACGCCGTGACTGATGCCCAGCGCGTGCTGGACCGCAACCGCGGTCGCCGGAAAGGTGTTGTCCGGCGTCGAGGTCGCCAGCACAATCAGATCGATTTGCTGCGCGTCGATGCCGGCATCGTCGAGCGCGGCGCGCGCGGCGTTGATCGCCAAATGCGAGGTGAACTCGCCGTCCGCGGCGATATGGCGCTGCCGGATACCGGTGCGCTGCACGATCCACTCGTCCGACGTATCGATCCGATCAGCCAGTTCGGCATTGGTCAGGACCTTCCGCGGCAGATAGGAGCCGCAGCCTAGCACGACCGAACGTTTAGCAGTCACGAGACAGCCTCCTGCGCGGTTTGCGCTTGAGCCAGCGCACTGCCGTCGCGATTAAGCATCTGATTGATCTTGGTGAGGAGATCGCAGCGGACCATCTCATAGCCAACATCGACCGCGTAAGCAAAGCCTTCGGCGTTGGTTCCACCATGGCTTTTGACCACCACGCCCTTGAGGCCGAGCAGCACGCCGCCGTTGGATTTATTGGGGTCGAGCTTGTGCCGCAAGGCCGTGAAGGCGTTGCGGGCGAACAAATAGCCGATACGGGACCGCCAGCTCGACGCCATGGCGCTGCGGAGGAACTCCGACATTTGGCGCGCGGTTCCCTCGGCGGCCTTCAGCGCGATATTGCCGGAAAAGCCTTCGGTCACGATCACGTCGGCGGCGCCCTTGCCGATCCCGTCGCCCTCGACGAAGCCGACATAGTCGAGCTCCGGCAGGTTCATCGCGCGCAGCTGTTCGGAGGCGGCGCGGATTTCCTCGCCGCCCTTCACTTCCTCGGTCCCGATATTGAGCAGGCCGACGGTCGGGCGCGGCTTGCCGAACAGCACGCTCGCCATCGCGCCGCCCATCACCGCCAGCGCCACCAGATGATGATGGTCGCCGCCGATGCTGGCGCCGAGGTCAAGCACGACGGAATCGCCGCGCATCGTCGGCCACACGCCGGCAATGGCCGGCCGATCGATCCCCGGCATGGTGTGCAAATGAAAGCGCGCCATCGCCATCAGCGCGCCGGTATTGCCGGCAGATACCGCGACGTCGGCCTTGCCCTCTTTCACCGCGTCGATCGCAAACCACATCGACGACTTCTTGCGGCCGCGGCGCAGCGCCTGGCTCGGCTTGTCGTGCATGCTGACAGTGACGTCGGTATGGGTCACCCGTGACGCCTTCTTCATGGCCGGATGCTTGGCGAGCTCCGCCTCGATCAGCGCGCTGTCGCCGTACAGCAGAAACTCGATGTCGGGATGCCGGGCCAATGCCCTTGCAGCGCCGGGAATGACGACCGATGCGCCGACATCGCCACCCATGGCGTCAAGCGCGATTCGAACCTTTTGAGGCATGAACGTCCCGGAAACCTGATCTCTTGCAGCCCTGTTAGAGCCCGGCCGCGCGCTGGAAGCATCCGCCGATAGCGGTGCTCGGCGGAGCGCATCGCTATCGCCCCCGCCGGGCCGCGACAATAGCGTGTCCCCGTTCTGACACAACCTCTTGACCACGGTCTTTGGGGAATGGGACCCAGCACCGCCCGCAATCGGGAATACAATGTAATATTAGCAAATTCAGTATGTTATGCAAGATTCCTGATGAGGCATCAGAGCCACATCAAGTGAAATCCTGCTTCACCGGCCACTTTAAGTGTCGGTTACTTGTCTTTGGGCTTCTTTGAGCCCGACTTTTTCGGCGTAACCTTTAGCGCCTTGAGCGCCGCAAATGGGTGATCCTCGGGGTCAGGGGCTTCGACCAAGGGTTCAAAAACCGCGTCCGGTTTGCGCGGATAGGGATCGACCGCGAGATACAGCGCGTCGGTCGCAAGCCGGCCGAGATCGATGATGCCGTTGTCGATCGGCTCCGGCGGATCGGGCGTGTCCTCGTCGCTCTCTTCAGCCTCGTCGACCAGCGCGGCCATCTGCGGAATCTGGTCCGGCGGCGCGAAGATCAGATCGATCGGCTCGTCGATATCGCTCTCCATCTCCTCCAGCGTCACCACGCAGGTCTGTCCGATCCGGGCCCGCACGCGCCCCTCGACCTGAAAGCGGCCGCCGCTTTTGGGCATCACGTCGAACGAGGCCTGCAGCATCAGCACCTCGCGCAGACTTCCCATATCCGCCACCGCAACACGCGTGGCCTGATCGGCCTCGAGGTCGCGATGCAGACCCGTGTCCGGGATTTTCTCCACCGCGACGGGAACGCGCCACGGGTCCGGCTTCTCGATCATGGCACTCTTGGTCATCGCCGTTTGCTCATGCTTGTGCGCCGGCCTGCTCCGGCGAAGGAAACTTGAAAGTGCCGCCGGCCAGCGCCGCCTCGTCCTGCCGGTCGAGCGCCGCCATGGCGGCCTCGGCATAGGCTGCGAGCTGGCGGGCCTTTTCGATGTTCTCACCGTTGAGGACGTTCTTGCACAGCGCCTGCGCCAGGGCCTCGCGGCCCTCGGTCAGCGCCAGATCATAGGCAGCGGTGCGGCCATAGAAGGCCTCGCCGAAGGCCTGCATCTTTTTCGGCACTTTGAGGTCGCTGACGCCCAGTTCGCGCAGATTATCGTCCATATCGTTGCAAAAATGGTCGAACAGCGCCTGCGACAGGCCCTTGCCCTCCGGGACCGATTTGAGCCGCCGCAACACCAGCCACAGATGCATCAGAAGCAGGTCAAAACGGCCGTTAACCGTGTCCGGGACGCCCAAGTCCCGATAAAACAACGGTTCTCGCGCCTGCGTCACGATCATGCCATAGATGGCTTCAATGGTGCCGCGCGGGGCGGACCGGGGTTTCCTGAAGTGATTGAACGGCCAAAGCATTGTGGGTTCCGCATGCGAGCCCCAAAGGTTTCCGCCATGAAGGTTTCGGCCTTCAGGGTTTCAGCTTCGGGCGCCCGCGCATGTTGCAATCCTGCGTGCTGCCCGGTACGTCAACGCCTCGCGCGATGCAAGGGGACGGGATCGATTCCGGAATGACCGAGACGGGCCAACCAAGCTCATGCGCGCCCTCGCCGCGCCGCCAGACCGCGCGCTGGCGCGGTTTTCGCGGCTTTGCGGCCATCGCACTGCTCTGCGCCGCGCTCGGCGGCTGCACCGGCGAGCAATTTCAGAAGGGCTATATCCTGCCCCCCGGCGCGCTGGAACAGATCCCGATCGGCGCCAGCCAGGACCAGGTGCTGATCGTGATGGGCACGCCCTCCACGGTCGCGACCCTGAACGGCGAGGTGTTCTACTACATTTCACAGCGCTCCGAGCGCAAGGTCGCCTTCATGAACCAGCAGGTCGTCGACCAGCGGGTGATCGCGATCTATTTCGACAAGAATCGCCAGGTGCAGCGGCTCGCCAATTACGGGCTGCAGGACGGCAAGATCTTCGACTTCATCAGCCGCACCACGCCGACGTCAGGCCAGGAGCTCAGCTACCTGACGCCGCTGTTCAAGCTGCTCAGCTTTAACTAAGCCCTCCCGTGTCCCGGACGCGGTGCAGCACCCTTGTGCTGCTCCGCAGAGCCGGGACCCATCTGCCGCTTCGTGGACCCCGGATCAGCGCAGCGCCCTGCGCCAAGTCGTCCGCTTGCCCTGCGCGTGCGCGCTGCCTACGGTCGCCTGCAAAATAAAACCCCGCAGGGAGTGACCTAGTGACCAGCCGATTTTTTTCCCGCCGCCATATTCTGACCGGAGCCGCCGCGCTCTCCACGGCGGCCATTCTGCCGCGCAGCAGCCTGGGCGCCGACTGGCGGCCCACCGAAACCGTCCGCCTGATCGTGCCGGCCGCGCCGGGAGGCACCACGGACGTGATGGGACGCTTGCTGGCGGCTCATTTGCAGAAGGCCTGGGGCCAGTCCGCGGTAGTGGAAAACCGCTCCGGCGGCGGCGGCACCATCGGCACCGCCGAAGCCGTACGCAGCAAAGGCGACGGGCACACGATTCTGGTCGGCAATCCCGGCCCTAACGCCATCGCCTACACCATCTTCCGGAATATGACCTACAAGGCCGACCAGCTGCAGCCGGTCTCCAACCTGATCCGGATTCCCAACATCATCTCGGCGCACCCCTCGGTGCCGGTCAAGTCGATCGGCGACCTGATTGCCTACATCAAGGCCAATCCGGATAAGCTGACCTACGGCTCCTCCGGCATCGGGCAGAGCCCTCACCTCACCGGCGCCTGGTTCCTGCAATTGACGAAATTGAAGATGGTGCATGTGCCGTTCCGCGGCGCCGGGCCGGCACTGCAGGCCGCGCTCGCCGGCGACATCCAGGTGCTGTTCGACAATCTCTATCCGACGCTGCCGCAGGTGCAGGATGGCAAGCTCACCGGGCTGGCGGTGACCACGACCGAGCGCAGCGCGCTGGCTCCCAACATTCCGACCATGCGCGAGAGCGCACCGGAGCTCGCCAAGTTCGACGTTTCGTCCTGGTTCGGCATTTTCCTGCCGAAGGCCGCCCCCGCCCCCGTCCTCGATGCCCTTAACAAGGAAATCAAGGTGTTCCTGGAGCGCGAGGACATCAAGGAAAACATGGCCAAGATCGGCGCGCGCACCGACTACGGCACACCGCAGCAGTTTTCCGACTTCATCCAGGCGGAGACGGACAAGTTCGGCGCCATCATCAAGCAGGAAGGCCTGCAGATGGACGCCGGCTGAGAGGCGTAACTCCCGCGGCGCTCGATCCGCGCACGCAGCCGTCATCCCCGCGCAACGGCAAAGCCGTTGTCGCTGGAGGAGCCGCGCTTGCGGCGTCTCGAAGGATGGCCACACACACCTGCCAAGTCATCCTTCGAGGCTCGCAAGAGCTCGCATGACGCCGGGCAAAAATGAAAAACCCCGCGGCTCGCACCGCGGGGTTTTTATTTTGATCGGCTCAGCGCCGCTCAGTGCGCCAGGATCGCCAGCAGCAACAGCGCCACGATGTTGGTGATCTTGATCATCGGGTTGACGGCGGGGCCGGCCGTATCCTTGTAGGGATCGCCGACGGTGTCGCCGGTCACCGCCGCCTTGTGCGCGTCGGAGCCCTTGCCGCCGTAATGGCCGTCCTCGATGTACTTCTTGGCGTTGTCCCAGGCGCCGCCGCCCGAGGTCATCGAGATCGCGACGAACAGGCCGGTCACGATCACGCCGAGCAGCATGGCGCCGACGGCCGAGAACGCCGCCGACTTGCCGGCCGCGCCGCCGCCCGCGATTGCGAAGATCACGAAGTAGACGAAGATCGGCGACAGCACCGGCAGCAGCGACGGGATGATCATTTCCTTGATCGCCGCCTTGGTCAAAAGGTCGACCGCGCGGCCGTAATCCGGCTTGTCGGTGCCCTGCATGATGCCAGGCTTTTCGCGGAACTGACGCCGCACTTCCTCGACGATCGCGCCGGCCGCACGGCCGACGGCCGTCATGCCCATCGCGCCGAACAGATACGGCAGCAGGCCGCCGAACAAGAGGCCGACCACGACGTAGGGGTTGTTCAGCGAGAAGTCGGGCAGCACGCCCTGGAAGTACGGATACTTCGCGGCATTGGCGATGAAGAATTTGAGGTCTTCATTGTAAGCCGCGAACAGCACCAGCGCGCCGAGACCGGCCGAGCCGATCGCGTAACCCTTGGTGACCGCCTTGGTGGTGTTGCCGACCGCGTCGAGCGCGTCGGTCGACTTGCGGACTTCCTTCGGCAGGCCGGCCATTTCGGCGATGCCGCCGGCGTTGTCGGTGACGGGGCCGAAGGCGTCGAGCGCCACGATCATGCCGGCCAGCGCCAGCATGGTGGTGGTCGCGATCGCGATGCCGAACAGGCCGGCAAGGCTGTAGGTGACGAGGATGCCGGCGATGATGACGATCGCGGGCATCGCGGTCGATTCCATCGAGATCGCCAGACCCTGGATCACGTTGGTGCCGTGACCGGTGACCGAGGACTTCGCGATCGACTTCACCGGACGGTAGTCGGTGCCGGTGTAGTACTCGGTAATCCAGATGATCAGGCCGGTGACGACGAGGCCGACGACGCCGCACTGGAACAGCGCCATGCCGGTGTACTTCACGCCCGCCAGCGGACCGAAGCCGATCAGCCAATGGATGACAGCAGCAACGCCAAACAGCGACAGGATGCCGGTCGCGATCAGGCCCTTGTAGAGCGCACCCATGATCGACTGGCTGGCGCCGAGCTTGACGAAGAAGGTACCGATGATCGAGGTGATGATGCAGACGCCGCCAATGGCGAGCGGCAGCGTCATCATGTTGACCAGCAGCGGCGAGGTCGCGAAGAAGATCGCAGCCAGCACCATGGTGGCGACCGCGGTCACCGCATAGGTCTCGAACAGGTCGGCGGCCATGCCGGCGCAGTCACCGACGTTGTCGCCGACGTTGTCGGCGATGGTGGCGGGATTGCGCGGATCATCCTCGGGGATGCCGGCCTCAACCTTGCCGACGAGATCGCCGCCGACATCAGCACCCTTGGTGAAGATGCCGCCGCCGAGACGGGCGAAGATCGAGATCAGCGAGGCGCCGAAGCCGAGTGCGACCAGCGCGTCGACCACGACGCGGTCGTTGGCCTTCAGGCCCAGCATCTGGGTCAGATAGGCAAAGTAGATGGTGACGCCGAGCAGTGCGAGGCCCGCCACCAGCATGCCGGTGATCGCACCGGCCTTGAAGGCGAGTTCAAGTCCGCCGGCCAGCGAGGTGGTCGCGGCCTGCGCGGTACGCACGTTGGCGCGAACCGACACGTTCATGCCGATGAAGCCGGCGGCGCCCGACAGCACCGCGCCGATCAGGAAGCCCACGCCGACCTTCATGCCGAGGAACCAGACCAGCAGCGCGAAGATCACGACGCCGACCATGCCGATCGTCATGTACTGCCGCTTCAGATAGGCCTGTGCGCCCTCGGCGACCGCGGCTGCGATCTCCTGCATGCGCGGATTGCCGGCGTCCGCCTTCAACACCGAAGCCGTCGCCCAGATCGCGTAAACAATCGAAAGCGCTCCGCAGAGCACAATCACCCATAATGCTGTCATTGAATTTGCCTCAGACCTTGATGTTCCCCCGCCACACCGCGAGCGCGGCAAGCGCATAAAAAGGAGGCCTTCCCCGCCCAAAAGGGTGGCCCCTCAAATCGCCGGGACCTTGCCAAAATCGTTTCCCCGGCGCAACGCCGCGGAGGCCAGAAACCGTCTATTTTTGAAAGGAATCCCCGGGAACGACTGAAGGTGCCGAGGCCTGGCTGGCGGCTGGACCGTCCGGCGGAAAATCCGAGGCCTGCCAGGCGCCCACGGGGCGGACCATTGAATCGTCTGCCGACGGCTATCCTGCGGGTGCCGCAACCCAAATAGCGACCAACAAATATATGGAAAATACACAGGCCGAAAACACACACTGGCCTGAAAACACATGGGCCCACCCAATCCTCTATGGGATTGAGCGGGCCCGCGATCCATTTCAGTACATCCGTGAAACGACCGTTTCGAGGCCTCAGGCCAGCGACAGGTTCTCTGCGCTTACCTTGCCCCGCATCTTGTCGGTCTTGAGTTCGAACTCGACCTTTTGGCCTTCGGCCAGACCGGTCAGACCGGCGCGCTCAACGGCGCTGATGTGAACGAACACATCCTTGCTGCCGTCGGTCGGCTGAATGAATCCAAAACCCTTTTGACCGTTGAACCACTTCACAGTTCCCGTAGCCATTTTCTATTCTCCAAAGCACGTAGGCTTTCATTCCGCACGGCGATCGCACGGATTCAAATCCAATCGACGATGTCTCTGGAAAATGCCCTAACAGGCGCGTTCAGCAAGGCACGGCGGCAATCGAATGCGCGCACAACTATAGATTTTCCGGGAAATTGCAATGGCCGGTTGCAAATAAAGGCCCGCAGTCAGCGCTGCGACGCTCAAAAATGGCTGTAAGAGCGCCGTTTCAGGCCAATTTCGCCGCCCTGCCCGTCAAGGAATTTTGGCGCTCCACTTCCGGCGAGCACGGTTCCGATGGAACTTACCGCCACGCCAGCGCCCTGCGCGGCTTGCACGAACGCATCGACGCGGTCTTCCGCCACCGTGCACAGGATTTCGTAATCGTCGCCACCGGCGATCAACGTTTCGATTCCGACGATGCCACGCGACAGCAGATCGCGCGCGGTATCCGACAGCGGAACCTTCTCCAGATCGATCGCAGCGGAAACACCCGACACGCCGCACAGTTTGGTGAGATCGCCGGCGAGCCCATCGGACACGTCCATCGCCGCTCCGGCATGGTCGCGAACGATTTCCGCGAGCACCATGCGCGGCTGCGGTACCCGATAGCGCCCGACCAGCAGATCGCGCGCTGCTGCATCGCTCACCGCGGCATGGACCTTGCCGCCGCCGAGCACGGCAAGCCCGAGCGCGGCATCGCCGATCGTGCCGGTCACCAGCACCCGGTCGCCAGGCTTGGCGCCGCTGCGATGGACCATTTTGCCTGACGGCACGCGCCCGAACGCGGTGACCGAGACCATCAGCGGACCTGATGTCGACACCGTATCGCCGCCCAGCAGCGGACAGCCGAATTGCGCCGCGTCCTCGCCGAGCGCGGCCGCGAACGGCTTGAGCCAGGCTTCGTCGGTATCGCGGAGCGCCAGCGTCAGCACGAAACCGGCCGGCACCGCGCCCTTGGCGGCGAGATCCGAGAGGTTCACCCGCAACGCCTTGCGCGCAACGGTATCAGGCGGATCGTCGGGGAGGAAATGCACGCCTTCGACGATGGCGTCCGTCGTCACCACGATGTCGTCGCCATCAGGCTTCAGGGCCGCCGCGTCGTCATCGAGATTGAAGGCGCCAGGGTCGGTCGCGATCGGCCTGAAATAGCGCGCGATCAGCGAGTCTTCTCCGGACGCGGGCGCGCTACCCACGCGCGAACTCGTCGGCGCGGAACTGGCGCGCGATCTGGTCCAGCACCGCGTTCACCATGCCGGTCTCGTCCTTTTCGACAAAGGCGTGCGCGACATCGACATATTCGGACACGACGACGCGGCCGGGCACGTCCTTGCGATGCTCCAGTTCATAGGACCCAGCCCGCAGCACCGCGCGCAAAATCGCGTCGATCCGCTTCAAGGGCCAGCCCTTCGACAGCGCGTCGTCGATCAGCGGATCGAGTTTGGCCTGATCCCGCACCACGCCCGAGACGACGTCGCGGAAAAACGCGGCTTCGGCCGGCAGGTATTTGTCGCCCTCGACCTCGTTGCCGAGCCAGTGGCTCTCGAACTCGGCGAAGATATCGTTGATCCCGGCGCCGCCAATGTCCATCTGGTACAGCGCCTGCACGGCGGCGAGTCGCGCGGCACCGCGCCGGTTGGCTTTCTTGTCCGGATTTTTGAGTGCGGGCTTCTTGGTGTCTGCCATCGTCAGGCCTTTGCCAGCCGGCGTTTGATCCGCAGCATTGCGAGCGCCGCGCGGGCGGCGTCGCCGCCCTTGTTGAGTTCACTGGCGCGCGCCCTCGCCCAGGCCTGCGCCTCGGTGTTGACGGTAATGATGCCGTTGCCGAGCGGGAACTTTCTGGCCACCGCAAGGTCCATCAGCGCGCGTGAGGATTCCATCGAGACGATCTCGAAATGAATGGTGTCGCCCCGCACCACGCAGCCGAGCGCGATCGCGGCGTCATAGGGCCTTCCGTTGTTCTCGGCGGCGTCGATCGCGATCGCGATCGCGGCGGGGATTTCTAAAGCGCCGGGCACGGTGATGACGTCATGCGTGACACCGGCCGCCTTCAATTCGGTGACGGCGCCTTCCAGCAGCGCATCCTGGATGTCGTCGTAGAAGCGTGCTTCGACGATCAGCGCGCGCGCGCCTTTGATGTCGGTCTGGTCCTTCAGGAGTGCGCGTCGTGCGTCTGCCATTATCTACCTTCTGTCATTGCCGGGCTAGAGCGCGGAGCGCGTCTGCCGATGGGGCCCCGGCAATCCATCCTATCAGGAATCCATCCTGTTAAGAGGATGGATACGCGGGTCAAGCCCGCGTATGACACAATTGTTGCTGTTGCTATTTCATTTCCGACAGCCGCGCCGCATAGCGGGCCATCAGATCGACCTCGATATTGACCTCGCTGCCCGCGTTCCAGTCCGCCAGCGTCGTGACGCTGAGCGTATGGGGAATGATCAGCACCGAAAACACCACGTCTTCGACCGTATTCACCGTCAGCGACACGCCATCCAGGGTGATCGAGCCCTTGACGGCGATGAAGCGCGCCAGTTCCCGCGTCGTGCGCAGTTCGAACCTGGCCATATCGGGCAGATCGTCGCGCTTGACGATGCTGGCGATGCCGTCGGCATGGCCGGCCACGATGTGGCCGCCGAGTTCGTCGCCGATCTTCAGCGCGCGCTCGAGATTGAGGTTTGTGCCTTTGCCCCAGTGCTTCGCCGTGGTCATGCCGAGCGTCTCGGCCGCGGCATCGACGTCGAACCAGGTCTTGCCATCATCGACGCCGGAGGCGACCACGGTGAGACAGACGCCGTTGCAGGCGATCGAGGCGCCATCGGCGATGGTGGCGCGATCGTAGCGGCAGGCGATGCGCAAGCGGTGCAACTGCCCCTGCGCCGTCGGCGTCAGGCTGACGATTTCGCCGATATCGGTGACTATTCCGGTGAACATTTAGGGGCGCTCGTAGATCGTGAGAGTATCTAGACCAAGGCTTTCGCTAGCACGGACTTTTAGGGCGGGCGACCCGGTGAGAGCCGACAGCGGCAATGCGTCCAGCGCGGGAATGCCGCCCACGCCGACCGCCTCGGGTCCGCGCAGCAGCCATGCCTCATCGACCAGCCCCGCCGATACAAAGGACGACGCGACGCGCGCCCCGCCCTCGACCATCAGCCGCGAAACGCCCTTGTCGGACAGTGCACGCAGCACCGCCGTCACATCCAGCCCCGGCGGCGCGCTTGACGCGGCGACGCGGATCACCTGCGCTCCGGCGGCGCCGAGCTTCATGGCGGCCGGCGCTTCGGCGAGATCCGACGTCATGACCCAGAGCGGCGTCTCGCGCGCGGTCTGCACCAGACGGCTGGTGCCGGGAGTCCGCAAGCTCCGATCCAGCACCACACGTACCGGCGATAAATGCTCCATCCCCGGCAGCCGGCAGGTCAGCACCGGATCATCGGCCAGCACGGTGCCGATCCCGACCAGGATCGCATCGCACTGCGCGCGCAGCAGATGCACGCGTGTCCTTGCTGCCTCACCCGTAATCGCGACCGGCTTGTTGCCGGCGGCGCCGATCTTGTCGTCGGCGGAGACCGCCAGCTTGAGGATCACATGCGGGCGCTTGTCGCGGATGCGTCGGAAATGCCCGGCATGGTCGCATGCTGCTTCCGCGGAATTCAGGCCGACATCGACGATAATCCCGGCGGCGCGCAATTTGGCGTGGCCCTGTCCGGCCACTTCCGGATTGGGATCCTCGATCGCCGACACCACGCGGGCAATGCCCGACGCGATCACGGCATCGACGCAAGGCGGCGATTTGCCGAAATGCGAGCACGGCTCCAGCGTCACATAGAGCGTGGCGCCGCGCGCGGCGTCACCGGCGCGCTTGAGCGCATCCGGCTCGGCATGCGGCCGACCGCCGGGCTGGGTCCAGCCGCGCCCAACGATGACGCCGTCCTTGACGACGACGGCACCGACGGCGGGGTTCGGCCAGGTGCGCCCCTGCCCGCGCCGGCCGAGCGCAAGCGCGAGTTGCATGAAGCGCGCGTCCGCGGCTTTGGATTCCCTGGATTTCTGCGCGTACTGGTCTTCCAGGATACGGAAGATCATTTGCGCAACGCGGTGACCCGTGCGTCTTCCTCGCCGGACAGCTCACCGAGCACGGCTTCAAAGTCCTTGGCCTCGCGAAAGTTGCGATAGACCGAGGCAAAACGCACATAGGCGACGTCATCGAGCTGGCGCAGATGCTCCATCACGATCTCGCCGATCGCTTCCGAGGAAACCTCCGCCTCGCCGCCGCTTTCGAGCTCGCGCACGATGGCGGAGACCATCTTTTCGACGCGCTCCGGATCGACCGGGCGCTTGCGCAGGGAGATCTGCAACGAGCGCACCAGCTTGTCGCGGTCGAACGGCACGCGGCGGCCGTTGCGCTTGATCACGGTCAGTTCGCGGAGCTGCACCCGCTCGAAGGTGGTGAAGCGGAAATTGCAGGCGATGCAGACCCGCCGCCGCCGGATCACGGCGGAATCCTCGGTGGGGCGCGAATCCTTCACCTGCGTATCGAGACTGTTGCAGCTGGGGCAGCGCATCCCAAGTATCCCTTACTAGTGACCCTTACTGATAAATCGGGAAGCGGTCGGTGAGTGCCTTGACGCGTTCCTTGATCGCGGCTTCCACCAGCGGCGCCTTGCCGTCGGGCGATTGCGCCAGCGCGTTCAGCACTTCGGCGATCATGGAGGCGACCTGCTGGAATTCGGCGACGCCAAAACCGCGCGTGGTCGCCGCCGGCGTGCCCAGACGCAGGCCCGAGGTGACGAACGGCGTTTCGGGATCGAACGGAATGCCGTTCTTGTTGCAGGTGATCGCAGCGCGAACCAGCGCCTTCTCCGAGACGTTGCCCTTCAGGCCTTTGGGGCGAAGATCGACCAGCATCAGATGGTTGTCGGTACCGCCTGAGACGATGTCGAGGCCCTGCGCACGCAGCGCTTCCGCCAGCGCCTTGGCGTTCTCGACGACGTTCTTGGCGTAGATCTTGAAGTCCGGACGCAGCGCCTCGGAAAATGCCACCGCCTTGGCGGCGATGATGTGCATCAACGGACCGCCCTGCAGGCCCGGGAAGATCGCCGAGTTGAGTTTCTTGGTCAGCGTCTCGTCATTCCACAGCATCAACCCGCCGCGCGGGCCGCGCAGCGATTTGTGCGTGGTCGTGGTCGTGACATGGGCATGCGGCACCGGCGAGGCATGGACGCCACCGGCGACGAGGCCGGCGAAATGCGCCATGTCCACCATCAGATAGGCCCCAACGCTGTCGGCGATCTCGCGGAAGCGCTTGAAGTCCCAGGCGCGTGAATAGGCGGAGCCGCCGGCGATGATCAGCTTCGGCTTCACTTCCTCGGCGCGGCGCGCCACCTCGTCCATGTCGATGATCTGGTCGTCGCGGCGCACGGTGTAGTGCTGCGCCTTGAACCATTTGCCGGACATGTTGACGGGCGCGCCGTGGGTGAGATGGCCGCCGGCGGCAAGATCAAGGCCCATGAAGGTATCGCCGGGCTGCAGCAGCGCCAGGAACACCGCCTGGTTCATCTGGCTGCCCGAATTCGGCTGAACGTTGGCAAACTGGGCGCCGAACAGTTTCTTGGCGCGATCGATCGCCAATGTCTCGGCGACGTCGACCCATTCGCAACCGCCATAATAGCGCGCGCCCGGATACCCTTCCGCGTATTTGTTGGTCATCACCGAGCCCTGCGCTTCCAGCACCGCGCGGCTGACGATGTTTTCCGAGGCGATCAGCTCGATCTCGTGGCGCTGCCGGCCGAGTTCACCCTTGATGGCGGCGGCGATTTCCGGATCGGCCTCGGCGAGAGTGGCCGTGAAGAACGAGTCGGGCGCGGAGGCGGTTTTGCTGCTGGAGGTCATGGGCCGAAATATCTCCACCGCCGCAAGGCCTTAAGCGGCACAGCGGTCGGTTACGTGTGGCGGTCGAAAGAAGCGCTTGCGAGATACCACATCGGCCCGGGCCGGCCAAGCACTTGCGGTATCCGTCTGATATTTATGCAAGATATGGTGGGGATGGCGGGGATGCCAGTCCGGCGCCACTCCCCCCGCTGTCGCCCCGGCCTTGAGCCGGGGCCCATACGCTGCAGCCGCCATTGTTAAAAGAAGGTCTCAGACACCTTTGTCCTACCGATGGGCCGCGGCGTATGGGTTCCGGCGTTCGCCGGAACGACGGCCTATTTCGCAAACCGGTACGCCCCGCCCTTTTCGATCGAGCGCTGGAACGCCGGGCGCGCGTGCATGCGCGTCAGCCAGGCCGCCAGGTTCGGATACGGCCCAAGCTTTTCGAACACCTTTGCCATCTCGCCGACAAAGCTCATCTGGATATCGGCACCCGACAATGACGGGCCGATGAAGAACTCGCGCCCCTTCAGCGCGCGGTCGACATAGCCGAGATGATTGGCCAACTCGCTGTCGATGCGCGGATGCAGCGGCGCGCCCGCCTCCTTCAGCCTGCCGACATAGAGGTTCAGCATCAGCGGCAGCATCGCGGACCCTTCCGAATAATGCAGCCACTCATTGTACGCCTCATAGTCGGCGCTGCCGGACGCCGGCATCATCGCGCCTTTTCCGTATTTGCGGATGATGTAGTCGACGATCGCACCGGACTCCGCGATCGTGGTGCCGCCATCGGTGATGACGGGCGACTTGCCGAGCGGATGGATCGCCGTCAGTTCCGGCGGCGCCAGCCGCGTCGTGGCATCACGCTGATAGCGCTTCATCTCATAGGGCGTGCCAAGCTCTTCGAGCAGCCACAGGATCCGCTGCGAGCGGGAGTCGTTGAGATGATGAACCGTGAGCATGGCAGTTTCCTCAATAGGTTTCTTGTTGGTGTTGTTGTTTACCAGAGATTTCTAACGCCGTCATTGCGACCAACGGGTCGCGCGAATGCGCGCCCGATGACAGGCTCCGCGAAGCAATGACGAGGCGCAAACACACCTTTGCCTGGTATCGGCCTGCGGTGCTAGGTTTTTGCCAACGAGGAGAGAACGATGCGTATCGCAATTGTCGGCACCGGCGGCGTAGGCGCCGGTTATGGGGCGGCGCTGGCGAAAGCCGGCGCGGATGTCACCTTCATCGCGCGCGGCGCGCACCTGGCGGCCATGAAGCGCGACGGATTGAAGGTTCAAAGCCCGCGCGGCGACATCCATCCGTGCCGACACAGGCGACCGACAATCCCGCCGAGATCGGCAAGGTCGATTTCGTGCTGTTCTGCGTCAAGCTGTGGGACGTCGAAAGCGCCGGGATCAGCATCAAGCCGCTGATCGGCCCCGATACGGCTGTCATCCCGCTGCAGAACGGCGTCGATGCCGCAGAAAGGCTGATCCCGATACTCGGCGAAAACGCCGTGATGGGCGGCGTCGCGCAAATCAGCGCCAACATCATAGCATCAGGCGTGATCCAGCAGGTCGGCACCTTCATGCGCATCGTGTTCGGCGAACTCGACGGCAGGGCTAGCCCGCGCGGCGAAGCATTTCTTGCGCTCTGCCAGAAGGCCGGCTTCGAGGCGAAGCTGAGCGACGCGATCCTCACCGAACTTTGGATGAAGTTCATCCTGCTCGCCGCCAACGCCAGCGCGGTGGCGCTGGCGCGCCAGCCGATCGGTGCGCTGCGCGACGATCCCGATATTCGCCCCTTGCTGATGTCGGCCTACCGCGAAGTGATGGATGTCGGCCGCGCTTACGGCGTGGCGCTGCCGGACAACGCAGTGGAGACGACATCAGGATATTCCGACAGCCTGCCCGCGCACCAAAAGCCGTCGATGGCGCTCGACCTCGAACGCGGCAACCGGCTGGAGCTGCCCTGGCTCGGCGGCAAGGTGGTCGAACTCGGCAAGAAGCTCGGCGTCCCGACGCCGACGCACAGCCTGATGTATGCGATGCTGAAGCCGTACATCATGGGCAATCCGGGCTGAGGCGCGAGGCGCCATGTCCTTTACATCGCCGGACATCTCGGCACTGTAGCCACCACTTTGCGACGCGCCTCGATGCGTGACATCACGGAGAAGCAAATGCCGCTTGTCGAGAACGCCACGATCAGGAAATTGCGGGCGGGCGGGCTCGCCCTCGGATTCGGCCTGCACCATTTGCGCACCGCGGCAGCGGGCATGATCGCCGCGGCGACCGGGCATGACTGGATCTTCATCGACGTCGAGCACGGTGCATTTTCGCAGGATGACGTCGCGCAGATCTGCATCGCCGCGTTGCCGACCGGCATCACGCCGATCGTCCGGATTTGCGCAGGCGCGATTGATGAAGGCACGCGGGCGCTCGACAACGGCGCCGCCGGCGTCATCGTACCGCATGTCGATACGGTCGATCAGGCCCGGCGCATTGCTAGCGCCTTTCGTTATCCGCCGTTGGGGTCGCGGAGCTGGGGCGGACCATCCGCGCTGTTCGGTTACAAGCCGCCCGGCGCCGCCGAGGCCCAGGCCGCCATCAACCAGGAAATCCTGGTCGTCGCGATGGTCGAGAGCCCTGAAGGCGTGGCCAATGCCGCCGGGATTGCCGCCGTTGACGGGATCGACGGCTTGCTGATCGGAACCTCCGACCTGACCGCGGAGATGGGTATTTCCGGTCAAATCCTGCATCCGCGCGTCGAGGAAGCCTATCGCAGCGTCGGCGCGGCGTGCCGCAAGGCAGGCAAATTCCTCGGCATGGGCGGCGTCTACGAACCGGACGCCATGAAGCATTATGCCGATCTCGGCGCGCAGTTCATCCTGACGGGATCGGATCACGCTTACATGCTGGCCGGCGCCAGTCTCAAGTCGGCCTCGTTGCGGAAGCTCGAAGCGGATCGCAAGGCGGGCTGAGCCAACTCACATCCCGGTATAGCCTGCCTTCACCGGATCGGTGGAGCCGTCGAGCTGGCGCAGATAGGTCAGGCCGCACACGGTCAGGCGGTGGGTGTCCTTTTCGCCGGCCTCGAATAGCGTCTTCACATAGTCGGTCACCTTCTCGCGCGCTTCATCGTTCGCGGCGGCGCTGCGGTTCACCAGCAGGTCATAGGTGTGCATGATGCGGTCGATGGCGGCTTCCATGAAGTTCTCCGGTGGGATCAGGCGATGTAGGTTTCGGCTTCGAATTTGGCGATCGCCTTGTTGGCGAGGCGGATCTTGTTGAGTTCGCCGCGCTGAAACATCTGCACGATGATTTCGAGCAGCCGCTCGTCGGTGGCGAAAGTATCCGGGAGGGCGCCGGTCCTGCGGAGATAATTTGAAGCGATGGCGTAAGCGTCGCCCACCACCTCGACATTCATCACCCGCAATCCGCGCTCGACGAGCATGTTCTTCGGTCCCCGTGTCAGCGATATAATGCGCGAGCCCGGCACAAGTTCCATTGCGGGAAACCTTGTTTGCTGGGCGCGCGCCTATGCCCCAAGTGACCTTAGAATCGAGGTGCAGCTTGTTGTTTTGATGCGCTTTATCAGGTGAAACTGTGTCCGCCATCACTCGAAGCGGCTATGCACGAAGCGGTTCTTGCGCGCGCCGCGAAGGATGAAGCCGCGGCACTCGACACTCAGGTCCAAAAAGCAAAACGCACCGGATCCGGTAACCCGGAGCCGATGCGCCTTGGGCAGGGCTTACTGCCTTGCCAGTTCATGATCCGCTGTTGGCCGCCGGTCTTCTGCGTGGCCGGCTTGGCCGCGGATTCGAATTCTTATTTGACGCGTTTTCTTCACGCGAACCGGAAGTCCACTTCGCTCGAAAACGCTATGTAAATCTCAGAGCCGATACAGGATCTGGTCAGTCCAGAACCGCTCGAGCCGATGCAGCGACTTGTTCAGCGTCGCGAACTCCTCGTTCGAGATGCCGCCGACCTGCTCCACGGTCTTGACGTGCTTCTGATACAGCGCGTCGACGATCTTGCGGATCTCCTGGCCCTGCGAGGTCAGACGGATGCGGACCGAGCGGCGATCAACGCGCGAACGCTGATGATCGAGGAAGCCGAGCTCGACGAGCTTCTTCAGATTGTAGGAGACGTTGGAGCCGAGGTAATAGCCGCGCGTGCGCAGCTCGCCTGCGGTCAATTCCTTGTCGCCGATGTTATAGAGCAGCAGCGCCTGCACCGAGTTGATATCGGCGCGGCCGCGGCGATCGAATTCATCCTTGATCACGTCAAGCAGCCGGCGATGCAGCCGCTCCACCAAAGTCAATGCTTCAAGATAGAGCGGCTGCACCGGAGCTTGACCGGCAGAGCGTTCAGCGGTTTCCACCGCCGTTGCAACGGCTTTCATCATGACATTCCCCTGTTGTCGTTTTTATCGACTTATTCGACGAAACTTTTGTCCCGCCTGATAGCTTCAACTTAAGGGGGCCGTTTGAAGATCCGCTTAAATAAGACAATAAAGAGATCATGAATTTAAGACAGTGAATCGCGGATTAAGCCCATGGATAAAGGGCTTTTCGCAAGATTTCATTGACGGTGGCGGGCCTCTGTTCACGCTTCGTCTGGAAGGGTTGTCGCATTCCAAAACAGGTTCGTTTGAATTCGAAACGCCTGGGTAACCGACGCGAGGGAACCCTTTACGGTGACTGAAAAGTTACCGCGAAAATCGTCGAAAATCTTACGGGATGGCGCGGCCCATTCTGGGACGCAGGTGCGCTGGCGCAATTAACAGTTCGGGCTTCATCCTTCGAGACGCCACTGCGTGACTCCTCAAGGTGAGGTCGAGCAGTTCAGGATGCGCTCTTAGGACCCTCATGGTGAGGAGCGCGGCAACGCCGCCCGTCTCGAACCATGTGGCCGGCTATTAGCAAGATTCCAGCAAAACGGAGGACGTGCGCACTACTGCTATGGCGGCCGTTCGCGCGCGGCCATCCAGGCGAGTGCGAGATAGGCTGCCAGCATCACGGCTTCGACGCCGACCACCGTCAGGCTGCCGCCGTAGATGCCCGGAAACATCAATTCGATCACCGCCATCGACACGACTGTGGTGAGCCACACCACCGCGCCCCAGGGCGTCGCAAGCCACAGGCCTACGGCGGCGACGAGTTCAATCACGGCGAAATAGATCGTCGCGGTCTGCCAGGCCATCGACTGATTTTCGAACGCCTCTTCCTCGCCGCCGATGAAACCGGTCACCTGCGCCCAATGGTAAAGGCCCTTGGCGATCGAGATGACCGCCATGATGCGCAGGAACAGCACCAGCCGCCGGGTCCAAGCGTTGTCATCAGGCTCGATCCGCTCGGACGAGATCGCCGCCACCGACATCGCATTGTCCCGGGCATTGTCCCTGTTATCCCGCGACGGGTCGCGCGCGGAGGTGTCAGACATGAGAATCGGTGCTCACAGGCGAAAACGGGTCCTTATAGGCGGAGTCTTGGTATAGGCAGAGTCTTGGCCCGCCGGGTCGGCAAAATCAATTGCCGCTGGCGCAAATCAAGCTGCGGTGACGCGGCCGTTCCGGAATGCTAGAATTAGACCAAGTCCAAATCAGGCCAAATCAGCCTTCCGCCGGGGAGTACCATCATATGGCGATCAAATTCGGGCGTCCGATCGAAATGCGCGACGCTCCGCGGCACCAGACCGCCCTCACCTCGGCCCCGCTCGACCTCGCGATCCGCCCCCGGCGCAACCGCAAGGCCGAATGGGCGCGGCGGATGGTGCGGGAAAACGTGCTCACGACCGACGATCTGATCTGGCCGTTGTTCATCGTCGGCGGCCACAATACCCGCACCGCGGTCGCCTCGATGCCCGGCATCGACCGCATCACCGTCGATCAGGCGGTCCGTGATGCCGAGCGCGCGGCGAAGCTCAACATCCCCTGCATCGCGCTGTTCCCCTATACCGACCCTTCGCTGCGCGACGAACAGGGTTCCGAGGCGCTGAACCCCGACAACCTCGTCTGCCAGTCGGTGCGCGCGATCAAGAAGGAATTCCCGGGCCTAGGCGTGCTCTGCGACGTGGCGCTGGATCCTTTCACCAGTCACGGCCATGACGGCCTGATCGAGGACGGCCGGATCCTGAACGACGAAACCGTCGCCGTGCTGGTCCGCCAGGCGCTGGTGCAGGCCGAAGCCGGCTGCGATGTGATCGCGCCTTCCGACATGATGGACGGCCGCGTCGGCGCGATCCGCGAGGCGCTGGACGATGAAGGCTTTACCGACGTGCAGATCATGTCGTACGCGGCGAAATACGCCTCCGCCTTCTACGGCCCGTTCCGCGACGCCATCGGTTCGGCAAAGACGCTGACCGGCGACAAGCGCACCTATCAGATGGACAGCGCCAATTCCGACGAAGCGCTGCGCGAGGTCGAACTCGACATCGCCGAGGGCGCGGACATGGTGATGGTCAAGCCCGGCATGCCCTATCTCGACATCGTGCGGCGGGTAAAGGACACCTTTGCGATGCCGACCTTCGTGTACCAGGTGTCGGGCGAGTACGCGATGATCGCGGCAGCCGCCGGCAATGGCTGGATCGACGGCGAACGCGCGATGATGGAAAGCCTGCTCGCCTTCAAGCGCGCCGGCGCTGACGGTATTCTGACCTACTTCGCGCCGAAGGCGGCGGAGAAGATCAAGGCGGAGAGCTGAAGCCTTCGTAGGGTGGGCAAAGCGCAGCGTGCCCACCAACTTTAGCGGAGGAGACAATGGTGGGCCACGGCGCAAGAGCGCCTTTGCCCACCCTACGCGTTCCTCAAGTCCCCAGCCCCCGAATCGCCTGAATATTGCCGTTTGGTAACCGTCGCGGCCCTTGCGCGCGCAGGCGCGGTTCCCATGTCTCCGCTTGATGTCTCGGCATGCGGGAATATGCACGTTCTGGAGGACTGATCATGTCGTATAGCGGTTCGGGTAATACCGGTGGCGGCGGCTGGCGTAACGATGGCGGCGTGCAGCCGCATGCGTTCGACCCCGACTTGCAGCCGGAACTGTTTCGCGGCCTGCTGACGCGGCGGGTGTTCGCGTTCCTGATCGACCTCGTCGTGCTGTCGGTCCCGGTGATCCTGGGCTACATCTTCATCGCGGTGTTCGGCCTGATCACACTCGGGCTCGGCTGGGCGCTGTTCTGGCTGGCCTGGCCGGCCACGATCGTCTGGGCCATCGTCTATTACGGCTCTTCCCTCGGCGGGCCGCATTCGGCGACGGTGGGCATGCGCGTGATGGATCTGGAACTGCGCACCTGGTACGGCGCGCCGGGCTATTTCGTGCTCGGCGCCACCCACGCTGTGCTGTTCTGGGTATCGATCTCGTTCCTGACGCCGCTGGTGCTCCTGATCGGCTTGTTCAACGGCCGCCGCCGGCTGCTGCATGACATCGTGCTGGGAACCGTCGTCATCAACAGCTCGGTTCGCACACAGGTTGTACCTCCGGCGCGCGCCTATTGAAGGGATGTCACACTCCAAATTGATTGACCGTCAGCCCGCGCGGCGCGATGCTCAGGTTTGTTCGGCCCGGATCAGGATCGGGGCCGAACCGCCCTCACCGGTACCAATTGTTCACCGGAAAGCGTTATTGTTCGTGTTTCGGAGGCCTGACGACCCGACGTGACCCAGCATTCGCGTGATACCCCGCAGTTCTACCTGACGGCGCCCTCGCCCTGCCCCTATCTGCCGGGACGGCACGAGCGCAAGGTGTTCACGCATCTGGTCGGCGACAAGGCCGGCGACCTCAACGACCTCCTCACCCATGGCGGCTTCCGGCGCAGCCAGTCGATCGCCTACCGTCCGGCCTGCGACCAGTGCCGCGCCTGCGTTTCCGTGCGCGTCGTCGCCAACGAGTTCCGGCCCTCGCGCAATTTCCGCAAAATTCTCGCGCGCAATGCCGACATCATCGGAGAGCAGCGCAGCGCGGTGCCGACCTCGGAACAATATTCGGTGTTCCGCGCCTATCTCGACCGGCGTCACCGCCATGGCGGCATGGCCGACATGACCGTGCTCGACTACGCCATGATGGTGGAAGACAGCCACGTCGAAACCCGCATCATCGAATACCGCAAGCGCAACGTCGATTCCGGCATCACCGGCCGCGGCGACGAGCTGATCGCCGTCGCCCTGACCGACGTGCTCAGCGACGGGCTGTCGATGGTGTATTCGTTCTTCGAGCCGTCGGAGCACAGCCGCTCGCTCGGCACCTTCATGATCCTCGACCATATCACGCGCGCAAGGCGGCTGGGGCTGCCTTACGTCTATCTCGGCTACTGGATCGAAGGCTCCAAGAAGATGGACTACAAGGGCCGCTTCCTGCCGCAGCAGCGGCTGGCCCCCTCAGGCTGGCTGCGCATCGACGCGTCAGGCGAAGTACTGACCGAGCCGCAGGATTGAAGATGGCGAATGGCGAATAGGGAGTGGCGAATAGGGTAACTTCCATTCGCTACTCGCCCTTCGCGACTTCTTCAGCCAAACAGCGTGTCGTACAGCAGCTTGACGTTCAGCGTCACGATGATCCCGGCGACGATCCACGCCAGCGTGGCGACCGAACGCGAAATCGCGAAATCACCCATCTTGCGGCGGTCGGAAACGAATCGCACCAGCGGGATCACCGCGAACGGCAATTGCATCGACAGGATGACCTGGCTGAAGACCAGCAGGTTGGACGTGCCCTTCTCGCCATAGAGTGCGGTGACGATCACGACGGGGACGATCGCGACGCCGCGGGTGACCAGCCGCCGCGCCCAGTTCGGCAGGCGCAGGTGCAAAAAGCCTTCCATCACGATCTGGCCGGCCAGCGTGGCCGTTACCGTCGAGTTGAGGCCGGACGCCAGCAGCGCGACGGCGAACAGTGTCGAGGCGATCCCGAGGCCCAATAGCGGCGACAACAGCTCATACGCCTGCCCGATCTCGGCCACATCGGTACGGCCGCTGGAATGGAACGTCGAGGCGGCCACGATCAGGATCGCGGCATTGATGAACAGCGCCAGCATCAGCGCGATGGTCGAGTCCGTGGTCGCCCATTTGATCGCATCGCGCCGGCCCTCGTCGGTGCGCGGATAGGCGCGGGTCTGCACGATCGAGGAGTGCAGATAGAGGTTATGCGGCATCACGGTGGCGCCGATGATGCCGATCGCGATGTACAGCATCTCCGGATTGGTAACGATCTCGGTCGACGGCAGGAAGCCGCGCAGCACCGCGGCAACCGGCGGCGCGGCCGCGAAGATCTGGATCGCAAAACAGACCGCGATGACGATCAACAGCGAGATGACGAAGGCTTCGAGGAAGCGAAAACCCTTGTTCATCAGAAGCAGCAGCAGGAAGGCGTCGAGCGCGGTGATCAGCGCGCCGCCGATCAGGGGAATGCCGAACAATAGCTTCAGCGCAATCGCGGTGCCGATCACTTCCGCCAGATCGCAGGCGATGATCGCGGCCTCGCAGGCCAGCCACAGCATGAAATTGACCGGACGCGAAAAGCTGGCGCGGCAGGCCTGCGCGAGATCGCGGTCGGTGACGATGCCGAGCCGTGCGGCGAGCGCCTGCAGCAGGATCGCCATCAGGTTCGACAGCAGGATCACCGACAGCAGCGTGTAGCCGAACTTCGATCCACCGGCGAGGTCGGTCGCCCAATTGCCGGGATCCATATAGCCGACGGAAACCAGATAGCCGGGCCCAAGAAACGCCAGCAGCCGGCGCGCCCAATGGCCACCCAGCGGCACCAAGATGGTCGCGTTGACTTCGGCCAGACTGCGCTGCCTGTTCGCTGCGGCGTCGGCGCGCCAGCCGGCGTCGGCGTCTTGCAAGGCCACAGCCAAGCTCTCCGAATTAGTCTTTCGGCCCAATTCGGGCGTTCGTGCATCCATCTCATCAAGATGGTCGAAATTCGCCCTTATTGCAACTCATTTGCAACTGCATCTAGTGATCACCCTAAGATGATACCGGCAGACGAGAAATTCGCGTCGAGACCGGCCTGCGGTGACCCTCGGCCTGCGCGACCGCGCCAGTTTACGTGGCTGGAACCATGAACCGGCGAATCCCGCTCGACGACAAACAGATCGCGATCAAGGGACCAACAACCATGACCATCAGCACAGTTCGAGGACGCGTCTTGGTTTCATTCGAAGTTCCGGGCTACCTTGCCGGTTGGGAGTGCCCCTTCCCGGCTCACCTGGTCTCAGACGGCCCGGCTTACGAGATCGACATCGCCGTCAAATCCCAACCGGAGAAGGCCATGACCCACGAAACGGCGATCACCGAACGCCTCGCGCGGATCAAATCCTCACAATGAGCGCCGTCATCGACCTCCTGCTGGCGGCGGACGTCCGCCCCTTCACGATCGCCGCGGCCATCGTGGCAGTGCTTGCCGTGATCGAACTGCTGTCGACGATGGTTGGGTTTTCGCTCAGCCACATCGTCGGCAAGGATGTCGAGATCGAGGCCGACGGCCACAGCGCCATCTCCGGCCTGTTTCTCTGGATCAATGCGGGGCGCGTTCCGCTTTTGATTCTTTTGATGTTGACGCTTGGCATGTTTTCGATCGTGGGATTTTTCCTGCAGGCCATCGCGCACAGTGTTGGAATTTCTCTCCCGGTTTCGCTCGCCGCCGTCGGCGCCATCATCGGCGCCATTCCGGCAGTCCGGGTTACCAGCCGCGCGATCTCACGCGTGATCCCGCGCGACGAGACCTATGCGGTCGATGAGGCCGACTTCGTCGGCCAGGTCGCCGTGGTTTCGATCGGTCCGCTCGACCAGGGACTGCCCGGCCGCGTCCGTCTCAAGGATGTCTTCGGCAACTGGCACTCTGTCCCGGCGCGCGCCGGCCCCGATTCGAAAGCGCTCGCGGTCGGCACCAGCGTGTTGCTGGTCGACCGCGACACCAGGAGCTTTATCGCGATTGCCGCACCAGCCAACCTCATTGCACAACAATGGTCATCAGACAGGGCATGAACATGTGGGAACTTGCAGTACCGATCGCTATCGGCGTCCTTCTCTTTGTCATCATCGGCTTCATGTTCGCGACGCTGTACCGGCGTTCGACCCGCGACGAGGCCTATGTCCGGACCGGTCTTGGCGGCCAGAAAGTCGTTCTCGACGGCGGCTCCGTCGTGCTTCCGGTTTTCCATTCCACGGCAGCCGTCAATCTGAAGACGTTGCGGCTGGAGGTCGCCCGCGGCGGCCCGGACTCGCTGATCACCAAGGACCGCATGCGCGTCGACATCGGCGCCGAGTTCTACGTCCGTGTCAAACCGGACATGTCGTCGATCGCGCTGGCCGCGCAGACGCTCGGCAACCGCACCAACGACGCTGCTGAACTGCGCGAACTGATCGAGGCGAAATTCGTCGACGGCCTGCGCTCGGTCGCCGCCACCATGCATCTCGAAGAGCTGCAGGAACAGCGCGCGACTTTCGTCAAATCGGTGCAGGACGCGGTCGGCGCCGACATCCAGAACAACGGCCTCGAGCTTGAATCGGTCTCGCTGACGAGGCTCGACCAGAGCGACATCAAGCATTTCAACCCGAGCAATTTCTTCGACGCGCACGGCCTCACCACGCTGACCAAGATCACCAAGGAGCGTGAGCAGGAGCGCAACCAGATCGTCCGCACCACCGAGGTGAACATCGCGCAGCAGGATCTGGTTGCCCGCCAGACCACGCTGACGATCGAGAGCACCAAGCGCGAGGCGGAACTGGCGCAGCAGCGCGACATCGCCAACAAGACCGCCGCGATGCGCGCGCAGACCGCGCAGGTCGAGCAGACGGCGCTGCAGAACGAGGCCGAATACCGCATCCAGCAGGAACTGGCCGTCGCCAACGTCCAGACCGAGGCCAACCAGGCCCGCGACACCAAAAAGATCGAGGCTGATCTGGCGGTGAAGCGCCGCACCACCGAAATGGAACGTGATCTCCAGATCGTGGCGCAGGAAGCCGCGATCGTCGTCGCCACCAAGAACAAGGAGCAATCCGAAGCGCAGACCATCGCGGAAACGGCGCGCGCGCTTGCGATCGCAGCCGAAGAAAAGGTCACGACGGCACGGGCCACAGAAATCGCCGAGCGCGACAAGATCATCAACGTGATCGCGGCGCGCAAGGTGGCGGAAACCGACGCGATGCCGATCACCGTGATGGCGGAAGCCGAACGGCAGGCCGCCGCCAACAAGGCGGAAGCGATCAACGTGCTCGCCAAGGCCGACGCCGACGCCGCAACCACGCGTGCGACCGGCGTCAAGGCGCTCGGTGAAGCCGAGGCCGAGGTGGCGGCGCTCAAGGCTGAGGCCCGCAACAAGCTCGGTGCCGAGATGATCGAGTACGACCTCAACCTCGCCCGCATCAATATCATTCCGAGCGCGCTGGCCGAAGCGGTCAAGCCGATCGAGAAGATCTCCGACATCCGGATCTTCGATACCGGCGGCATGCTCGGTCGCGGTGGCGGCAACGGCGCGATGAACGGCGGCGGCAATGGCGGTCTCGGACTCGGTGATGGTCTCGCCGCGCAGCTATTGTCGGTATCGGCGTTCAAGCCGATGATCGACAGGATTCTCGGCGAGGCTGGCTTCCCGGCTGGCCCCGACGGCATGACCAGCCTGTTGAATGCGCTGCGTGCCGGCAGCGGCCCGCTGACCGAAGCGGAGTTGCCGGCCCCTGCCGACAGCCCCGCAACACCGCCGACCACCCTCTCGGGCACGGGCAAGGCGACGCTCGGACCGAAGTCGTAGTCGCGATGACGGTCTGAGCCGCCGTCAGATCGCAAATAGAGAGAAGCCCGCCGCAGTCGATGCGGCGGGCTTTTTTTACGCCTTGCCGGGCACGGCGCGTTCGTCCCCTTCATTTCCTTATTGCAAATGCTTCTCATTAGTGACACTAGTTGCGAATAATTCGCAATTGCAGGTCAGGGAGACGGTCGATGCGTCAGCTCAAGCGGGCTTTTGGCGGCAAGGACGGAGACCATGACGATTTCCACTTTGGCCATTTTTCCCAGCATTTTTTCCTGCCGCACCAGCCTCACGGTTCACATGGCTCGCACGACGCCCACCCCTCTCACGGATCCCATGGTTCTCACGGGGGCCACGGCTCTCATGGCCCGCATGACGGCCCGTCGTGCCAACCGGGTCCGCAGCCGGTAAAAATCGAGTACCGCAGCTTCGACGGCTCGCAGAACAACCGGTCCGATTCCACCCTCAACGCCGCCGGCACCGAATTCGCACGTATCGGGACGGCGCATTTTGCCGACGGCATTTCCGTGCCGCTGGGCGGCAACAATCCGCGCACCATCAGCAATCTCGTGGTCGGCGCCGGCGATGCCGACGTGGCGAACCCGGAAGGTGTTTCCGCGTTCATGTACGCCTGGGGCCAATTCATCGACCATGACATGACGCTGACCCGCACCGACGGCGTCAACGACATCAGCGTCGTGGTCCCCGCCGGCGATCCCGTATTCCCCGCCGGCACCATCATTCGGATCACCCGCGCCGTCACCGATCCCACGACCGGTGCCGGCAGGTCCAATCCGGCGATGGCGGTCAATTCCAATTCCGCCTGGCTCGACGCCTCGATGGTCTACGGGTCGAGTGCAGCGGTAGCCGCCAGCCTGCGCACTGCCGACGGCCACATGAAGACGTCAGCGGGAGACAATTTGCCCATCGTCAACGGCATGGTCGTGGCCGGCGACGGCCGTGCTGCGGAAAACCCGGCGCTGACCGCGCTGCAGACGCTGTTCGTGCGCGAACACAATTACCAGGTCGACAAACTGCACCTTGAGCATCCGAACTGGAGCGGCGACCAGCTCTACAATTACGCCCGCGCCATCGTGTCGGCGGAAATCGCCAACATCACCTATTCCGAGTTCCTGCCGAACCTCGTCGGCAAGGACGCGCTCACGCCCTATGACGGCTACGACCCCAATGTCGATCCGCATTTGACGCTGGAATTCGTCGCCGCGGCGTTCCGCTTCGGACACTCGATCGTCTCGGGCGAAACCGAAGGCCTTGCGGAGAACGGCGAGGTCATCGCCGGCTCCGAGGAAGACCTGAAAGACGTGTTCTTCCAGCCGGCGGCCAACTTCATCGACAATGGCGGCGCCGACGGACAATTGCGCCATCTGGCCGCCGATCCCTCGCAGGCGCTCGATGCGCGCATTGTCGAGGATCTGCGTAATTTTCTGGTCGATGCGCCGGTGTCGATGGATCTCGCCGCGATCAATATCCAGCGCGCCCGCGACCTCGGCCTCGGCACGCTCAACCAGACCCGTGAAGCGCTCGGGCTCGACCCCTACACGGATTTCAGCCAGATCACGAGCGATCCTGAGACGCTGGCCGGGCTGAAGGCGGCCTACGGCAACGTCAACAATGTCGGCCTGTGGACCGGCGGCCTGTCGGAAAACCATGTCCCCGGCGCGCTGGTCGGCGAAACTTTTCAAGCCATCCTGACGATGCAGTTCGAGGCGCTGCGCGATGGCGACCGGCTCTGGTTCGAGAACCAGGGTTTCGATGCCCGGACGCTATCCGAGATCAAGGGCACGACGCTCGCCGACATCATCCTGCGCAACACCGACACCAAGCACATCCAGGATGACGTCTTCGTCACCTATGTCCGGCACACCGGCCTTGCCGGCGGCGTCGAGTCCGAAGACCCCGACGCCCGCCAGATCGTGATCGGCTCCGATGGCACCGACACCCTGATCGGCGGTCCGCAGGGCGATTACCTGTTCGCCGGAACCGGCAAGCAGACCATGACAGGCCATGCCGGCGCCGATCGTTTCGTGTTCGATACCGGCGCCACCAAAGCCAGGATCACCGACTTCGATCCCGGCGTCGACCTGCTGGTGTTCGAGCATGCCGGCCGCCTCGACTTTCGCGATGTAAAAATCTCGGGCAATCACGGCAACACGATCGTGCACGTCGGCGACGACTGGATCGAATTGATGGGTGTGCGGCCCTATGAACTCAGCAGGCACGACTTTCTGTTCGACGTCTGATGGGTCAGCAAGACGTGGATGCCGGGGCAGGTTTAGCCCGGACAGATCACTGACAGGTGTTGGGAGACATCGCTGACCCATCAAGGTGAGAAACCCCCACACGTTCGCGTGTGGAGGTTTTTTCGTTGCCCCACCGCTTGTCGGGAAACGGGTGGGTTGGGCCGTGCTGTCGTCGGACAATGAGGGCCGATAAAGCCATCAGGGAATCGCCCCATGTCCGCCGCCGAGACGCCGCGCCTGCCACCGACCTTCAACCGCCTCGCCTGGTCGAACCTCGCCGCGCAATCGGCCGAACAAGTCGCGCTGGCCGCCGCCCCGATCGTCGCCGTGCTGCTGCTGGGCGTCGGCGAAGGTCAGACCGGCCTGCTGCAGACCGCGCTGACGCTGCCCTTCATCCTGTTTGCGATCCCTGCCGGCCTGCTCGCGGACCGCATCTCGCGGCGCTGGCTGATGGCGGGCGCCGAAGCGCTGCGCGCGGTGGCGCTCGGCGGAATCCTGCTGCTGATCTGGCTCGGCTGGATGACGCTGCCGCTGCTGGCTCTGCTCGGCTTCATCGCGGTGTGCGGCACGGTCGCCTACAGCGTCGCGGCACCGGCGCTGGTGCCCTCGCTGGTGAACCCGGAGCAACTGCCCGCGGCCAATGCGCGGATTGAACTGGCGCGCACAGTCGCCTTTGCCAGCGGCCCCGCGCTCGGCGGCGTGCTGGTCGGATGGGTCGGCGCCGCCCCCGCGTTCGGATTTGCCGCTGCGCTGTCGGTCATCGCGGTCGTGCTGCTGTCGGGCATCTATGAGCCCGCCCGCGCGCCCGCCCCGCGCCGCCATCCGCTGCAGGAGATCAAGGAAGGCGCTGTCTTCGTGTTGCACCACAAGCTGCTGCGGCCGGTGTTCATCACCCAGTTCATCTTCAACACGGCCTCCTTCCTGCTGCTTGCGGTGTTCGTGCCCTATGCCGTGCGTCATCTCGGCCTTTCCGCGACCGGCGTCGGCACCACGCTCGCGATGTACGGCGTCGGCATGGTGGTCGGCGCGCTCCTGGCGACGCGCGTCATGAAGCGCCTCGCCTTCGGCACCGTGATCGGGCTCGGCCCGGTGACCGGTTTCGTCGCCGCCGCCGTGATGGCGCTGACGACCATCTTTCCCTCACCGCTGCTCGCGGGCCTGAGCTTCTTCCTGCTCGGCGTCGGTCCGATCCTGTGGGTGATCTCCACCACGACGCTGCGCCAATCGGTGACGCCGCCCTCGCTCTTGGGCCGCGTCTCCGCCATCAACATCATGAGCTATGGCGCCCGCCCGCTCGGCTCGGCGCTCGGCGCCATCGTCGGCGGGCTCTACAGCGCCGAAGCCTGCCTCTACCTGGCGGCCGCGATCTTCGCCGCCCAAGCGCTGGTCATCCTGATGTCGCCCGCCGTCTCGCTGACGCGGCAGCCGGAAATGGTCGGCGACGGGCCGGCGCTGCGGGCGCATGCGTTCTGAAAAGGTCCTCGTCATGCCCGGGCTTGACCCGGGCATCCACGTCTTCCTTGGCTGCAACCGCGAAAGTAAGTCGTGGATGGCCGGGTCAAGCCCGGCCATGACGAATCAACGCCAACACAAAGCAAAATGGCATGGCTTTTTGCGTTTCCGCACCCCGTTTTATATGATATACATCATCTTATCGAAATGCGGGAACCCTCCATGGCCGACCAGACCGTAGCGATCGCGCGCCCCCGTCCCGAGGCCTCCTCCACCGTTCTGCAGATCGCGGTGCTGGCGGCGCTGGCTGCCACCGGGACGCTGGCGACCAATATCCTGCTGCCGTCGCTCCCGCAGATGGCAGCCTCGCTGCACGTCACGAGCGCGGCGGTCACGTCAGCGATCACGATCTTTCTGGCGGTGTTCGCAGTCGGCCAGCTGGTGGTCGGGCCGATCTCGGACCGCTACGGTCGCCGCTGGCCGGTGCTGATCGGATTTGCCGTGTTTTTCGCCGGCAGCGTCTGGTGCGGCCTCGCCACCGACCTGCCCAACCTGCTCGCCGGCCGCGTGGTCCAGGCCGCCGGCGCCTGCGCCACCTCCGTGCTGTCACGCGCTATTGCGCGCGACCTGTTCTCCGGCGCCGCATTGGCGCGCGCGATGGCGCTGATCATGATTGCGATGGCGGCGGCGCCTGGCTTCTCGCCGCTGCTCGGCGGCGCGCTCGACCATTATTTCGGCTGGCGTTCCGAGTTCGCGCTTGTCGCCGCCTTTGCCGTGCTCGGCGCGCTCGCCTACGGCATGGTTCTGGGCGAGACCCATCATGCGACGCGCACACCGCTCGACCCGCTCGCGATTGCCAAAAACTATCTTGGCCTGATCGCCGACCGGCGTTTCGTGGTGCCGGCAGCGACCGTGAGCCTGATCATGGGCGGTCTGTTCGCGGTGTTCTCGGCCGCGCCCCGCGTGCTGATCGAAGCGATGCACTTTACGCCAATTCAGCTCGGCCTGTTCTTCGCCGGCACCGTGCTGATCGTATTCGCGGCCGGAATGCTGGCGACAAAGCTGGCGCCGCGCTACGGACTCGACCGCTCGATCCGTGGCGGATTATTCGCGGCGGCAGCCGGCAGCCTCGCGATGCTGCTGGTGTCGCTGTATAGCCCGACCTTCCTGCCGTTTCTGGGCGCGATGAGCGTGTTCCTGCTCGGCATGGGCATCGTGAACCCCTTGGGCACCGCACAGGCGCTCTCCCCGTTCGGCGAGAAGGCAGGCGCGGCCTCCGCGCTGGTCGGCTTCTGGCAGATGATGAATGCGGCGATCGGCGTCTGGCTGGCCGCGACGATCTCGCACGAGGCGCTGTTCGCGCTCGGCGTGGTGCTGACGGTGTTTTCCCTGGTGGCGGTCGGGCTCTACACGCTGCGCGCCAAAGCGGCCTAGCTTCCGAGATACCGCTCGTACTTTCCGGCCACGACTTCATCCGACGCAATGTCCGGATCGAGCGTATAGAGATCCTGCGCGCGGCCGATGCCACGCAGTGCATAGCGGCCGGTGGAAACCAGATAGTTGCGCCCCGCAGCATCCAGTCCGGTCCGGAACGCCTGCGATGTCAGCAATTCGCGGTCGACCGAACGGCACATCGAGGCGATGCGGCTGACCTCGTTGACGGCCGGCCCCACCACGGTGAAGTCGAGCCGGTCCTCGCTGCCGATATTGCCGTAGAAGACCTCGCCGACATGCAGGCCGACATGGGCCGTCGTCACCGCCACCCCTTCGGCGGCACGGCGCGCGCTGACCGCAGCCATGTTGTGGCGGAAGCGATGCTCGGCGCGCAGCGCCGTGCGCTTGGCAACGGCCATGTTCTCATGGGTGAACATCGCCAGCACGCCATCGCCGATCAGTTTCAGCACCTCGCCGCCGGCATCGTGGATGGCGTCGATCGAGGCCTGCGCGTAATCGTTCAGGAACGGGATGATCTGGCCGGGCTCGATGCTCTCGCTGATCGAGGTCGAGCTGCGCAAATCCGAAAACCACAGCACCGCGTTGATACGCTCGGTGACGCCGCGGGCAATGCGGCCGCGCAGCACCTGCTCGGACGCGTCCCGGCCGAGATAGACCCGCCCCAGCGTCCGCGCGACCTCAGCCTGTGCGGCGGATTTGACCGCAAGCCCGAGCACCGGCACCAGCTCGCGCAGGGCGGCGAGCCCCTGCTCGCCAAACCCTTCGTCGCTCCGGGTTACCCATGTCGAGTAAAAGCAGTCCATCTGGCCCATGGTGCCTGCTTCGCCGAACCGGTGCACGAAGCTGAGAAAATGCTTGTGACCCTTGGCGGTCAGGTCCTCGATCATGTTGAAATCGAGGCCTTCGCAATCGGACAGATCGATCAGCAGTTCGTCGCCACCGGTTTCAAGCAAATGGTAAAATGTCGAGCGCCGCCAGTTATCCGCGACGGCGCCCTCGCTGCTCGAACCATATTCAAACCTGTCGGCCTCGTTGGTCTGGGAATCGCTCCAGCGAAATCCGCGGCCCTCGAACACCGGGTGCAGCGTGTCAATGATGACCATTGCGCGCGACAGCTCCAGGCCATGGGCGCGGCAGCGTTCGCAAAAGCCGCGGAGCAGATCGTTCTCGGGCAGGCCTGTCAGGCTCTGATGGGCGATCCAGTTCATCAGGCGCAGGCGGGGCGTGAGTTCCATGCCGCCATTATGCCGCGCAATCGTGACAGACGGAAGCCTGCGGAAATCCCTTAGGTTTTCCTGGATACGACGACTTCGCCGTCTTCCTTCACGAAGGAGGCCACGGGACGGTCGAGCAGGTCGAGCACCATCTCCGACGGCCGGCACAGCCGAACCCCCTTCGGCGTCACCACGATCGGCCGGTTGATCAGGATCGGATGGGCGAGCATGAAATCGATCAGTTCGTCGTCGCTCCATTTGGGATCGGCAAGGCCGAGCTCCGCATAGGGCGTGCCTTTTTCGCGGAGCAGCTCGCGCGCGGAGATGCCCAACGCGGCGATCAGCTCGACCAGCCGGGCGCGGCTCGGCGGCGTCTTCAGATACTCGATCACCTCGGGCTCTTCGCCGCTTTGCCGGATCATTGCCAGCGTATTGCGCGAGGTGCCGCAGGACGGGTTGTGATAGATCGTCACGCTCATGAGCGAGCTTCCTTCGCAGTTGCGGCCACCTCGCCTGCCTCGCGCAGCAGCCAGCCCATCAGCATCATCGCCAAGATCGCACCACAGAGTTCGGCGGCGATGAAACCGGGCAGATCGGTCGGACGAATTCCCGAAAACGTATTGGTGAACGATCGGGCGATGGCGACCGCGGGATTGGCAAACGACGTCGACGATGTGAACCAATAGGCCGCCGTGATGTAAAGCCCGACCAGCCACGGGATCGCCGGCCGGTTGAACCGGATGCCGGCGAGAATCGTGACAACCAGGCCGAACGCGGCCACGCCTTCGGCCAGCCATTGCGCACCGCCGGTTCGGACCTTCAGCGAGGCATCCAGCAGCGGCAGGGCGAACATCGCGTGTGCCATGATGGTTCCGGCGATGCCGCCGGCGATCTGCGCCGCCACATACGACAACGCCTCGCGCGCCGTCAGCTCGCGCCGGAGCGCAAACACCAGGGAAACCGCAGGATTGAAATGCGCGCCCGATATCGGCCCGAGAATGCTGATCAGCACGACGAGGATCGCACCGGTCGGCAGCGTGTTGCCGAGCAGCGCGAGCGCAACGTCCTTGGTCAGCGTTTCCGCCATGATGCCGGAGCCGACCACGGTTGCGACCAGTATCGCCGTGCCGAGGGCTTCGGCGGTCAGGCGGCGCGGAAGATCAAAATCGGACATCAACTCGCCTTCTCGTGACCGTTAGTGGCACCATCGATGCGGCCGATATCGCGCAGCCGCGTTCCCAGCGACAGCGCATCGATGCTGCTCAGCGGCAGGCTCGTGAACGCGGCGATACGATTCTTCATGTACCGGAATGCTTCGACGAATGCCGCTTCGCGCTCGATATCGGTACCAACAACCTCCGCCGGGTCTGCAATACCCCAATGCGCAGTCATCGGCCGGCCGGGCCACACCGGGCAGGACTCGCCTGCGGCATTGTCGCAAACCGTAAAAATGAAATCCATCGCGGGGGCGCCGGGGCGCGCGAACTCCTCCCAACTCTTGGAGCGCAAATCGCCGGTCGGATAATCGAGGCTATTGAGGACCCTGATCGCGAACGGATTCACCGTTCCCTTCGGCTGGCTCCCCGCGGAGAAGGCGCGGAAGTGGCGATGGCCATCCTTCCGCAGAATCGCCTCGGCCAGGATCGAACGGGCGGTATTTCCAGTGCAAAGGAAGAGAACATTATACATGCGATCAGACATGGGCTTTCCTCCTCTTCGATTTAGGTGAACAGCAAGGCGTGAGGTCCTCGATCAGCGGCGCGCAGATTTCCGGACGTCCGTCGCAGCAATCCCTGACCATGAACAGCATGACCGCCCGAAACGCGTCGAGATCGGCGCGGTAGACGATCGAGCGGCTGAAGCGCTGGGCCGTCACCAGCCCCGCCCGCGACAGGATCGCCAGATGAGACGACATGGTGTTTTGCGGCACCGCCAGCGACTTGGCGATATCGCCGGCCGCCAGCCCCTCCGGTTCGTGCTTCACCAGCAGGCGAAACACCTCGAGCCGGGTCGGCTGCGCCAATGCAGCGAGCGCAAGAATGGCCTGTTCTGATTCCATATATCCAGACTTATGGATATATCTGAACATCGTCAAGCGGCTTATCGATATTGCCACTACGAGCGGCAAATTCCCGACTGGATCGGCGGGCACGGCACGGTGCCGTAAGAACAAAACACGCAGCAATCGCCCGAGCGAGGCTTGAGACGCTCCCCGCAGCCCTTGCAGTCGTAAAAGAACTGGCAGGCGTTGGTGGGCATGGTCTCGACGGATTGATGACTGCACTTTGGGCAAGTGAGCGTTGATTCCAACTGCATCAGGGATTTGCTCACACTCATTTTCAGCCGCATCGCGTTCAACGCCGCCACAAGGATCGTCGATCGCCCCACCGCGAAACTGCGCAACGCGCACTGCGTCGCCTAGCGGTCAAGCACAATCTAGCAGCCAAGGCGCGACAAAACAACCCGACGGGCAAATCACTTACGATTAACAGAAATCATGTCAAGCCCCGGAAGCAAAAATATTTCTGTTTTACAGAAGCAAAAATCGGTTTATATAACAGCCATCCCGTCCCGCTCAGAGGGCGTCGGCCGTCGTCACGGACGTTGGACGGGTTGCGGTGGACGCTGATGTTGCGGAGACGTAACGCGACAGCGGCGTACGGCGAAGACGCGTGGTCCTGGCGCCCGTTGCTGGCGTCAAGTTCCTGAGAAGCCAAAAGCTGATCAGGGGCGACGGAGTCAATCGAGAACTCGTCTCCGGGGAGAGCGCGCTATAAGCCGTAAAGCCATTGCGCAGGGAATGTCGGATGTTCTCCGCTGCCCTGTATGCTCGTGTGCAGCTTTGTTTGCACTATTCGCACACGAGACCGCGGGTGCAGCGCGCATCCGGCATTCCCTGCGCCCTCTCATTTGGGCGGGAAGTTTCCAGCAAAGCTCGGGCGCAATGCGTCGCGAGATTGCGAAGCCACGTTTTGGATGATGGTGCAACAACAAACGCCGCCGTCGTCCCGGCCTTGAGCCGGGACCCATAACCACAGGGAGAAGTTTTGCGAATGGTCCCTGCTATCGAGTCTTCATCGAGAGATCACGCGGTATGGGTCCCGGCTCAAGGCCGGGACGACGTCTTAGCTAGACCTGTTATTTCCATAATTCTAGAAATATCGTTGACAACTCTCGACTCGAATGTCACGATCACATCATGAAACTCGACGACGCCGCTGCACACCTCGAAGCCCTGGGCAATCCGACCCGGTTGAAAATCTATCGCGCGCTGGTTCGCGCCGGCGATGCCGGAATGCCGGTCGGGCGGCTGCAGGACAAGCTGAAGATCGCGCCATCCACCCTCTCCCATCATATCAAGACATTGATGGTGGTCGGCCTGATCAGTCAGGAGAGAGAGGCAACGACACTCGTGTGCCACGCCAATTACGACGTGATGCGGGGACTGGTGGACTTCCTGGTGGCTGAATGCTGCACCGGCTCCGAAAGCAACGATACGCAGACCGCGGCGTGAATTTGCGCCGCCATCAATTTCGATACTTCTAGTTTGATGGGAGAACAGTATGAGCGAGGCAAAGTCCGTTGCGATCATCGGCGCCGGCCCGGTCGGCCTTGCCGCCGCCGCCCACGTGCTGGAGCGCGGGCATCGGCCGATCGTGCTGGAAGCAGGCGACAGCGTCGGGCATTCCGTCCGCCAATGGAGCCATGTCCAGCTGTTCTCGCCGTGGGAATACAACATCGACCGCGCCGCGGAGCGTCTGCTCGCGGCAACGGGGTGGAACTCGCCGGACCCGCAGCACTATCCGACCGGCGCGGAATTGCTGGAGGGCTACCTTGAACCGCTCGCGGCCAAGACCGCCCTCGCCGATCACATCCACACCTCCAGTCGCGTCACCGACATCAGCCGCGCTGGTTTCGACAAGCTCAAGACCAAAGCACGCGAGTCCGCGCCGTTCGAGATTCGCTATCAGAACGGGCAAGGCCCGAAGGTCGTCAAGGCTGACGCCGTGATCGACGCGTCAGGCACCTGGCATTCGCCAAATCCGGCCGGCGCCAACGGCCTCCCCGCCATCGGCGAGACGCAGGCCGCGGGCAAGATCGCCTACGGCATGCCCGATGTTCTCGGAAGAGATCGCGCGCGCTACGCCGGCAAAACCGTCGCCGTGCTCGGCGCCGGTCATTCGGCGATCGGCACGCTGACCGATCTCGCGCGACTCGCCGCCGAGGTATCGGGAACACGTCCGGTCTGGCTGTTGCGGGGCAATGATCCCGCCAAGGCCTTTGGCGGCGGCGCGAACGACAAGCTGGTTGCGCGTGGCGAGCTGGGCGCGGCCTTTGCATCACTGGTCGCCGCTGGCCGCATCAAGGTCGAGAGCGAGTTTCGGGTTTCGCACATCACGGCGGAGGGCCCCCGCCTCACCGTTGCGACCGGCGCGGGCAGCTGCTGCCGTCAAATCGTCGTCGATGAGCTGATCGTTGCCACGGGCTTCCGGCCGGACCTGGATTTCGTGCGCGAGCTTCGCATCCAGCTTGATCCGGCGATCGAATGTCCGGTGGCGCTGGCGCCGCTGATCGATCCGAACGAGCATAGCTGTGGCACCGTGCGGCCCCACGGCGCACGCGAACTGGCGCAGGCCGAACCCGGCTTCTATTTCGCCGGCATCAAGTCCTACGGCCGTGCGCCGACCTTCCTGATGCTGACAGGCTACGAGCAGGTCCGTTCAATTGCCGCCGACATCGCCGGCGATCATGAAGCGGCGGAGCGTGTCGAACTGGTGCTGCCCGAAACCGGCGTTTGCAGCCGCGCGGAAGTGCCCGGCGCAAGCCAGTGCTGCGGCGGACCGGCGCCATCAGCTGTTGACGCCTGTTGCGCAGAGGACGCTAATGCCAAGCAACAAGGCAAAACAGGATGCGGCTGCGCGTCCTGAACGAACCGGGGTGAAACGCATTTCCTTAAACGGCCGATCCGTCATCGTCGCGATGTGTGTGGGGCAGCTCGGCAGCCTGCTCCCCCATGTCGTGGTGCCCTCCATTCTCGCGGCGTTCCTGATTCCGGAATGGCATCTCAGCGGCGCGCAGGCCGGCCTGCTCGCAGGCTCAGGCGCTGCGGGCTACATGTTGACCGTGCCGGTGCTGGCGACGCTGACCGACCGGATCGACGCGCGAAAAATCCTGATTGCCGGCTCGGCGGTCAGTGCACTCGGTACATTGCTGTTCGGCCTGTTTGCCACCGGCCTCTGGTCCGGGGCGTTGTTCAACGCCATCGCGGGCATCGGATTTGCGGGCGCTTACATGCCCGGCCTCAAGGCGTTGACCGACCGGCTTGCGCCGGGCGATTCATCGCGCGCTATCACGTTCTACACATCAAGCTTCTCGTTCGGCGTCGGACTGTCGTTCCTCGTCTCGCAGCTCGTCGCCGAAGCTTGGGGTTGGCGCGCCGCCTTCCTGGTGACGGCGCTGGGCCCGCTGGTGATGCTTTCCGTCTGCTTCCTGTTGCAACCGGTGACGCCAAAGCCCGCGCAAGGCCGTTTGCTGGATTTTGCGCCGGTGTTCCGCAACACCAGCGCGATGGGTTTCGTTCTCGGCTATGGCGCGCACTGCTTTGAGCTTTACGGCATCCGAACCTGGCTGGTGGCGTTCTGGACGTTCGTGGCGGCGAGGAATTCGGACGGCTCGATCCTGACCCCCGTCGTCGTCAGCGTGCTGTTCTCCGTGCTGGCGATGCCCGCAAGCATTCTGGGCAATGAATGCGCGATCCGGTTTGGCCGCCACCGCGCCATCACGGCCGTGATGTTCAGTTCTGCGGTCGTGGCGCTGCTGATCGGCGCGTTCGCCGACAAATCGCCATGGCTGCTGCTGCCGCTGATCCTGGCCTACGCCATCACCGTGCCCGCCGATTCCGGCGCGCTGACATCGGGGATGACGATGGCGGCGGACCCGAAATACCGCGGGGCGACGATGGCCGTGCATTCGACCGTCGGCTTCAGCCTTTCGGCTTTGGGCGCCTGGGCCTTGGGCGTGGCGCTGGATGCGGCCGGTGGACCGTCGAGCGCCTCCGCCTGGACGGCGGCGTTTATCGTGCTCGCGGTGGGCATTCTGCTGGGGCCACTGGCACTCTACTGGTCGAGACGGACCACGGTTCAGGCATGAGTGCGACACAAGCCTGTTGCCACCTGGCGTCATGGCGCTTAGGTTCCAAGTTGTCTATTATCATAGACAACTTGATTCCGGCACGCCGGAACGACGGCAACGACAACAAGCCGGCGCAACGAAAAAGATAAGCCATGAGCGCACGCCCCCTCCCCATCATCATCGCGCTCGGCACCACGCAGACGCTGGCCTGGGCGTCGAGTTATTATTTGCCGGCCATTCTGGCCGACCCGATGTCGCGCGATCTCGGCGTCTCCTCGAACTGGATATTTGCCGCCTTCTCGGCAGCATTGGTGCTCTCGGCTTTGCTCGGCCCGCGTGTCGGCCGGCAGATCGACCTGGTCGGCGGCCGATCGGTCCTGTCGATGTCCAACATGGTATTCGCGGCAGGACTAACGCTGCTTGGGTTCAGCTACTCCATTCCGGTGATGGCCATCGCATGGCTGCTGCTCGGCATCGGCATGGGCGCGGGCCTCTACGATGCAGCGTTCGCCGCGCTCGGGCGCATCTACGGCAATGAAGCGCGGCGCTCGATCACCGGCATCACGCTGCTCGCGGGTTTTGCGTCGACGGTCGGATGGCCGCTGTCGGCCTGGGGGCTGGAGACCATCGGCTGGCGCAACACCTGCTTTGCCTGGGCGGCGGCGCATATCCTGATTGGGCTGCCGATCAATTTGCTGATGCTGCCGGAGGTGAAGGGCGCCAAGGCTGCGGTGGCGAACGCCGTCAAGCCGCACATCGCGATCGACCGCACCATGATCCTGCTGGCGTTCGTGTTCGCCGCCGCCTGGACCGTCACCGGTGCGATGGCCGCGCATCTGCCGCGCATCATGGAAGCCGCCGGCGCCACCACCGCGCAGGCCGTGTTCGCCGGCGCCCTGCTCGGCCCGGCGCAGGTGGCGGCGCGCATTTTCGAGGCTGGCTTCCTCAGCCGCTTTCATCCGCTGGTCTCGACCAAGCTCGCATGTGTCACCAATCCGATCGGCGCGGCGATACTCGGATTGGTCGGTGGCGGCGCGGCCAGCGTGTTCGCGATCTTCTACGGCGCCGGCAACGGCATCCTCACCATTGCGCGCGGCACGCTGCCGCTGGCGATCTTCGGCCCCCAGAATTACGGCTATCGCCTCGGCATCATCGGCGCGCCGGCGCGGATGGCGCAGGCGGCTGCTCCATTGCTGTTCAGCCTCCTGATCGACATCATGGGCAGCCGCGTTCTCATCGTCTCCTCCGCGCTCAGCCTCGCGGCGCTGCTCGCGCTGTTTTTGGTGCGCAGCCATCCGCCCATGACAAAGCCATCATGAGGACTCCCAATGGCAGATGACACACCACCATCGATCCGGCGCATCAATCCTCCCGAACTCGGCACTCCACCCGGCTATTCGCAGATCGTTGACGTCAGCGCCGGCCGTCTTGTGTTCATCGCGGGCCAGACCGCGCTCGACCGCGACGGCAACGTGGTCGGCAAGAATGATTTTGCCGCGCAAGCGGATCAGGTGTTCGAAAACCTCACCGTCGCGCTACGGGCAAGCGGATGCACCGCCGCCAACCTGGTCAAATTAACGGTATTTCTCACCGACATGAACAATCTCGGCCGCTATCGGGAGGCGCGCGACCGCTTCTTCGCCTCCGTCACACCGCCGGCGGCGCCCGCGGTGACGCTGGTCGAGGTGTCGAAACTGTATGGCCCCGACTTCCTGATCGAGATCGAGGCCATCGCTGCGCCATAAGCGTCGCAAATCTGCTTCGGCCCAACGGAATGTCGTGAGGTGAACCATGTCCGGCGATCTGCTCATTCGCACCGTCGAGCAAGCCGATCTTCCAGCGCTGCTGGAATTGTACCGCGACCTGAATCCCTCCGATCCGCCTCTCGCGCCGGAGGATGCGACATCGATCTGGCGGCAGCTCTCAGCCTACCCGGGAAGCGCCGTTCTCGTCGGCGTCCGGCAGCACGTGCTCGTGACTTCCTGCACGCTGGTCGTTGTGCCGAACCTGACGCGCGGCGGCCTGCCCTATGCGCTGATCGAGAACGTGGTCACCGTCGCAAACCATCGCAAGCAGGGACACGGCGGCGCCGTTCTCAAACACGCGATCGCCGAGGCCTGGAAACACAAGTGTTACAAGGTCATGCTGTTGACGGGGTCGAAAAGCCCGGCGACGCTGAAATTCTATACTGGCGTTGGCTTTGAACAGAACAAGACCGGATTCCAGATCCGGCAGTTGCCGGTGCGCGAAGACTGATCCGGGCAATTCCCACGCCGCGTCAGGACGACTCCTCGGGCGGCTTGATGTGGCGGAACGAGAACAGCAGCGCGAGGTCGTAGCCGATCTTCAGCGCGCCGCAGACCACCAGCGGCAGGCCGGAGAATGCCGTCATCAGCAGCGCGCCTGAGATCGCCGGGCTGATCGCGGACGCAAGGCTGCGCGGCACCGCGGTGACGCTGGCGGCGGCGGGCCGCTCTGCGGGTGTCACCACTGCCATCACATAGGAAGTACGAGTCGGTACGTCCATTTGCGACAGCGCCGAGCGCAGCAACAGCAACCCCAGCGCCAGATAAAGATTGGGCGAGAACGCTGCCAGGATCAGGAACACGCTGGAGGGGATGTGCGTGAACACCATGGTGTTGACGAGGCCGATGCGTCTGGCGAGCCAGGCGGCGACCGGATAGGAGAAGGCGCTCAGCGTGCTCGACCAGAAGAAGAACAGCCCCGCCGCGGATAGTGAAAGATCGAAGCGCTCGAACAGCCACAGCGCCAGCAACGACTGCGCGACAAAACCGCCTGCGAACGCATCGATGCTGAACAGCGCGGCGAGCTTGTAGACGGTGCCGCGCGAGGGCCCGAGCGGCGTCTGCGGCGCCCTCTCCTCGCCGCGCGTGTGCGGGACACGACGATAGAGCGCGGCGCAGAGAATACCGAGCGCGGCGTAGGCATAGAACATCAGGCGGAACGCGCCGAGCTGGGTGCTGCCGCCGGCGACGAGAAAATCGGGCAGCGACGCCGCCAGCGAGCCCGCCGCGGTGGCGAGCGCGCCGATCAGGCTGTAGCGGGCAAAGACCTGCGTGCGGCGCTCGTCGGTCGTGCTGTGCGCCAGCACCGTATGTTCAAGCGGCACCAGCACGCCGAGATCGCCGCCGGACGGATTGATGGTGCCGATAAAGGCGACCAGCACGATCAGAACGAAATGCTCGACGCCCGGGAACGCAATCCCGGTGGCCGCCATCAGGCCGGCGCCGAACATCAGTAGCGGACGCAGATCATGCCGGGGCGCGATCCAGCCGACGATCAAGGTCAGCAGCGCGGTTCCGAGCAGCGCGGCTGTGGCGACGATGCCGACCGCGATGGCATCATAACCCAGCAGCGTCATGTAGGCCGGCAGGATGATGATCGCAAAACCGTCGCCGAATCCGCGCAAGCCCCGCGCGAGATAGAGCAGGGTGATCAGCGAATTTGCCGACGAGACGTTCGATTCCGAGGGGATGCTGGCCATCGATCCATGCTTTCATGCGCAACTCGACACGTCGAGCGGTGCGCAGAGCTTGGACGGCGGACCGTCTGACGGGGAGCCTGCTTGTCCCCGATATGAAACAGGCTAGGCTCGAATTTGCACCGGCGCAAGGCTGCAAGGTTGACAGCCGAACCGGCAAGCGGTTAATTCGCCCCATGGGGACTCTGCGATCTCCCCACGAGGCGACATGCCCAAGTATCGCGCCCGTTTTCTCATAACGAGGGCGCAACCATGTCATCCTACACCACGATATCTCCAGATAAGCTTGCACGGTTGATCGGCACTGCAAACATGCCTGTCCTGATCGACGTCCGTACCGACGAGGACTTTGCCGCCGACCCGCGGCTAATCCCCGGCGCCGTCAGGCGCAGCCATCAGGACGCCGCCAGTTGGGGCGAGGAGTTCTCCGGCCGTCCCGCCATCGTGGCTTGCCTGCGCGGCCAGAAGCTCGCGCAAGGCACCGCCGCCTGGCTGCGGCATCTCGACGTGTCGGCCGAAACGCTCGAAGGCGGCTTTGAGGGCTGGAAGGCTGCCAAGCTGCCGCTGGTGCCGGCCGAAAAGCTGCCCGCGCGCGATGCGCGAGGCCGCACCGTCTGGGTCACGCGGGCGCGGCCGAAGATCGACCGCATCGCCTGCCCCTGGCTAGTTCGCAGATTTGTCGATCCAAACGCGGTGTTCCTGTTCGTCGCACCGTCCGAAGTCCTCGCGGTCGGCGAGCGCTTTAACGCAGCGCCCTTCGACGTCGAGAACGTGTTCTGGAGCCACCGCGGTGAACTCTGCACCTTCGATGTGATGGTCGAGGAGTTTGGCCTGGCAACGCCGGCCTTGCTGCGGCTGGCAACCATGGTCCGCGCCGCCGATACCGGACGGCTCGACCTTTCGCCGGAAGCACCCGGGCTGCTGGCCGCCTCGCTCGGCCTGTCGCGAATGTTCGACGACGATCTCGAACAGCTGGAGGCAGGCATATTGCTGTATGATGCCTTCTATCGCTGGTGCCGCGATGCGACCGGAGAGACCCATAACTGGCCGAGCAACAAGGCGAAGTCGTAATGGATGCGACCATCAACAAGACAGCCGAAGCCGGTGCCAACAGCGAATACGCGCACGGCATCAGCTTCGGCGAGGCATTCCGGGTCTGGCTGCGGGTGGCGTGTTTGAGTTTCGGCGGGCCCGCCGGTCAGATCGCGGTGATGCACCGCATTCTGGTTGAGGAAAAGAACTGGATTTCGGAGAGCCGGTTTTTGCATGCGCTGAATTACTGCATGCTGCTGCCGGGGCCGGAGGCGCAACAGCTCGCCACCTATATCGGTTGGCTGCTGCACCGGACCGCCGGCGGCATCATGGCCGGCGGCCTGTTCATCCTGCCGGGCGTCATCGCTATCATGGGGCTGAGCTATATCTACGCGGCCTACGGCAATGTCGGCTTCGTCGAGGCGGTGTTCTTCGGGCTGAAAGCGGCGGTGCTCGCCATCGTCGTGCAGGCGGTAGTTCGGGTCGGCAAACGCGCGTTGCGCAACCGGATCATGATCGCGCTGGCAGGCATCGCCTTTGTCGCGATCTTCTTCTTCAATGTCCCCTTCCCGATCATCATCATTGCCGCCGGGGTGATCGGCTATCTCGGCGCCCGTAGCGGCCGGTCGGAATTCGCCGCGGTCGAACATGGCGGCGGCGGCAAGAAGACAGCCGTTGTCGACAGCCTGCTCGGCGAGGAGTTGCCTGAGCATGTCCGCCCGAGTGTCGCCAAGGCGCTGAAAGTCAGTTCGGTCTGGTTGCTGCTATGGCTGGTGCCGGTGGCCGCGCTGCTGATCGCGTTCGGCCAGGACAATGTGTTCAGCCAGATCGCGCTGTTCTTCTCGAAGATGGCGATGGTGACGTTCGGCGGCGCCTATGCCGTGCTCGCCTATGTCGCCCAGCAGGCAGTCGAGCATTATCACTGGCTGCAGCCGCGCGAGATGCTGGACGGTCTCGGCATGGCCGAGACCACGCCGGGCCCGCTGATCATGGTGCTCCAGTTCGTCGGCTTCATGGCCGCCTTTCGCGATCCGGGCACACTGTCGCCGATGATGGCGGCGACCCTCGGCGGGTTGCTGGCGACCTGGGTGACCTTCACGCCCTGCTTCCTCTGGATCTTCCTCGGCGCGCCGTTCATCGAGACCCTGCGCGGCAACAAGGGGCTAGCGGGCGCGCTAACCGCAATCACCGCCGCCGTGGTCGGCGTGATCCTCAACCTCTCGATCTGGTTCGCGTTGCATACGCTGTTCCGGCAGACGACGCCGGTTCGATCGTTTGGGCTGTCGTTCGACATGCCCGTGCTGTCGAGCATCGATATCGCCGCGTTCGTATTGGCGGCGGCCGCCGCCACCGCAATCTTCCGCCTCAATATCGGCATGCTCTGGGTGCTGGCGGGGTCCTGCGCGGCCGGCGTGGCGCTGCGGCTGACGGGGATGATTTGAGCGGCGGCGCTGCCGCCTACACTTTCTCCGCCGGCGCCAGCTTGCAGACCGCGCCGCTGGACTCGATCTGCAGCGTGGCGTGGTGAATGTTGAACCGGTGCAACAGCTCTTCGCTAACCCGATGCAGGAAGGCGTCGTCGCTGCCGTCAGGCCGCACCAGATGCGCCGTCAGCGCGGTCTCGTTGGTGCTCATGGCCCAGACGTGGAGGTCATGCACTTCCGAGACGCCATCGAGGGTACCGAGATAGTCCCTGACCTTTGCCAGCTCGATGCCGCGCGGCACGCCGTCGAGGGCGAGATTGACGCTGTCGCGCGCCAGGCCCCACCCGCTCACGAGCACCACGGCGGCGATGACGAGGCTGATCGCGGGATCTACCCACAGCCATCCCGTGAACATGATCACCAGGGCCGCGATCACCACGCCAAATGACACGCCGGCATCGGCGGCCATGTGCAGATAGGCGCCGCGAACATTGAGGTCGCCATGGCGGCCGCGCATGAACAACAAAGCCGTGCCGCCATTGATGGCGATGCCGAGTGCCGCGACCGCCACGACGGTCCAGCCGGCCACCGGCGCGGGGGCCGAGAGGCGATTGATCGCCTCGACGATGATGCCGCCGACCGCGACCAGCAGAAGGCCGGCATTGAACAGCGCCGCGAGGATCGAGGCCCGCCGGTAGCCATAGGTATGCCGCTGGGTCGGTTGCTTCTGCGCGAGCCACGCCCCGCCCCAGGCCAGCAGCAGCGCGATCACGTCGGATAGATTGTGAACGGCGTCCGAAATCAGCGCCAGCGAATTGGCGGCATAGCCGAAGATCAGCTCGGCGGCGACAAACGCCGCATTGAGCGATGCGCCGATGGCAAATGCCCATCCGAAACTGTCGGGCGCATGGCTGTGCCCGGCGTGGTCATGTGCGTGGGAGTCGTCGTGGTGGTGGTGGTGGTGGTGGTGGTGAGCCTGCGCCATGGCGCGGATATATAGCGCACGGAAATCCGAATACTAGCACAGCAATTGATCGTCGTCCCGGCCTAGTGCGCAATTGCGCACTAGGCCGGGACGACGCCGCAGAAACCTACTCCACGCCCCGCAGGAACTTGTTCGACTTCGGCAGGCCGTGCGCAAGGCGGCCAGCGTCGGCGCGGTTGCCGCGCCAATCGGCCAGTTCTTTCCAGCTCATGCTTTGGTCGCGGCCGGCGGAATCTTTCCAGTTCAGCCCCGCCTTGGACTCGAATACCGCGACGTCGGAGAGTTTGGCGCTGGTGTATTTCTGCAGCCGTACGCCGCGGCCGCGCGCCATCTCCGGCACCTGGTCGAGCGGGAACAGCACCATCTTGTGGTTGGTGCCGATCACGGCGACGGTGTCGCCGGCCACGGTCGTGATCGCGCAGGCCTCGTTCGGCATTTCGACGTTGAGCACCTGCTTGCCCTTGCGGGTATTGCCGACGCAATCGTCCTCGTTGACGATAAAGCCCTGCCCTTCGAGGCTTGCGATCAGGAATTTGCGGCCGCCCTTGTTGACGAACAGCGACACGATCGCGGTTTCCGGCTCCATGTCGATGAACATGCGGATCGCCTCGCCATGGCCGCGGCCGCCCGGCAGCTTGGCGACGTCGAGCGAATAGAATTTTCCGTTGGTCGCGAACACCAAGAGCTTCGAGGTGGTCTCGGCAAAGAAAGCGTGGTCGAGCTTGTCGTCGGTCTTGAAGGCGAGCCCGGAAATATCCTCGACATGGCCCTTGAGCGTGCGCACCCAGCCCTTTTCGGAGATCACCACCGTGCACGGCTCGCGCTCGACAAAGGCCTCCTCGATCGCGGCGAGATCATGCTCGGGCGCATCGGCGAATGTGGTGCGGCGCTTGCCGAGCGGCGTCTTCGGACCAAACATGTCGCGGACCTTGCGCACCTGGTCGCCGACCTTGGACCATTGCTCGGCCTCGGAGCCGAGCAGCGACTTGATGCCCTTCAATTCGGCCCGAAGGTTCTTGTCCTCGGTGCGGATCTCGAATTCCTCGAGCTTGCGCAAACGGCGCAGCCGCATGTCGAGGATGGCGTCGGCCTGGACCTCGGTCAGCTTGAACGCCTTCATCAACTCCGGCTTCGGTTCATCCTCGGTGCGGATGATCTTGATCACCTTGTCGATGTTCAGATAGGCGATCAGGTAGCCGCCGAGCACTTCCAGCCGGTTCTCGATCTGGGTCTTGCGGTAATTCGAACGGCGCAGCAGCACGTCGCGCAGATGGTCGAGCCATTCGCGTAGACATTCGGCAAGCCCAACCACTTTCGGGATCTTACCCTTGATCAGCACGTTGAGGTTCAGCGAAATCTTGCTTTCGAGCTCGGTGAGCCGGAACAGCGATTCCATCATCAGCGCAGGATCAACGGCGCGAGATTTCGGCTCGATCACGAGCCGGACGTCTTCGGCGGACTCGTCCCTGACGTCGCCGACCAGCGGCAGCTTCTTCTCGTTGAGCAGTTCGGCGATCTTCTCCACCAGGCGGGATTTCTGCACCAGCCACGGGATCTCGGTGATCACAACGACCCAAGTGCCGCGCGCGCCCTCTTCCTGGGTCCATCGCGCGCGGGTGCGGAACGAGCCGCGCCCGGTCATATAGGCTTCGGCGATCGCTTCCTTGGAATCGACGACGATGCCGCCGGTCGGGAAATCCGGCCCCTTGACCCATTTCAGCAGCGACTTCGATTTGGCATCCGGCTTGTCGATCAGATGCAGGGCGGCGTCGCACAGCTCGGCGGCGTTGTGCGGCGGAATCGAGGTGGCCATGCCGACCGCGATGCCCTGAGAGCCGTTGGCGAGCAGGTTCGGGAAGCCGCCCGGCATCACCACCGGCTCTTTGGTCTGGCCGTCGTAATTGGGACGGAACTCGACGCCGTCCTCGTCGATGCCCTCCAGCAGCAGCTGCGCCACCGCGGTCATACGCGCTTCGGTGTAACGATAGGCGGCCGGATTATCGCCGTCGATATTGCCGAAATTGCCCTGGCCGTCGACCAGCGGGTAGCGCGAGGAGAAATCCTGCGCCAGCCGCACCATGGCGTCGTAGATCGCCTGGTCGCCATGCGGATGGAACGAGCCCATCACGTCGCCGACGATCTTGGCGGATTTCTTGAACGCCGTGCCGGGGTCGAGCCGCAGCAGCCGCATGCCGTAAAGGATGCGCCGATGAACCGGCTTCAGGCCGTCGCGGCCGTCCGGCAGCGCGCGGTGCATGATGGTCGAAAGCGCATAGGTGAGATAGCGCTCTTCCAGCGCATCCCGCAGCATGACTTCATGGATTTCGGCCGGCTCTTCCGGCGGTAACGTTCGTTTTCCCATGGGGACGGGTTAAACTTTTGGGCTGACTCGGGCAAGCCGCGAATCGGGGCAACACCATCATGGCGTCGTCCCGGCGAAGGCTCAGATGCGCAATTGCGCATCGGGGGACCCATAACCACAGGTGTTTTTGAAAGAAATCGACTGGAGCCACGGCCCTTATCGATAAGCCGCGGCGTATGGGTCCCGGCTCAAGGCCGGGACGACGGGCCCTGCCTTCAGACCGCGGAACTGATTCGCGCCCGGTATTTGGTCACCGCGTTGATGAATCCATCGCGGGCGTCGGAATGGCCCTGCCCGCGCGGCTCCAGCACGTGGCGGAGCAGGAACATGCCGGTGAGCCGAAAGCCGTCCTGCAGGTCCTGGTCCGACCAGCCATTCGTCCCGCCCTCGCCCTCTCGCAAAAATGCCGGCAGCGGCAGCAGCCGGTCGCGGTAGGGCTCGCCGGCGCGCCGCGACACCGCGCCGCCGGATTTCGGCGACACGTAGATCAATTCCGTTGTCTCGCCGGTCGCGGCGCAGTTTTCCAGGTCGAGGCCGAAGCCGAGTTCGGCCAGCATCGCGAGCTCAAACCGGATCAGATGCGCCGCGGCGCCGCCGACATCGTCGAAATCGTCCAGCGTGCGCTCGAACATCTCGTAGATGTCCTCGTGCGGGTCGCGCTCCGGCAACAGCCGCACCAGCGAGGCCAGATGGGTGACGCCATAGGTCGCATGCGCCGACGCCAGCAAGGTCGCCGCGCGCAGCCGCGTGCCCTCGATGGCGTAATATCCGAGATGCTCGTCGAGCCGCGCCCGCCACACCGTGGTGACGCTGTTGCCGGGCTGCAGCAACGGCCGCATCCTTTTCCCCGCGCCGCCGCGCACCAGGCCAAGGTGCCGGCCATGGCTGCGCGTCAAGAGCTCGACAATGGCGGAGGATTCGCCATGCCGCCGCACCCCCAGCACGATGCCTTCGTCGGTCCATTCCATGGGTGGGAGTTTATCACGTAGGGTGGGCAAAGCGTAGCGTGCCCACCGCGATCAACAAAGCCGTCCGCGCGAGATTGGTGGGCACTGCGCAAGTGCGCCTTTGCCCACCCTACGCAGTGTCGCGGTTACGCGTTGAACCAGCCGACGGCATCGCCGGTGAAGGAAAAATACAACCCCGCCGTCGTCAGCGCGCAGGACACCACCTCGATGGCGCTGTCGAGTTGCAGGCCGTTCGCACCGATCACCTGCGCCAGCGAGATCACCGACAGCACCAGCGCCGCGGCCAGCACCCAGCGCGGCCAGTTCTTGCGCTCCCGCGCCGCGAGCCGGACGAAATTGACCAGCAGCAGGATCAGGCCGGCCGCCATCAGGGTCGCGACCATGATCATCTGTTCGGTCATGTCGCCTTTCGGCGTGCGGTCCTGGAAAGCGACCGACACCGCATCCAGCGTCAGCGACATATACAGCAGCACTTCAAACCAAACTACGTTCCTGGGCAGGGTCATCGAAGACGCCGATCATCGCTGATGTTTCTTGATTATTCTTTGGGGAAATCAATTCCCATTTCGCGGTAGCGCTCCGGGTCGTCGCCCCAGTTCTCGCGCACTTTGACGAACAGGAACAGATGCACGGGCTGCCCCAGTATTTCGGCGATCTCTTTCCGCGAATCCGCGCCGATCGACTTGATGGTGGCGCCGCCCTTGCCGAGGACGATCTTGCGCTGGCTCTCGCGCTCGACAAAGATGGTCTGCTCGATGCGGACCGATTTGTCCTTGCGTTCGGTCCAGCTGTCGGTCTCGACGGTGGACTGATACGGCAGCTCCTGGTGCAGCTGCCGGTAGATCTTCTCCCGCGTGATCTCGGCCGCGAGATGCCGCATCGGCGCATCCGACATCTGGTCTTCGGGATAGTGAAACGGGCCTGCCGGCACCATTCTGGCGAGCTCGGCGCGCAGATCGTCGACGCCGTCGCCCGACAGCGCCGAGATCATGAAGGTGTGTTCGAATTTCATGCGGTCATTGGCGGCCTGCGCCAGCGCCAGCAATTTCTCGCGCGGGATCAAATCGATCTTGTTCAGCACCAGGATTTTCGGATGCTGCACGCTCGCAAGCCTGCTCAGGATCGCGTCAGCCTCCTCGTCGATGCCGGCTTTGGCATCGAGCAGCACGCAGACCAGATCGGCGTCATGCGCCCCGCTCCAGGCGGTCGATACCATGGCGCGGTCGAGCCGCCGTTTCGGCGCGAAGATGCCGGGCGTATCGACCAGGATGATCTGCGCGTTGTTCTCGATCACGATGCCGCGGATCAGCGCCCGCGTGGTCTGCACCTTGCGCGACACGATGGTGACCTTGGAGCCGACCAACGCGTTGACCAGGGTGGACTTGCCGACATTGGGCGCGCCGATCAGCGCGACGAAGCCGCAAGCGGTCTGGGCAGGAGATTCAGCTGTCATTGCCACCACCGCCGCCGACGCCCTCGCGCTCGATCATCACCGAGGCCGCAACCTTCTCGGCCGCGCGCTTGCTGCCGCCGACGCCTTCGGCCAGCGCCAGTCCCGGCAGTTCAACGGAAACGCGGAACTGCGGATCGTGATGCGGGCCGGTGCGCTCGACCTCGCGATAGACCGGCGTCGGCATTCCTTTGCTCTGCGCCCATTCCTGCAATACCGTCTTGGGATCGCGCAGCGGCCGGCGCGGCTTGCGCATCCGCTCGGTCCAGTTGCGTTCGACGAATTGGGCGGCGGCACCGTAGCCGCCGTCGAGAAAGATCGCCCCGATCACGGCTTCGCAGATGTCGCCGAGCACGGATTTGCGCAAACGGGCGCTGGCGCTGGCGCCGACCTGGCCGAGCTTGATGTCGTCGACCAGCCCGAGCGATTTGGCGACGTCGGCGCAGCTTTCCTTGCGCACGAGATCGGCGAGGCGTTTTGACAGCTCGCCCTCGTCGGCGTTCGGAAAGGCGCGATACAGCATGTCGGAGACAATCAGTCCCAGCACATGATCGCCGAGAAATTCGAGGCGCTGATAGCTTTCGGTGCGGTTGCGCGCCGGCTTGAGCGCGGACACATGCGTGAACGCTGATGTCAGGAGGTTGGGATCGGCGAACTTGTGGCCGATGCGTGCTTCGAGCGCGGCAGCCGCGGCCTTGGCCGATTCCTTGGCCGAGCCCCTGCCGCGCTTCTTCTTGGCCGCAGGTTCGCCACCGGCATCAGGCTGCGGGCTCTCGCCCGGTGTCGGGGTATCCCTGATGACGGGCGTTTCGTCGTTCATCGCACGATTGAAAAAATGCGATTCCAGCGCACCGCGGTCGGCCAGCGCCAGAACATCCAGGCATGTTCGCCCTCGGCAATGGAGAAGAAGATCATTTGCGCCCGGCCGACGATGTTTTCGAACGGCACATAGCCCACCGCCGACAACACGCGGCTGTCGGTCGAATTGTCCCGGTTGTCGCCCATCATGAAGAAATGGCCGGCCGGCACGGTATAGATGGTGGTGTTGTCGTAGAAGCCGTTGTCGACGCAATCGAGCGACTCATAGGAGACGCCGTTCGGCAGGGTTTCCTTCCAGCGCTTGACTCGCGCGGTGGCGTCGGAGCCGCACGGGTCCTCACCGATGAAATCGCTCAGGCGCTCGCGCTTGATCGGAGCGTCGTTGATGTAGAGCAGTCCTTCGCGCATCTGGATGCGGTCGCCCGGCAGGCCGATCACGCGCTTGATGTAATCGGTGGAATCGTCCTTCGGCAGGCGGAACACGACGATATCGCCGCGCGACGGCTCCGAGCCGAAAATGCGGCCCGAGAACAATGGCGGCGACAGCGGGATCGAGTAGTGGCTATAGCCGTACGAATATTTCGAGACGAACAAATAGTCGCCGACCAGCAGCGTCGCCTTCATCGATCCCGAGGGAATGTTGAACGGCTGGAACAGGAAGGTTCGGATCACGAGCGCGATCAGGAGGGCGTGGATGACGACACGGATGGTTTCGCCCAAGCCGCTTTCAGTTTTTGTCCCGGATGTCACGCTCATCGCTTTCCCAATTCCCGCAAGGCTGCTTCAAGCAAGGCAAGTACTAAACAGAGGCTTGGCCTGCACGGTGGCAGAACGTTTTCCTCACGCGAATCGAACAGTTCCGTTCGCGTCAAGAAAATGGTCTTCGATACTGATGTTGAAGGCAAATTCCGGCGCAAAACCCGAATTCGCCCTGGCTCGGTAGTGTCGCCGCGGCGTTTTAGACGGTTGTTCGCGGCCGTGCAATCAAGCGCCTCGGTAAAACTTCGTAATACATTGATAAATCAATGTTTTTTAGTTTTACGTCGGTCCCCTGGCGCGAACGGCCGCCTGCCCTATGATTTGCCCGGAACGACCGCCGAAATTATGACGAAGGCCTGCGCCAGCGGCCAGTCGTCGGTGATGGAAAGGTCGATCCGGGCCTCGAACCCTTCCGGCGTCAGTTTCTCGAGCCGGGCCAGCGCCCCGCCGGTCAGCTTCATGGTGGGACGGCCGCCCGGCAGGTTCACCACCCCCATATCCCGCCACCAGACGCCCTGACGGATGCCGGTGCCGAGGGCCTTGGAACAGGCCTCCTTGGCCGCGAATCTCTTGGCATAGGTCGCGATCACCATCTTCTCGTTGTTGGCGCGGCGCGCGGCCTTGGCGCGCTCGGCATCGGTGAAGATGCGCTCGAGGAAGCGCTCGCCATGGCGTTCGATCACCTTGGCAACCCGCGTGATATCGATCAGGTCGGAGCCGATGCCGATGATCATGTCGAAGCCACGCTGCGCTGCCGCCCGCGGTCCATCGCCGCGCGCATGCTGCGGACGGTTTCGCCGAGGCCGACAAACAGCGCCTCCCCCATCATGAAGTAGCCGATATTGAGCTCGGCAAGTTCGGGCAGCGCGGCGATGGTCTCGGCCGTGTCATAGTCGAGGCCGTGGCCGGCATGAACCTCAAGCCCCGCGGCGCGCGCCAGCCGCGCGCCCGCGACGATGCGCTGCCATTCCGCCTCGGCCTTGGCGGCATGGCCATCCACCACGGCGTCGCACCAGCCGCCGGTATGGATTTCGATCACCGGCGCCCGGAGTCGCGCGGCCATCTCGATCTGAGCCGGATCGGCGGCGATGAACAGCGACACCCGGATGCCGGCATCGTTCAGGCGCGCGATGAACGGCGCCAGCGCATTGTGCTGGCCGACCACGTCAAGCCCGCCTTCGGTGGTGAGCTCTTCGCGGCGCTCGGGAACCAGGCAGACCGCGTGCGGCCTGGTCGCCAGTGAAATCCGCAGCATGTCCTCGGTCGCCGCCATCTCGAAATTCAGCGGTTTTGAGATTTCGGCCTTGAGGCGCGTCATGTCGGTGTCGCGGATATGGCGGCGGTCTTCGCGCAGATGCGCGGTGATGCCGTCGGCGCCCGCCTCGATCGCGGTCAGCGCGGCGCGCACCGGATCCGGCCGCGCGCCGCCCCGTGCATTGCGCAAGGTAGCGACGTGATCGACATTGACCCCGAGGCGCAGCGGAAGAGCTTTCGGCATTTCACTCTCTTGGAATCCTAGCGGGCGACGTTACCCATTAACACGCTCGACCCGTGCGACGACGGCCTTGGCGCGCAACTGAGCGATAATAGCGCTGAGATGCTTCAGGTCATAGACCTCGAGATCGATGGTCAGCTCGGTGAAATCGGGGGAGCGGCGCGACATGCTGATATTGTCGATATTGCCATCATGCTCGGCGATCACGGTGGCGACCTGGGCAAGGCTGCCGGGCTCGTTGACGTTGTGCACGAGAATCCGCGCCGGAAAACGTTGCGGCATCGTCTCGTCGACGTCCCAGCGCACGTCGAGCCAGCGCTCCGGCTCTTCCTCGAAATCCTTCAGCGCCGGCGACTGGATCGGATAGATCGTGATCCCCTCACCCGGTGAAACGATGCCGACAATGCGGTCGCCCGGCACCGCGCCGCCGTTCGGGGCGAACTTGACCGGCAAGTCGGAATTGAGGCCGCGCACCGGGATCACCGACGCGCTGCGCGCCGGATGTGGCGGCGATTTCAGCTTCAGCTTGTCCGCGAGGCTTCGCTTGGCCCCGTAACGCACCATCCGCTCTTCCTTGTAGTCCGGATACATCGCCCGCGCGACGTCGGACGCCTTCAGTTCGCCGCGCCCGACGGAGGCCATCACGTCTTCGATCGAGGCGCGCGCCAGCCGGGGCAGCGCGCCCTTCAGCTTGTCATCGGCGTATTCGATCTTGGCGCGGGCAAACAGGCGGTCGACGATACGGCGGCCAAGTCCGGCATATTGATCGCGCACGGCGGTCCGGGTGGCGCGGCGGATCGCCGCCCGCGCCTTGCCGGTGACCGCAAGCGACTCCCAGGCCGATGGCGGCGCCGCCTGTGCCTTCGAGGTCAACACCTCGACCTCGTCGCCGTTCTGCAATTCCGACGACAATGGCGCGAATTTGCCGTTGATCTTGCAGCCGACCGCGCTGTTGCCGACGTCGGTATGCACGGCATAGGCGAAGTCGATCACGTTGGCCTGGCGCGGCAGCGCGATCAGCTTGCCCTTCGGGGTGAAACAGAACACTTGGTCGTGGAACAGTTCGAGCTTGGTGTGTTCCAGGAACTCTTCGGGATTGGCGCTTTCGGACAGAATGCCGACGGTGTGGCGTAGCCAGGCAAAGGCGTTGGACTCGTGCTTGAGCCGCTCGGTCGGCGAGCCCTCCCCCTCCTTGTAGAACGCATGCGCCGCGATGCCGAATTCGGCGATCTGGTTCATCTCCTCGGTGCGGATCTGCAGTTCGACGCGCTGCTGGCCGGGACCGATCACGGTGGTGTGGAGCGAACGATAGTCGTTCTGTTTCGGCGTCGAGATGTAGTCCTTGAAGCGCCCCGGCACCACCGGCCAGGTGGTGTGGACGACGCCGAGCGCGCGATAGCAGGATTCGACGTCGGCCATCACGACGCGGAAACCGTAGATGTCGGACAATTGTTCGAAGCCGACGGACTTGCGCTCCATCTTGGTCCAGATCGAAAACGGCTGCTTGCGGCGGCCATAGACCCGCGCGGTGATTCCGTTCTTCTGCAAATTCTTCGACAGCTGGCTTTCGATTTCGCCGATCAGATTGCGGTTACGCTCGGCCAGTGCGTCGAGCCGCTGCATCACCACAGCATAGGCTTCGGGATCGAGCGTGTGGAACGACAGGTCCTCGAGCTCTTCGCGCATCTCCTGCATGCCCATGCGGCCGGCGAGCGGCGCATAGATGTCGAGCGTCTCCTCGGCGATCCTGCGGCGCGAGGCGTGCGGCACGAATTCCAGGGTCCGCATGTTGTGCAGGCGGTCGGCGAGCTTGATCAGCAGCACGCGGACGTCGTCGGCGATCGCCAGCAGCAGCTTGCGCAGGTTCTCGGCCTGCTTGGCCTCGCGCGAAACCAGCTCCAGCCGCTTCAGTTTGGTGAGGCCCTCCACCAGCGCGCCGATCTCGTGGCCGAACACGTTGTCGATCTCGGCGCGCGTCGCCTCGGTGTCCTCGATGGTGTCGTGCAGCAGCGCTGCGACGATGGTGGCATCATCGAGCTTGAGGCCGGTGAGGATCGCCGCGACCTCGAGCGGATGCGAGAAATAAGGATCGCCCGATGCGCGGGTCTGGGTGCCGTGCGCCTTCATGGCGTAGACATAGGCGCGATTGAGCAGGTCTTCGTCGGTGTCCGGATTGTACGAGCGAACACGCTCGACCAGATCGTATTGCCGCATCATGCGCGAACGGGGGGATTTGGGCCGCTCCACGGCGGGCAAGGCCGGCGCCACCGCGACCGAATCGGTCGCAGCCTGCATTTGCCGGGATATGCGGCGCCAGAACGCCATCGAATCACTGCCTCATCCGCGCGCCGAGCTCGGCCCGCTGCAAGAATGCCTCAAGAACACTAATGCGATTTCGAGCGAAGCTGCACCCCGTTGGGAGTCCGCAAGCGATCAATTTCGCATGGCTTGGAACGATTGTGATGCCGAACCCGGGTCAAGCTGCGGCCAACCCGGTTCAGGCGATCTCGCACCCATCCGCCAAGCACGCATCGTACCTGAAAAAATGTCAACAAAAGCAGAGGCCCGGACAAATGTCCGGGCCTCTGTCAGATCAGGGTGTTCGGGACGTCCCGTTGCCGGGTCTATTCGTCCTCTTCGGGCTGCTCTTCCGGCGGCGCCAGGCCCTCGAGGCCCTTCAGGAGCTCTTCCTCGGTCATGCGCTCGACCGCGACCTCGGTGTCGTCGGCATCGACGCTGGCGCCGGCCGAGCCGATCAAGGGCACGGTATCGGGCTCAGGCTCATCGACTTCGACGAATTTCTGCAGGGAATGAACCAGTTCCTCGCGCAGGTCTTCCGGGGAGATCGAGGAGTCGGCGATTTCCCGCAGCGAAACGACCGGATTCTTGTCGTTGTCGCGGTCAACTGTGAGTTGTGATCCGGACGAGATCATACGGGCGCGATGTGCTGCCAGCAGGACCAGGTCGAACCGGTTGTCGACCTTATCAATGCAATCTTCCACGGTGACGCGCGCCATAGACTGTCGCTCCGTTAAATGGGGCCCAATATGTCGGTTATGGGGGCTAGTTATAGGGGCGGATGGCGTTTCGCAAGACTAAATTTGTGATTTGCCTTCTTAATGGGCTCTGGTAACCCAGTTCCCGGGGCCAGAAGGCCGGAGCGTCCGAAGACGGCGGGACACCGTTCGGGACAAGTATTCTCTCCTTACAACGTCAAAAGACTAGGTATTTCGCCCTCGCCTCACCATAATTGCAGTGGTGATTGTCGTGGGGAAAGATTCACCGAACTTTAGACAGCTGACCTGGAAAGTGCGCGCGGTCGATTCCCGCTGCGCTAAAAACGTTAACAACAACGCGAGAACCCTTTGATGTCACCCGCTTCCAACAAGATCGCGCTCTTCATCGATGGCGCCAATCTCTATGCAACCGCAAAGACACTCGGCTTCGACATCGACTACAAGCGCCTTCTCAAGGAATTCCAGAGTCGCGGTACGCTGTTGCGGGCGTTCTACTACACGGCGATTATCGAGGATCAGGAATATTCATCGATCCGTCCTTTGATCGACTGGCTCGACTATAACGGCTACACTGTCGTCACCAAGGCGACCAAGGAATTCATAGACGCCAGCGGCCGCCGCAAGGTGAAGGGCAATATGGACATCGAGCTCGCGGTCGATGCCATGGAGCTCGCCGAGCACGTCGATCAGATTGTGCTGTTCTCGGGCGATGGCGATTTTCGCTCCCTGGTTGAAGCGGTGCAGCGGCGCGGCGTTCGCGTCACGGTGGTGTCGACGATTTCGAGCCAACCGCCGATGATCGCCGACGAGTTGCGCCGCCAGGCCGACGTCTTCACCGATCTGGTCGAGCTGCAATCGAAGCTCGGCCGCGACCCCTCCGAGCGCCCCGCTCCGCGCGAGCCGCGTCATCACGCACCGCAATTCCTGCAGCGCGCCACCACCATGGCGCCGCGGGCCGCCGGCGACGACGATTTCGAAGATTGAGAATGATCCGCTGCACTGCTAGAGCCCGGTTCTGGAATCAGAACCGGGCTTTTGCTTTTGTCGTGACGCGCTTTCCTGACACCAACCGGTATCCGCTGCGCTGGAAAACGCTATGGTCGTAGATGGCTAGCGTCGCCGCCCTTCCCGCAACCGAACCCGACCGCAACTGCCCGCTCTGCCCGCGGCTCGCCGAATTTCGTGGGCAGGCGCGCCTGCGCGAGCCGGGCTGGCACAATGCACCGGTGGCCTCGTTCGGCGACCCGAAGGCCCGGCTATTGATCGTGGGGCTGGCGCCGGGCCTGCAGGGCGCCAATCGCACCGGACGCCCTTTCACCGGCGACTACGCGGGTGATCTGCTCTATGCAACCTTGCTGGAATATGGCTTTGCCAAAGGCAGCTATCAGGCACGGCCCGACGACGGGTTGCGGTTGGCCGACTGCCGGATCAGCAACGCGGTGCGCTGCGTGCCGCCGCAGAACAAGCCGCTGCCGGTCGAGATCAACACCTGCCGGCAATTCCTGATCACGACCATCGCCGGCATGCCCAGACTTCGCGCGATCGTGGCGCTCGGCAGGATCGCCCATGAATCGACGCTGAAAGCGCTTGGCCTGCGCAGCGCCGCGGCGTCGTTTGCGCACGGCGCCGTGCATAGTGCCGGCCCGATCAAGCTTTACGACAGCTATCACTGCTCCCGCTACAATACCAATACGCGGGTGCTGACGCCGGAAATGTTTCGCAATGTGTTTGCGAAAGTGCGCGCGGATCTGGATAAGAGCTAGACCCGGTTTTCCTTCAGCCACGCCAGCACGTCGCCGGCGTTCCGGTCCGGCGGAAACACCGGATAGAACACGTGGCTGATGCGCCCGCCATCGATGATCAGCGCCAGCCGCTTGATCAGCGTCAGCCCCGCCACCTCCATGGTCGGCAATTCGAGGGCGCGGGTCAGCGCCAGCTTCTCGTCCGACAGCACCGGGAACGGCAAATGCAGCCGCGACGCCATTTCGGTCTGGTAGATGTTGCTTTGCGTCGACAGGCCGAAGACATGCCTGGCGCCGGCGGCCTTCAGATCGGCGAACAGATCGCGGAACGAGCAGGTCTGCGGCGTGCAGCCGCGCGCCCCGGGGATCATGTCCCAATCGTCGACCAGGCTGATCTTGCCGGGCTCGCCGGTGCGGGGATAGGCGAATACGACGACCCGGCCCGGCAGCGCCGACAGTGTGACCGAATTGTCGTCGGTCGCCATCAGGCTGAGCGGCGGGATCGCCAAGCCGACAAGGTGGGCGGCTGCGCCATCGTCCGACGGCGCCGGGATCTTGCTCCAGTCGACTTCGAGCAGATTTTTTTGATTCATTGAATGCTCGCTCCCTCAAGGTGGCGAGTAGCGAATGGCGAATAGCGAATAGAAGGGATAGCTGCCGAATTTACCATTCGCCATTCCCTGTTCGCCATTCGCCCCCTACCCCCGCGCGCGCAGCAGGCGGCCCTTCTCCCGGCCCCAGTCGCGTTTCTTCTCGCTCTCGCGCTTGTCGTGCAGCTTCTTGCCCTTGGCCACCGCCAGCAGCAGCTTGGCGCGGCCGCGCTCGTTGAAATAGAGTTTTAGCGGAATCAGCGTCATGCCGTCGCGATCGACCGCGCCCATCAGCTTGTTGATTTGTTTGCGGTGCAGCAGCAGTTTACGCGGCCGCTTGGGCTCGTGGTTGAAGCGGTTGGCCTGCAGATATTCGGGGATGTTGGCGTTGATCAGCCAGATCTCGCCGTCCTTGGTGTCCGCATAGGACTCCGCAATGGTGGTCTTGCCGTTGCGAATTGATTTCACCTCGGTGCCGGTCAGCGCGATGCCGGTCTCGATGGTGTCCTCGATCGCATAGTTGAACCGGGCCTTGCGGTTCTCGGCGACGACCTTGATCGGGCGCTCGTTCTTCTCGGCCACGTTAGCTCTTCTTGAGGAGATCGCGGATCTCGGTCAGCAGCTCTTCCTGGCGCGTCGGCTTCGGCAGCGCCGCGGGCGCGGCCTCGTCCTTGCGCTTCAGGGTGTTCATGGCGCGAATGACCATGAACAGCACGAACGCGATGATGATGAAATTCAGCGTCAGCGTCATGAAGCTGCCCCAGGCCAGCACGGCGCCCTGCTTCTTGGCATCGGCCAGATTGGTCGCCGTCACCGCCTTCGACAGTCCGGTGAAGTAATTGGAGAAGTCGAGACCGCCGGTGATCGCACCGATGACCGGCATGATGAAGTCGCCGACCAGCGAGGTCACGATGGCGCCGAAGGCCGCACCGATGATGACGCCGACCGCGAGGTCGACGACATTGCCCTTCATCGCAAATTCGCGGAATTCCTTCAGCATAGTCGGTTTCCTTCGTGCATCGGGCGAAGTGAGAGGCCAGCCTCAGTTGATCAGGCCGGCATGGACCATGGCGTCGCGGATCACCTTGCCGGTTGCCGGCGTCACATTCATCAGCGGCAGACGCACTTCTTCTTCCAGCCGTCCCAATAGCTTGAGGCCATGCTTGGCTCCCGCGAGACCCGGCTCCTTGAAGACCGCATCATGCAGCGGCACCAACCGGTCCTGAAGCTTCAGTCCGGTGGCGTAGTCGCCCTTCAGGACGGCCGTCATCAGCTCGGCGCACAGTTTCGGCGCCACGTTGGCGACCACCGAAATGCAACCATGTCCGCCCGCCGCCATGTAGGCCAGCGCCGTCATGTCCTCACCGGACAGCTGGATAAAATCCGGTCCCATCGCATGGCGCTGTTGCGATACCCGGGCGAGATTGGCGGTGGCGTCCTTGACGCCGGCGATGTTCTTCAACTCGAACAGCCGGGTCATGGTCTCGACCGACATATCGACGACGGAGCGCGGCGGGATGTTGTAGATGATGATCGGGATGCCGATCGCGTCATTCACCGCCTTGAAGTGCTGATACATGCCTTCCTGGGTCGGCTTGTTGTAATACGGCGTGACCACCAGCACGGCATCGGCGCCGGCCTTCTCGGCGTGGACAGCCAGATCGACGGCCTCGCGCGTGGAGTTCGAGCCCGCGCCGGCGATGACGGGCACGCGCCCCTTTGCCTCCTCGATACAGATCTCGACCACGCGGTGATGCTCGGCATGGCTCAGCGTCGGGCTTTCGCCTGTCGTGCCGACGGGAACGAGACCGTGCGAACCCTGCTCGATTTGCCAGCTGACGAGACCGCGGAAAGCCGCCTCGTCGAGCGAACCGTTCTTGAAGGGCGTGACCAAGGCGGTGAAGGATCCCTGGAATTTTGTCTTGGCTGCCATGGATTTCCTCCCAACGCGCGCGTGACGGCACCGCTAAAAATGACCAGCCAATTCATATCGGGTCTGGCGATCTGGCGAAAGGGCCGAAGGATATGACCACAGGCCTTTGTTTTTGACGCATTTTCCGGCCGCGAGGCCTCGAGTGTTCCCGGATCGAATCCGACGGCTCGAAAATGCCGTAGCCGCGATTTTGCCGTGGTGTTGGCGCAAACACCCCCGGCCGCGACGTTTTTAGCATTTTGTACGCATATTCAATCAAATAGACCTAAGGCTTGAGCGATTGAGTGATTCGCCGCCGCAGAGGAAATTCGTGACCCGATCCGCCCGCGCAGCCGCATTGCGATCGACCGCACTGGCGACAGGTCTGGCGCTGTCGGTTGGGCTTTCCGCAGTTTCTGTGGAGGCCTGGGCCAAGCCGAAAGTTCCGTTGCCGAAGCCGCGGCCGATCGCCCGCAACGTCGTTCCGAAAACCACACCTGCAAGCCCGACAACGGCAAACCCGACGTCTGCGATCCCGACGCAACATTCAGCAGCGCAAACGACGGCTCCCGCTTCGCCAGGTCCAGCACCGATCCTCGCGCCTGCGACGCGCCAGCACGCCGCTCTGCCCGCGGCGCGCAAACACGTGACCCCTGCGGCGGTCGCCGCGACGTCGTCGACCTCGCAGTCCGACAAGGACGCGCTGGAGAATGTCATCGAGCTGGTTCGCAAGCGCAAGCCCGGCGATGCGACGCAGGCACAGGCTGCCATATCAGATCCGGTCGCCCGCAAGCTTGCGGAATGGCTGATCCTGCGCAGCGACGACAATGGCGCTTCCGTCGAGCGCTACCGCGCTTTCATTTCAGCCAATCCGAGCTGGCCCTCGCAGACCTTCCTGCGCCGGCGCATCGAGGCCGCGCTGTGGGACGACCGCCGCGACGACGCCACGGTCTGGTCGTGGTTCGAAAACGAATCGCCGATCTCGGCCAAGGGCAAGTTCGCGCTGGCGCGGGTGATGATAGGGCGCGGCGATCGCGCCAATGCCGAACGTCTGGTGCGCGATGCCTGGCGGCACGACGGCATGACGGAGGACACCGAAAACACCGCGCTCGATCTGTTCGGCGCCCTGCTGACGGCCGGCGATCACAAGGCACGGATGGATTTTCTGCTCTATGGCACCGAGCAGGAAGCCGGCGGCCTGCGCGCCGCGAAACGGCTGGGTGCGGGCCACATGGCCTTGGCCAAGGCGCGCATCGCCGCCACCAGGAAGGGCTCGAACCTCCGGGCCTTGCTGGACGCGGTGCCGCGCGAACTGCACGGCGATCCCGGCTACACCTTTGCCAGGATCCAGCTGCTGCGTCGCGAGGAGAAATTTGCCGAGGCAGCCCAGTTGATGATGGGCGCGCCGAAGGATCCGGGCCGCTTGCACAATCTCAACGAATGGTGGGTCGAGCGGCGGCTGCTGGCGCGCAAGATGATGGACGTCGGCGAGCATCGCAACGCCTATCTGATCGCGCGGGATGCCGCCCTGCCCTCGCGCGACATCTACAAGACCGAGCAGGAATTCACCGCCGGCTGGATTGCGCTGCGCTTCCTGAAGGACCCTGCGGTGGCCGCCCAGCATTTCGCGCGGATTGGCGTCGGCAGCGTGAACCCGACCGCGCTGGCCCGCGCCGGCTATTGGCAAGGCCGCGCGGCGGAAGCCGCCGGCCGCGCCCAGGAGGCCCGCGCCGCCTACACAAGGGCCGCCGAACAATCGACCAGCTATTATGGCCAGCTGGCGCGCGCCAAACTTGGATTGCCGCAGATCGACCTGAACGGCGTTCCCCGCGGGCGCGGCGCCGAGCGGCTCGAGATCGTGCGCGCGGTGCAATTGCTCTATGAACTCCAGGAGCGTGAGCTCGCCATCCCGATTTTCGGCGACATGGGCGAGAATGGCGATCCCGACGCGCTGGCCGGGCTTGGCGAGCTGACCGCGCGCTACACCGACGCCCGCGGCATGCTGCTGCTCGGCAAGGCCGCCCTCAATCGCGGCCTGCCGTTCGACCATTACGCCTATCCCGTCAACGGCATCCCGCCGTTCAAGTCGATCGGGCCCGAGGTCGAGCAGAGCATCGTCTACGCCATCTGCCGGCAGGAAAGCGCCTTCAACCAGGCCGTGGTCTCCCCGGCGCAGGCCTACGGACTGATGCAGGTGACCCCGGATGCCGGGCGCTATGTCGCCAAACGGGCCGGCGTCAGCTTCGACCTCAACCGGATGAAGACCGATCCGGTCTATAACGCCGCGATGGGCGCCGCCGAACTCGGCGGCTTGCTCGAGGACTATCGCGGCTCCTACATCCTGACCTTTGCGGCCTACAATGCCGGCCGCGGCAGCGTCAAAAAATGGATCGAGCGCTATGGCGATCCGCGCGACCCCAAGGTCGACGCGGTCGACTGGGTCGAGCAGATCCCGTTCTCCGAAACGCGAAACTACGTGCAGCGGATCATGGAGAACCTCCAAGTCTACCGCGCGCGGTTCGGCGGCGGGACCAGGCTTCAAATTGAAGCCGATTTGCGGCGCGGCTCCAGCGTCGAGTAGCGCCGTCGCACGGGTTTTGTGGGCCAGGATTCCCGGGCGGTTGGATCGAGGTGCCGTAGAAAACCAGCACCTTGGAGATCCCGGCTAGACGTTGTTGGACGCCCGGGGGAAGTGGTTTAGAATCGACGTCGTGAGTAACAGGCAGAACAATTCCCGCGATCAGACGCTTCAGCAGGCCTCACAAGCGCTGCAGATGCAGCAGTTCGATCGAGCCCAGCAGCTGGTCTCCGGCATACTGAAATCGAACCGCACCGACAGGAGCGCGGTCCTCGTTCTGGCTCATGCCCTGATCGGTCAAAATCGTCACGTTGAGGCGATCATGCCGCTCGAAAGGATGATGCGCCGTAACAGCGACGGGGAGATCGAAACCCTGCTTGGTGCCGTGTTGTGCGGTGCACGCCGATCGTCGGATGGTATCGATCAATTGCGGCGCGCTGCGGCGCGGCGTCCGCCATATTTGCCTGCGTTTCAGGAACTGGCAGGCCAGCTCTCCAAAGCCGGACAACTCAACGAAGCGATCAGGACCATCGAGGATGCCCTCGCATTGGCTCCTGCGAGCATCGACTTGAAACTCGACTTGGGGCGCCTGCTGCTTGAGGACAATGATCGCGCAAGGGCTCGCGAAACTCTGATGGTCGCGCGCGATGCAGCGCCGGGGCGCCCGGACATCCTGACAGAGCTCGGGCGGGCATTGCTCCTTGACGGCGAATACGCGGCGGCTGCCGATGCATTCCGCCACGCGCTCGGCCTGCGCCCTCAGGATGCGTTGGCGCGCGCCAACCTTGCCGCATGCCTGCTGGAGATGGGAGAGCGCGATGGTGGCGAGGCTGCCTTGCGTTCCGTCATGCGCGGACGCCCTCAGATGCTCGGCCGCGCCACCTACGCCCTTTCCGCTTCCTCACATGGGCGCTTTTTTTTCCGGCGGAGTGCGGTGGTGCAATTCCTCGGCGAGAAGCGCCCGGAGTAGCTACGTCCTGAAATTCCGCCTGTACAATCCGGGCTCGCGTCTGATCTGGTGTTGCAAAGCGCTAACCCGCCGCGCTTCTTCTTCCGTGAAGCAAGAAATTTGCGCGCTCCAGTTTTCTCGCCTGACGGGAATGCATTGCGCGATGGGCGTGCCTTTCGGAATAACACCCTCGAAGTCCCTGTCATGCCAATGCGCCGGGAAGTGCACCCAGGTGTCCTTGTAGCGGTCGCAATCGACCAGTCCGCTCAGCGTGGTAAAAGGCAGATCGAAGCGATTGACGGGATGCGTGAAGAATACGCAGTAGCCTTCCGGGGCTTCGATGGTCCACAAATTGTGGAACTTGACCACGAAGTGGTCGGCTTCAAAAAGTGGCGTACCGGTGACCTGCCCCTCATCGTGAAATCCGATTGGCGAACGGGGAAGATCGAGGGCTCCACCCGGTGGGATCTCGTTGTCCCACGTGATCTGGCCGTTCGCGACCCTCAAGTCGCAGATCAACGGAAGCAGAAAGCCGTGGGTCATTGCGTCGATGAACGGCGGGCACCGCTTTACCGTCTCATCTTCACGCATGTTGATTGAGCTGTAGGCCTTGGCCGGCATCGCCTTGAGCCAGTCGGGAACGCCTTGGGCGGCCGGCACTGGCGCGGGCAGATAACCCTCAAGCTCTCGAGGACAGCGAAATTTGAGATGCAGCGTGTCTAACATTTCAATAGCCCGGTTGTGAGCGCTTCAATGCCACACAGATCACTACTAAGCGGAAACGGCTTCTGACCATCCCCTAAATGTGATGCCAGCCCAAACTTGGCTGGTGTCAGCATTGCGTCAGGAACTGGAAACAAGATGTCCGCACCGAAGCCGGTCTTGCGGCCTTTGTGGCGCTTTACCCCGGCTGCAAGGAACGCGGTCAGTGGAACTCGGTCCAATAAGGCAAAGCCCCCGGCAGTTTCCTGCCGGGGGCTCAGCTAGAGATCGATCAGACGAACTGGATTACCAGTTACGCTGAGCGCGAAGCAGCAGGACGATGCTGTCCTGATCGCGCAGTTCGTACACGGTGGCCGGCTTCGCCGGAGCCGCGAGGAGCGGGGAAACAACCGTACCGGCGTACTTCTGGTCGATCCGCGTCCAGTTCACGTCAGCCGAGAACGTCAGGCCCTTCACCGGGGTCCAGCGAGTGATGAGACCCGCCTGAGCGACGTTGAAGTCCGGGTTGCAGGTACCAACCAAGGCAAGCAGCACGGCTGCGTTGGCGCAAACAGCGGTCCGGCCCAGATTGCCGTACTTGACTTGAGCGTAGGCACCGTAGAGACCGCTGCTCCAGTAGGGATCCCAGTTGTGGTTGAAACCACCGCGGAAGCCCCAGGTCCTGATGTTCTCGAGCGAGCTGCCGTTGGCAGCCGTGGTTCCCGTGTACACAGCATCCGGAGCGTTGGCGAAGGCGACGCTCTGGTAAGCGCCGGCCAGGCCGGTGCTGCCGAACATCGAGTAGGAAGCCGGAGCCAGGTTCTGGATGTTGTAGCGGGTCGCGCCGTCCGTGTAGACAGCCTGCAGGTTCAGAGTGTCACCCGCACCAGTCGGGATGTTCTTGATCTGCAAGGCACCTTGGACAGCCCAGCCCCAGTTGTTGCTCGGGTGGCCGGTCGTTTCGTTCGAGCCGTAGTAGCCAACCGTGTTGTTGTGCGCCACGGCCGACAGCTGGAACAAGCCCCAGGCCTGGTCAACCTTGAGGACACCGATCAGGTCCGGAGAGCGCGTGCCGGCGGTGTTGTTTACACCGTAGGTGCCGCCCATCATGCCGCCCGCGGTAGCACCGGTCAGGTTCAGGATGCCAGCCTGCCCGTAGGCGACCACGTCCTGAGCCGAAAGGGTACCCGACACGCCGTTGCCGAACTGAGCGGTGTAGGTGAACTGGTTCACACCAGTGACCATGCCGCTGCCGCCGACGAGGCTGTCGAAGTTGTTGGCGGGATAGTTGACCCAGGGAGCGTCGAACTGCGAGATCGTCTTACCCATCGTGAACCCAGCGAACTGGATGAACGCATGGTAGACGCCGAGCGAACCCTGCGAGGTGAGGCCGTCAGCCTGCGCACCAGCAATGCTCGAATACGCGCTGCTGCCGGGGGTCGTGCCGGCTCCGGCGAAGTTGCCGGTGGTCCAGCTGAAGACCGCATCGAAGTAGGTGCGGACGACGCCGTATTCGGTCGCAGTGCGCGTATCGATGTTGATGTCCTGACGGGAACGAGCGGTGTAGTAGTTGGTGAACCGGTTCCGGGCGCCGTTGTTGCCGCTGAACTGGCCGCTGTAATCGCTGTTGGTGTTGAGCGCCAAGTCAACGCGCAGATAACCACCCAGCTTGATGCAGGTGTCCGTGCCGGGGATGTAGTAGAAACCAGCACCGTACAGGGAGCAGATCCTCACGTACTCGACCGCTTTGGCCTTGACGGGAAGATCGGCAGCCTGTGCTCCGCTCATGGCGATCAGACCCGCCGCTGAGCCGAGAATAAGGCTCTTAACCATCTTCATGATAAACCTCCAAGTTGCTCTGTAGGGAAGGTTCCGGATCCGCCGGGTGCAAACACCCTAAGGTTGGTTCCCTTAATCCCTTGAAACCCGCTTAGTCGCTTCGCGCCTTCGGACACTCCCGCATGAACGCGAGGGACTTAAGCGAACCACCTAACGGGACGACCTCGGGATGCCCCCCTCCGTCGCGAGATCACAATTACCGAGGACTTCTGCACACGCAACAAAGGAACCGCTTCCAGACGCATGACTCAGCGCCTTTTCCAAAGGGTGTTGCACAAATAACACGCAGACGTGATCAGACTTTCTTCGTAACCAATTGTTTCAAATAGATATTTTTTGAAAGTTCCATTTGACCCCCGAATTGTTGCTGGTGGCCGGCCGGCGAACGGTTTTCCCTTTCCGGGCATGTGGCGGCGTCGAATCGAGCGTCCAAAATCACCGAATCCCCGCCAGGCCGTCACACTCGTGGTGAAATGAGGATCGGCGAAATGACCGCCGCAATGCCCGTTCGCCACCATCTATCGCAGCCATATAAAGGCTCATGGAGCCGCGGTGTTGCTTTACCGGAACGGGTCCGGCCCACAAACGGCTCTGCGAAACCGTCCCCAGGATTGCAAATGTCCCTATTACCGGCGGCCGAAACGCGCCTTTGCCTTTGCGGGCAACCCGTCTCATCCGAATCCGCGGTGAGCCGCGCCGAATCGCTGACAGGGGTGTCGCCCGAATGAACGGATCCCGCCTTTTGAAGACGTCAAAGCCAGCACACGCGCGAAATGAGCCCAGGGCCGGCTTTCAAGGCCGGCTTTAATTGTATGGACGCCGTCTGGCCGCACGGGGAAGGCCGCACGGAAGCTCTCAAACCGGCGCCGCCAGATGCGAATTGGCGTACCGCGCGCGCCAGTGGGCGGCAGCCTCCATAAATGGCCCCGGCGTAACCTGAATCTGCCGCTTGCGGCCCGCCCCTGCGTCGGGCATATCCGCCCTTACGGAGCTGTGGCCGAGTGGCTGAAGGCGGCGGTTTGCTAAACCGTTATAGGGTTGTAAAGCCCTATCGAGGGTTCGAATCCCTCCGGCTCCGCCACACCTTCGCCCTGACGGGCTTCCGGTGGCAGGCCACCCGGAGACCGTCGGGGCGAAGGGTGTTGCCACATGTGGAACGTCTATTTTCCTTGAACGCAGCAACGGCGATGCTCGACGGATGATCTCCGACGTCATTTGCGTCTCATCAACAAGGGCGCGTCGTTTCGACGAGCGCCGAGCCCGATCATAAAGGGACTGGTCGCACCAGCCCCCTGTTGAATGCGTCGGGCAGTAAAGCCTATCCGCCCCACGAACTGCGGCTGGTCGCAGATTTCTTCTTCTTCGCCTTCGCCTGCTTCTTTGCCGAGAACTCGTCGATCGTGCTCTTCCCACTCAGGTCCGCAACTTGCGGTCCGACCTGCCCTGCGAGCAGCCTCTCGGTGGCCACCGCGGGCGCCGCAAGGCCTACACAGGCGGTGGCCGCAAGGATCAATGTCAGCTTTCTCATCTGCTTCTCCATTCGAAGCCGATAAATGCCCACCAAGATCCAACGAACGAACGCACGCCGCGTTCCTATCTTCTCCCGCGGATCAGCGCCGAGGCGCGGGGCCAAGGTGGCATGTGGAGCATCGTCTCGATGAAGATGGCGTGGGCCGTGAAGCTGCAGCAGGTGCGCATTGCGGTGGCTTGTCAAACACGGAGCGCGAGAACGAATGGCCCGGAAGCCACGCGCGATAGTCGAGTGCCGCGAAGAGGCGTTTTCCTTCGTCCCCTCGTAACGAAGTCACCATGAACACCGTTGGTCGCCCGGAGAGAGCCTGCCAGCTCCAGGCGACGCGCGGACTGGCGAGCGGACAGACCAGAATGCGAGCCGTTCCGTAAGGCGACAGAGAGGTCGTGCCGTCGATCGTCGCCGCGCACTCGCAGGGAGCGCGCGAGGCCCAATCGGTGCGGATCGGCCCCGGCAGCACCGCCCTGCAGACCGGCGGCCCGTCACGATAGTGCGTGATGGTGTACCCCTGCGGATCAAGAAGCAGCGAGTCTTGAACCGTGATCCCAGCTTCCGCTTCCCCGAACGTTCGGGTGCGTTGTGCCGGCATGGTCCAGTCATACAGCACTTCGGTCGGGTATGGGTTTTCATCGGAATCGAACGGTGTCACCAGACCTGTGATCGCGAGTTGCTCGGGCCATTCGGAAAACGGGACCGCCGCACAATCTGCCTTCAGTTCAGGCATGATCCGCTTGATCTCGTTCTCGGCAAATTCGCGCGATTGCGACATTGCATCGATCAGGCCATCCAGCACACGCGGCGGATTAGCTGTCATCGCCGGCTTGGCCGGTTTGCAGGCGGCAGCGATCTCGGCAAGATCTGTCTCGTCCAGCGTCTCGAATCGAACCTGATAGCTGAGCGCATATCGGCTGAACGGCGGAAGCCGATCACTTGCAAACGGAAATATGAGGCGGAACGGCGTTTGATCCGACGTCTTGTACCAGAGCCAATAGCTAGCGGGCTCTGGCGCGATAGCTGTCTTCCACCATTCAACCGGCGTCTCGCCGATCGGCGCTGAGCCGGCGCACAGCGACTGCGGTGCAAGCCAGTCTGTCGTAAGCGGCCGCCAGCCGGTCTCGCCTAAAGCGCGGCACTGCTTGTTCGCGGCGCCTTCCGACTTGAGGACGTACGTCTGGTTGCCCGCAACGAACAGGTCCAGCGACCCGCGCCTGACGCCATGAAGCTTTACCCGCATCGCGGGAAGCGTAAGGTCAGCGACGATTTCGGCCAGCACGAGCTGTGCCTTGGTGAAAGGCGCCATCAGATAAGTGCCGCGCCATTTCTCCGGCAGGCGCGGATGTGATGTTGCGCCGCAAGGGGCGAGTTGCGGCAGGTCGAGCAGCGCACGCGGTTCTTGTGCCGCCGCGGGAAAAACCATCAAGGCGGCAATCGTTACCGAAGCCATGCGCCAGCATGCGTATCGCGTTCAGGTGCTCCTGAGTTCTCCGTTCATTCCGTTCGGGTAGAAGCCGCCCTTGCTAACGCCGGTCTTGTCGGTCAGGTAGACGATACGCAGAACCTCTTGCGGCGTGCGCCGGAAGGCAATCGCATCTGACGTCGAAGGCACAAAGTTGGCTTTACCGTCGACTCTGATCCCCTCGTCTTCTTTCTCGGGGGTCCCGTCAATTTTATCCCGCGCATCGGAAATCGCGTTGGCGGCTTCCCACGCCTTCTCGCCCATCATGTAGAGCTGGGAGCGGGCCATTCCCATGTGGTAGGCCTCGACAGCAAGAATCCCGGCCGCCGCCTGAACGAATTCCTTTTTCTTGAGCAGCGGCGCCGCGCCCGCATAAGCGGTCACGCCGACGTCTTCGAACAGCATGCCGCCGAGCAGGACCGACATGTCATCGGCAAATGGATCGAAATCGGCGGGCAATCCGGCAGCCTGAGCTGCGGCCTTGAACCCGGCGTCGAAGTCGATCGCCGGTCGCGATATGGCGTTCCTGCCAAGCGTCTTGCGGTAGAAGCGAACGTGGGCCAGCTCGTTTTCCGCCGTCTCTTCGATGAACTCGCGGATCGCCTTTTCCTTGAACTGGGCCTCGTGTCCACCCACCACCCTACCGGCGTCCATGCCGGCATCGGCGTCGCTAATGCCCTTGCCGGTCGTGGCGCGCAGATAGAACTCAGCCTCCATGTATTCGAGGTTCAGGGCGAAGGTGAAAATATCCTCGTCGTCGATCGCTGCCCTTTTCTGACCGATCCCAACGCCGGTCGTCTCGCGCTTTTGCTGGGCATAGGCCTGCGGCATGAGCAATCCCGCGAGCCCTGCGACCGATAGGCCGGCGATCGACTGCCGGCGGGAAATAGGCCGGGAGATATGCAAGGCATCCATGGCGTAACCTCCTGCGTTCTGAGAGGGGCCGCGCCACTGTTCATCGCTATCCAAGGCGCATACGGGCGCGGCCTTGGCACCAGTGCCTGGTGCTCGAAGCGCACAACAGGAGACCACGGCGCAGGTTCCAAACCGCCCGGAAGCCAAGCAGCACGATCTCGTGACGCTTCCCCGAAAGTCGGCCTTCGTGGTTTTAGTCAATGGTGGCACGCAGGTGGAGCGGCCCGGGCGGGCCTGTGAGCCGCAGCGAAACTGAGCCGGCGATTGCACGTCGCGAAAGCGGCAACGAAAAAACCCCGCCGGATGGGATCTCCGGCGGGGGTCAAGTCAGGGTTAGCAACGCGTTGCGAAAAACAACGCTGCGAACAATCATCGCGCTTATTATTCTTATTTAAAAGATTAATCTTTGCCCTTTAATTTTTAAATGTTGATTACATGGTGGGCGACAATCGGTCCGATACTTCGCGGTTGCTGCCAAACAAGGCGGCCTTGCAATTCGGATTGGCGGCAAGCCCGCAGAGCGATGCTGTCCGTCGCCTTGCCGACCAGGGTGGAACATGCGCGCGCGCCGCGCATTTGTTACGGACAGCCATGGCGAACGCGCTGAACAAGTGGCCGCGGTCACGGCCACCGATCGAGCGGACCTTGCCGTAGGCGCTTGATCTGGAAAGCCTCGGTCCCGGGGATAGCCACTCTTATATTTTGTTCCCGGCGCGAAACTTTACAGGCGAAACTTACAGGCGAAACTTTACAGGAATGGCTCAAGCGGCTGAAAGTGCTGCTTCGGCTCACCGGGCATGCTGCAAATTTTTCGGCTCCGTCCGGGAACAAGTGGCAATGTTCGACGTTATCCCGCGTCTGATGGACACGGACATAGGACCCCTATACGGCCTCGGCGCGCTTCCCCCGTGCGCTGAGGCCGTTCTTTTTTCTGCAGGCTTCACGGACCGCTTTGAGGGGTTTACCGTCACCTGCGCGACCGCTGCCGAGGCGCCCGGCGTCAAGGCGCCCTGCCCGGATCGCCAACGGGACGCGAGCCATCCTCACCATTCGCAAGCGAGGTGACCGCGGCATGCGTGAGGATGTTGCCGAGAAGATCCTTGATCAGCACTTCCGAATGCCCGTCTTCGAAACTTGAGCTGCCCAGGCGGTGGCGTATCCAAAACTTTCTACAGGCGGTGCCGTTAGCCCGCCTTGGCGACCTCGATGCCGCCCGGCACGCGGACGTCTCATAGGTTAAACAGTTGCGGATTGCTCGTGACGTATTCGGCCCAAAGCTCGCGCATCATCCGCCTGACGTCTTCAGCCCTGAAGCCGCTTCCATTCGGATGTCTATTTGCGAGTTGACCTGAGCGTTCGATTCCCGAAAAGGGATCGCCCGGATATGGCGTGAAGGCTGCGTCGGTCGGCTTATGGACGATGCCTTGCGGAGTGATATTGAACTGGTCGCGCCTGACTAAAGTGCTCTCCATCATCGACGTCCTGCGGCCAACAGGTAAAGGCCTGAACCGTGCAGGGAAAAGCGAGGAAGCGAGGATAAGTTCCTGGCGTTCGGATCAGACGAAAGCCGCACACCGGGTGCTGCCATTCCGGGCCCATGGTCCGGTGAAGGCTGGATGAACGAAGACCTCGGCAAGGCGTTTTGCCTGACGAAGCCGTGGCGCCGATGCGAAAGCCGGCGGCAAGGAGGTCAGCAACGATGAAACGCAGATCGATCTGGAAACGATACGGGTTCGCCTGGGTGACTGGAGCGCTGTTCGTGATCACCCTGTCGGGCCACTGGGTATTTGGCTGGTTCGCCTACGTGAACGAACAGCACTCGCTTCAACAGCCTGTTGAGATCAGCGGCTATACGATCGAGATGATGCGAGACACGCTGGAAAACTGGCAGTCCGAGTTTCTGCAGCTGCTCTGGCAGGTTGCAGGCCTCGCCATCCTGCTCCACGTCGGGTCTCCCCAATCCAAGGAAGGCGATGATCGTATGGAAGCGAAACTCGATGCGATCCTGCTGGCAGTCGACCCCGGAAAGGGCGATCAGCTCATCAAAGGCATCGATGATGAATATGAGGGCCGGCATACCGATCGTCGCTTTGTCCGAATGCTGGAGCAGCGCCGTTGACGTTCGTCTGAACGGCTCTGCCGCAGCTGTCGGGGCGATGCCCCCACATTGAAACCTGGTCGGCCGTCGCGGATTGTCCCCCCACACGAGGGAGAGAAACCATGGCTGATCCGGAGCGCTTGAAACCAAATGACTTCCCCGTTCACGCCAACAAGAAGAAAATTATCAAAAGCGACGGCGAGGACATTGCTGAAGCCACGACGCCTGCGGTCGCGGAAGACGTCGCGGAGCGATTGAACGAAGACGAGCACCGCCGGGAAGAAGATCGGTGGGCATAACTCGTTCCGCGGCATTGATTTTGAAGGAACGCCGCAAATCAAAAAAACGCCGGGCAAAGGAAAACCCTGCCGAAGCTCGACAGGGTTACGTAGATAACCGATGGACGGCAAAGCGAAGGCATTGTCGCCCATCGGGGGAATACGCTAATTCGCCAAGATCAGTTTTCCGTGCAGACCTTCATGGTCTTCATGCCGGTTTCGGCCTCGGTTCTGGTCTTAAATATTCCGTTGTCCACGACGGTTGTCGTCGTGGTCGTCGGCTTCTTGTCAACAATGGTGCACTTCTTGGTCGTCGTGTCTCTCACGACATAGAACTCGGTGGTTTGCGCCAGGGCCGAAGTGACCGAGAATGCGACGACAACGCTTGAAAGCAAAAGCTTCTTCATGGGGCTTCTCCAGATTGATCAAGTCAGGTTGCGGTTTAGTTCACCGTGCGGACCAGGAAATAACCAACGCCGCCGACGAAGATCACGGCAGGCACCGCCCAAAGTAATAGAACTGGCATACTACTCTCCTCATGTTTGCCCACGTGGACTAACTTCGCCGATTGCCACTTGTTCCCGATCCAGTGCGCAAGGCCTGCGGACGACCGCCCTCCGCATTGTGTGTGGTGGACTATCTTCCTCGATCCGCCGGAACATTTGATCTTCTGTTCTGTTCTCCAAGAACTGTTTCAAACCTGGAGGATGTAATGAAGACTCTCGTCACTGCCGCTCTCTTGAGCGTTGCCGTTATTAGCGCCCCGGCCTATGCCCAGACCGCCCAGCCCGGCGATCGCGCTGCCCCGGCCGCGACCACCAGCCCGGCGGCTTCCAACAAGATGATGCTCAAGGGAAACTGGCGCGCATCGAAGCTCATGGGCCTCGACGTCTACAATGAAGCCAATGAGAAGCTGGGTGATGTCAACGAGATCATCCTGGACAAAACCGGCAAGGTTAGTGCTGTCGTTATCGGCGTCGGCGGCTTCCTTGGAATGGGCGAGCACGACATCGCCGTTTCCCTGGACAAGTTGAAGTTCATGGAAGAGCCCGCCCGGACCGCCTCAACCGCTCCGGCGACGACAACCGCGCCGGCGACGACGCGTGATAGCACGACCGGCGCGGCCACAGCCCCGGCCACGGCTCCCGCGCGTACGGCGGGTGCCAATGATTGGGTACCCGATCATGCCGTGATGAGCGGCAACAAGGAGCAACTCAAGGCGATGCCGCAGTTCAAATATTCGGATTACAACTAAGGTCGAAAGCGAGGGGGCCCATCTCGGGCCCCCTTTTTCTTAACGATAACCTCAACGCGGGGACTTCGGCCACGATGCGGCTATTCCTCCGGAACCTATCAGCTAACGAAAGACCCTAACTTCGGGGGCTAGCCGGGGGCGTCGTCGACGTTTGTGGCGCGGCGGGCTGCGGATCGCCGGTCCCGCGGGGCACACAGGTGCCCACGTTGCTGAGCAGCCGTTTGGCCTGCAGATCGCGCGCCCTGGCATATTCCCGCCGACGCTCGAAGTTGATGGCAGCCCCTCGGTCCCAGGCCTCGAATGCATCGGCATAGTGCTTGCGCATCTGTTCTTCCGCAGCCAGACACTCGGAGAACTTCTCAAACACCAAGTTTGTATTCACGGGGGTAATGCCGCCGACCAGGACCACGAGCATCCATTTCATCGTCCGCACCCACGCTGTTGCCCTGCACACAACAGCGAGAACGCGGTTACGTTCCAGCATTCGGGAACAGGTGGCAATGAGCGGCGTTGAACGTCCGTCTGGCGGATACCGGACATATGGAAACGGCCTCAGCGTCCTACCCCGAGGCTGGGGCCGTTTCTGCTCGCTTGTGCTCAGCGCCAGCCACCTTTAGCGTGGACTTGCTTTGGATGCCGTAAGCCCAAGGGACGCCGTTGGCCGCATCCACATCGAGAAGATCGAGGGACCGTTCCTGTTTGCCCACGGTGGCGGCCCGGCTGAGTACGGCGAAGGCCTCACATTTGCAATCGAGCGCGGTTGGCTCTGGAAACACGAATCCGGCCTATGTGAAGTTCACGCCGGCTGGCGCGCAGCTGTTCGCTTGAGCGTCCGGTGAAACCGGACAGGGTCACTTACTCAGTTGTAGATGAGCTCATTTAAAGTGGTTCCCGAGGGGGAACGAAATATATACGGCTCGCGTTCTAAGGGGGCGGGGCGCAAGATTGCTCGTCACTGCGAGATCCGCGGCTTCCATCTGTGATGAGAACGCCCGCTCCCGCCTTCTACAAACGGAAAGTAGCGCGCCATGCCCCAACGGCGTCGGATCCGACAAAAATTATCCCTCTCAGAACGGATGGCGCCATACGGCAAGGCCGCGCGAGAGAAGGCTTCCCTTCTTCAACCGGGAGCTGAGAAAGACGAACTCCTTCGCAAGGCGGGACTGGCCGATACTGCGGCGCACCTCAACGAATGGGCCAGCTCGCCCGGCCTTCCGCCGCCGAAGTAGAGTCATGAAGGATTATCAAGCGTCCGTCGAAAAGCTTCGCAAGGATGCGGCCGAGGCCGCGCTGATCCGCTTGGCAACGGATGGCAAAGCGCGACGTCTTCAATCGTCTATACGAACCCCTCAATCGCCTTGCAGACGAAGTCGAGTGAGCGATGAGCGGTCAGACAGCTGGAGGACGACCATGGCTAGCGACCTGCGCATCCGTGACCTCAATGCTGAAGCCGATGAAGCTTTGGAGCGGCGCGTACCATGCCGAACGGGCAAGCGAAGATGGAAGCCTTGAAAAAAGCCGGACGGCTGCGCAACGCTGCCGATGCTGGCGGGATTTCATTCGCAAAGCGTGGCAAGCCACGAAAGTAAGGCCGCCTCAGTTTGGCGGCCCTTTGAGCCGTCGATAGGCGGCCCCAGCGCGACTGGCGCTGCACTGGAGCCGCCCCAACCGCCGGCAACGGCGGCTGCTAACGGGTCAGCCAAATTACTGCAACTTGATTGATCTTCCCGAACTAGTTCGGACTACCTCGCGGCCTGGCGGGCGTAAAAAAACGGCCCCAGCGTCTAAATTCCATTAAGCGGGGATTGTAACTCGGAGCAGTTGCCACTTGTTCCGGTCGGCCGAGACAACTCTGGCAAGTCGGCGCTAATTCCTCCGACGCGAGGATGGTGGCGCAAATTGGTTCCCACATGGGAACGAACACGGAGCATGGGCCGTTATCGCCTGGATAGTAGGCCCGGCCTTGGAATCAGCCTAGGCCCCGCCGCTCTTTATCAGAGGGACAGCCAAGATCGGGTGGCATCATGTTGGAGCTAATGGCGCTGGTGACCGCAGCCGTTTCGATCCCGACAATCGTAGTGCTTGGCCTGTTCCGCCTTGCTGAATTGAAGCGTGCCGAGGACCTAGAAACACCGCCCCAGGTCGATGAATGGCTTGCGTCTGAAGAGCTTCATTCGCCGAATTGAATGATTGTCACTTGTTCCCGAAACTCCGTGCCCGTTTTCAGCAAACTTACTTCTCGGCGTCATCGGAGCGGGTTTGTTTTTTCCCGAGCCACCCCTGAACCACCCGCAGCCAAGCGGTTCGTTCGACCTCGCTAGGTGCGCGATCCGCTTCTCGCTGAGCCTCTGCCGTCTTCGCCTTGTAATCGTCGCGGCCCGTCATCAGCGCAAATTAGGTCGGTGCGTCCCGAAAGAACGAGGCTGCAGCATCGTGATGTTCGACCCCAGCCATTGCGGCTTGCATCAGATGGAAGACGACAAGACCTGCCAGGCCTTTCCTGTTCGGCGTGGTCGGGCTGTTTGGATCGTTTGTCGGCTGCAATCGCCAGGCTGGTCTGGGGGCGATCGGAAGTATCTGACCGCCTCACCTCTCCCGCCGCACGTCCTTGAACTTTTTCGCGGCCTTGATCTTTCCTGACGGCCATGAACTCGCCGCTCTTCTTGTTGCGCCTGGTCCAGGCGCTGGCGCCGCCGAGCTTCGTCTTACAGCTGGGTGCGTTTCTTCTCCGCGCCCTTGCGCGCATTGTCCCCCTCGGTTTGTTGACCGCCATCCTTTATCTCCGTTGGCCGCTGCCGGAAGGAAAGCCCTTAACCGGGCAGATGGTTCCGGCGAAGGAGCGATCGGTCAGCGCTGGCCGCGGTAGGCCACAAAAAGCCCGGCTCAAAGGCCGGGCTATTCTGAGGAGGTATCACTGCTTAACTCCGAATTTTCAAACGGCCCCAACCGAGGGGCCGCCAACCCGAACGATACGGGTTTTCCTCCAGCAGTCGGGGGGCGCCTTCTGGCTGGAAGCTTCAAAACGACGCTCTGGCAATCCAATGGTTCCAGCCAAAGCGAATTCGGACACTCAAAAGATTCAACTTTGGCACTGCGAGGAATACAAAGGCATTTCGGCTCACAGGAATTGCCGGCTTGCGCCGGCCCTTCTTGGGCGGGTGATGGGAGCGCTGATTTGATGGCCTTCGCGCTCCAGCGATGCTCTGCAAAGGTTTGCGCAGCTCGGTCGCAAGGCTCGCAGCGTGCGTTTCCGGGATCAGAATACCGATGCTGCGGTGCTACCTTGGCAACGTGTTGGTCGAATAGAGTTTGAGCTCCCGTGCGGGCCGACGTTTGTTCAAATGACCTTACCGGCAGGTGCCGCTCTTCCCCGTTAGCGTGTCACCTGCGATCAGTCGCGAAGCTGCAATGACGAAATCATTGCTCTCCTGCGTCCAATTGACCCGTCGGGCAAATCAATTCCGATTTACGGAATTCGTGTCAAGCCCCGAAATGAAAAATATTTCTGTTTACCAGAACTAAAACCAGGTGTATATCTTTGCCCATCCCGTCCTACTCAGAAGGGCGTCGGCCGTCGTCACGGACGTTGGGCGGGTTGCGGTGGACGCTGGTTTACGCTGAGACGACGGCGTG